>JAEWSG010000028.1 GCA_023398495.1 Bacillota bacterium
CCGGTTCTGTCAGTCAGTCCATTGGTGCCGATCAGGAACTCAACCCTCATTAGTTTGCCGATTTGTGTCCGTAAAAAACCCGGTGTAAACAAGCTGCTTTCCAGTGTAACCGGTGATGGCTGACTTGGACTCCCAGGCAGAAGGGAAGCTGTCGGTGTTCCCTGAGCTCCCTGGGAAGGAGCGGCTGAAGGAAGACCTGAGCCCATAGGCACCAAAGGTGCCGGCGTGCCACCGGTTGGATAGCCGGCAGGCATTGGAGCTGCGGGCATCATAGAGGAAGGCATTAGAGCTCCGGGCATCATGGCTCCCGGCTGGCCTGACCCCATTCCCATCCCAACCGGTACTTTCGGCATCCAGTTGTAATTCACAGGTAACAGGCCGCTGTTGAATGAGCCGCAGGTAACAGGCATATATTCCGGTGAAACCATTGGTTGCGTTCTATCATTATAATCACTTTTGTATCGCATAAAATCATCTCCCATTTCTGTTGGCCGGGCGGCCGCATTCATAAACAAATTCTACGTCGTATAATATAAGGAAGTCGGCTGATAAAAACAATGTTCATTTATTCTGTTATACAGGCTGCCGGAACCATTGCGGGGAAATTCGCTTTCACATACCGCACTGAACGGATTGTAATACCAGAGACAGGGTGCCACACCTGACAGTACGTTGCCGGAAAGCGCCCAATCGGCGATATCATAATGTATCTGTTCAGGAGGGCTGGCCCAGACATTCTGTGTGTTGACCTCTCCGCCGACCTCGCCGAGCATGCATGTAAACTGGTAAGGCTGTTCGATGACTCTGCGGATGTCCCCCAAACCTGTCCGCTGGTATTCACCGTCAGAGACATTCACCCTGTTCATAACCACAGTGGCAACAGCCTTCATGCCGTTATCGCCTTCTCCGCCGGCTTCGCATTTAATCAGCCTTGCAAATAATTCACGATCGGTATATGCCATAAATCCACCACCTTAGCCTGGATAATCACCGATTTCGCAATAAATATAGTACAGTATATTAACATAACCCATAAAAAGTAACCTATTATAATAAAATAATCACTTTGACTTTTGTAACAAGATTAAAATGTCCCCCACCTCCAGGCTCCTTTGCTTTCGTAAAAAGCCCGGGTGACGGGCACCGATTTGGTTTCAGGATGTGATCATATCTCACTCCCTGGATGAATGAGAGCAGTAATCTATGCCTGCAACCAGCCTCGTTGAAACGCAGCTAGCCGCAAAATTTCCTGAGGAAATTTTGCAACCCGGTAAGAAAATGTTTCTACTATCGGAACATTTTCTATGAACCGATGCATTATAAAACCTGACTTATCGGGGCAATATAGTCTATGTACGCTGTCAAGCGGGTATCACCCGAAAAAGGAGGCGTTACTGTGAGTAGACACAGAAGTTTGATGTCCGAGCAGCTCAAGCATGAAATTGCAAAGGAACTTGGCGTCTATAGTACAGTTGAGGCTGAAGGCTGGGGTGCCGTCTCATCCAGGGATTGCGGCAATATTGTCAAAAAAGCAATAGAGATGGCCGAGAGAAGCATTGACTCCAAATAGCCTCTCGCGATTAGCGTAACAGGGAGCCGGCGTGATGCCGGCTCCTTTGCTGTATAAGAATATATAGCGGGTATGCGAGAGTTTATTAAGAAAGGTTAAAATGTCCCCCACTACCATTTGGCCACGGGTACCGATCTGGTTTTCAGTCAATGAGCATGTCTCCTGCTTGTTGATACGCAGCAATAGCATAAAACTTCCTCAGGAAATTTTATGCCTGCATAAGGATATGTCTCTATAAGCGAAACTTTTTTTGAACCGATGCATTAAAAAAAGGGATTAAAAATGTTCCATACTTGTACAGTTCATTATTGTAACTCTGTTTACCAGGTGATATAATTATATTTGCTAAAATCTGGGGGGCTTTATCATCCTGTAAGCGGCCGGATTTGTTGCACAATGTCACGGAGCAGGTTCACCGGTTGGCATATACAGGCTTGAAGTGTCTGAAAAGTGCAGGTTTGCTTTGTTGCAAATCTGTTACATTTTGTTTACACTTGGCTTGGATATGTTGACTGGTAAAAATGCCGGTGATATAATCAACTTGAATTCAGACGGGTGAAGCTTGCCCATTCTGAAGAAAGTTGTAAGACAGATCGGGTTATAACCATGGGGATAGGCGTGGCCCGGTTTGAAATGACAGCCAACCCCAAAAATATACGAGGAGGATTTGAGAGTATGAGAAATCTCAAAAAGTTACTTGCAGTAGTCGTAGCTATTTGCGTTCTCGCAACATTTACGGTTCCTGCATTCGCCGACACGAAGACTGATGCACAGAT
Organism: Bacillota bacterium; assembly: GCA_023398495.1. GTDB lineage: Bacteria > Bacillota > Clostridia > Acetivibrionales > Acetivibrionaceae > Acetivibrio. The sequence continues at coordinate 2,347 of JAEWSG010000028.1, forward strand.
TGCAACAGATCTCGGCGTTATCAAGGGCGCAGGTAGCGGCGTTACAGCTGATTATCTGGCAACCACACCCGACAGACTTCAGGGAGCTATCCTGTTCCTGAGACTTAAAGGTTTGGAAGACACGGCAAAGGCATTCGTTGGAACAGACAATTTCGCTGATGTAGAGGGATTGAGTGACACCAACCAAGCAATACTTGCTTATTTGAAAGCTAATCCTGATCTTGGATATGCTGGAGTAGGCGAAAACAAGTTTTCACCATTGACCAAAATGTCTGCAAAAGAGTATTACAAAGTTATGCTTGTTGCTCTCGGTTACACATATGAAACCGATTTCACATGGGCAAACGTATTTGGTTTTGCAGCTTCCAAGGGTCTCACCAAGCTCATTGACAACACTACTTTCACAGTTAATGATCTTGCAATAGGCACAGTTGAAGCTCTCAAGACTCCTGTCAAGGGCGGAACAGACACTCTGATTTCCAAGCTTGTTGACGGTGGCAGCATCACTTCCGCTGTAGCAGTAGCAGCAGGTATTGGTTACTCTGCAACTCCGAAGGCTCTTACAGTTGTTAGCGCAACGGCTGATACGCTGCAGGTTGCTACGATTGTATTCAGCAAGGAACTTGATTCCACTACAGTTAACTCATCCAACATTACAAACTCCAACATCGTTACCGATGGAGTTAGGCTTGGCGCTGACAAGAAGACTGTATTTGTCAAGGTATCAAAACAGGATCAGGACAAATCACTTGACTTCACGATTGAAAATGTGAAGGATACAACTGGTTTGGCAATAACTAAAGTTGTAAAGAGTATTAGTTTCAGAGATGTTACGATACCTGTAGTAACTGGTGCGGTAGCAAAGAATCCTAAGACATTGGTTATTTCAACCAGTGAGCCGATGAACTTTGATTACCCTTCCTATCAGGCACTGAATTCCATTAAGATTGACGGAGCAGTTGCTTTTGGTAAGGCGGTATCAGATTTTTCAAAGAATACTATTACAGTTACTTTGAATACTGCTATGACAGCTGGTACTCACAAGATCAGCCTTGCTGATATTGCTGACTATGCTGGATACAAGGCAGTTGCTACAGAATACAATATAGATGTTGCAGCTGACACTACAGCTCCTTCTATAATAAGTGCAGTATACAAGACCATCAACACCATAGAAGTTACTTTTAATGAAGAACTTTCTGAAAAAGGTACATTCTATGTTGGAACAACTAATACAACTGAAGTTCTCGGAAAAGATTTTGTTTCAGGTGACACCAGCAAGGTATTGCTGACACTTAATGGCGATCTGGATATTGGTGCTACAGTTGGATTAACAATTGAGTACAAAGGCCAGAAGGATGCTATGGGCAACGAAGTTACTACTAAGACCTCTTATACCGGACTTAAGGTAGCTGACGACACAGCTCTTCCTACAGTTACAGCTGCTATTGCTGCAGGAAACACGATTACTTTGACCTTCAGCAAGCCAATGTATGTTGCTGGTACAATAAAGGTTGTTAAAGCAAGTGATGCAACTTCAGTTCTTGCAACAAAGACTATTACTGCTGCTAGTGACTTCAAGTCAGGAACAAACCAGACAGTAATAGAACTGAAGAAGAATGCGTATACGACTGGTAATCTTGATAGCAAGACTCCTACGGACGTTAAGGTTAATATCACAAGTATGAAAGATTCCTCGGTAAGAAAGAATATTCTTACTGAACAGAATCTTCCATTGACACTTCTTGACACAACGGCTCCAGTGGTTGCAACTTACTACACAGTAACTCAGAACGCAACAGACTCCACGAAGGACACAGTAACGTTCAGCTTCGGTGAAGCGATGAATCCAGACTCGATCAAGAGCCTGTCCAACTATATCCTTGGAGAAGGATTAACAACTGGTGGTGCATTCGCGTCATTCTCCTCAATATCACTGAAGGAAGTTTCCAGTGATAATACAAAAGTTACCTTTACCGTTCCTGGTATCGCTACTGCAGGACAGACGTTCTACGGTGCAGTAGTTACTGTATATGCAGTAACAGATACCGCTACCAACATGGCAGCTAGATCTGTAGTTACCAATAAGGCATTGGGAAGTGCGCCGACCTTTGCTATTAAAGACGGTTCTGCAATAGCTACAGGAAAACGCGCAGTAACAGTTGAATTTACTGATAAAGTAGGTAAGATTGATTACACGGCATTCGAAATAACCAATGGCACCGACAAGCACTTCTTTGGTGGATCCGGTTCATTGGATGCAACTGCAACTAAAGCAACGATAGATTTGTATGAAGATCTGCCAGCATCAACAACTGGGTATACAGTTAAGTTCACAAATAACATCGGAAACATAAAAGATATTTACGGTACTGTTATTAGTGGTACAGCTGGATCGAATGTTAGCGCCAATGCAGCAGTTGCTGACAAGATCAAGCCCACAGCTACAGTAGATGCTGGCACAACTGCTGGTTCAATCACTATCAGCTTTGATGAAACTGTAAATGCCGGTACTTTTATTGCAGCTGGTGCGACTACAATAAGTGGTTTGCAGAATCAGGTATTGCTTTGGAAGAATGGAACAACAACTGTTGATCTTACAACAAATGCAGCTACTACCGTTTCATTCCTTAAGGCTGGTGCTCTAGTAACAACTGGCGGTGACTTTGATAAAATCGTAATTACCGGACTTGAAAAAGGAATTAGTTACAGTGTAACAATTCTTGACGGTATTATTAAAGACGCTAGTACTAACCTTGTAAACGTTCTTAATAATGCATCAAAAACTACAAACAACTAATTAGACAAGGTAACCCTAAAAGGAGCTGTCATACGACAGCTCCTTTTTTTAAACGGGTATCCCGATTTAAAGCGGGATACCCGTTTAATAATAAGCTCCGATTCACCAGTCGTGGGAACCATAGGCATAATTGAAGTAGATCAAGTAAATCTCCGATATGTCATGACATAGATAGGTCAATACTTTGTGAAAATGACAGGTCTACGAAGAATATTTGACCTAGTCCCATATAGGGCTGTGATAGGAGCCATCAGTAAGTGAACTGGTAGCCATGGTCAGTATAATACAATTTACTTGCAACAGATAATATGATATTATTTTTGTATTCAATAATTAAATGTGGGTGATAAAAATGGGAAATGTGAACAGTAAAACGAAAAACAAAAAAATCAAGGGGTCATTATATGATAACCTGATTTTTTTGCTGCCTTTGATAATTGCGGCTGCGGTAGTACCAATTATCGTTTTTTATAAATACATACCACTGGATGATCTTTCGAAACGAAATTGGCCAACGGATTATAATGTTGATTTCTTCTCTTATTATAAATCACTAATTCTAATGATATCAGCAGGAATTGCGCTATTGCTCTTCTTATACGTAAGTTGTCAAAAAGGGATTGTATTAAAGAAAGCAAACAATATTTACATTCCGGTAGCCCTATATTCTTTATTGGTGATCTTATCAACTGGTTTATCCAAATATCCGCGAATCTCTTTAAATGGTTTTGCAGATAGATATGAAGGCATGTATGTTTTATTATCATATATGGTTTTGCTACTGGCTTCCATAAATTTTTTCAACAGCGAAAAGCAGATAAAAACCTTTATTATTACGTTATTAATTTTTGCAACGTTCATTGGTCTGATTGGAGCATTTCAATACTTTGGATTGGATCTATTCAAATCGGACTTCGGAAAACAATTAATACTACCCCTTAAGAACCAGAATCTGGCCAAGGGGATGTCTTTTGAATTTGGTCAATATACCATATATTCAACCCTGTTTAATACGAACTATGTCGGAAGTTATATGGCGATGTTGCTACCTTTAGCCCTAGTTTTGCTGTTAATGATAAAAGATAAGAAATTTAAAATAGTAATGGGAGCTTTGACGGTATTAATGTTTATTAATTGGTTAGGATGCCGATCAAGAGCAGGATATCTTGGAGGCGTAGTCGCTCTCCTGGTTATTCTCATTTTTATGCGCAAAGAAATAGTTAAAAGTATTCGTCTGGTAGCTGCTACGATGATAGGCTTTATCTTGATACTTTTAGTCATGAATATGGTTTCCGGGGGAAGCCTGGTGAGTAAAATGTTTTCAGAGATAAACCTGAACAAGAATCAGCCACCGCTTCAGCAAACCCAACAAGCTGAAGAACTGAAGCCATTTGGCTTTAAAAATATTGAGTTAACCAATAAGAAGTTCTCAATCATTGGTAATCATGATACACTTAGTTTGGAAGTGAAAGAAAACCAATTATGTTTTATTGATACCAACGGGAAAGAACTTGTTATAAATACGGGAAATCAAGGAGAATTGACTTTTACAGACAAGCGGCGGTATAATGGTATTACGATCACTAAAGACACACAGCAGAATATATTCATTATGCAGATAGATGATAAGCTGTTAAACTTTTATATCGATCAAGAGGGATTTAAAATACTCGGACAAAAGGGAGCACTTATAACAAAGATAGAAGATGTTAAAAAATTTGGCTTTGAGGGGAAAGAAAAATTGGGTTCTGAACGTGGATATATTTGGTCAAGATCCATACCTCTTTTGGCAAAGTATTTATTTGTCGGGGCTGGGCCGGATACATTTATATTTGCATTCCCGCAATATGATATTGTAGGAAAGCTAAAAGCTTTTGATTTAGTAAGTAAAATTGTAGACAAGCCGCATGATCTCTATTTGCAGGTTAGTATTAATACGGGCGTGTTGTCACTGATAGCGCTTCTTGCATTGTTTGCAGCATATATATTCTCTTGCATAAGAATCTATTTAAAACGGGAATATAAGAGCATTCATGAGATTATTGGTGTTGCGATATTTTCAGCTGTAAGCGGCTACCTTTTTGCCGGAATATTTAATGACAGCCTCGTATCTGTTGCGCCAACGTTCTGGGTATTACTGGGATTGGGTATTAGTTGTAATTATTTTTTAAAATTACAAGACAGAGTTAAGCCTGCAATTCAACAGGCTCAGATATCAACATCCCGGAAGAACAGAAAGTAGTAGAAAAGACACAGGGATCTTTTAATTATAAAACCCTTGTTTATTTTACTCGTTAAACAAAAAAAAGGGTAATTCAAGTGATAGGGCTTAGGGAAAAATGCACAGGTAAACTCCCCTTTGGGGATTCTGTGCATTTTCTTGTTACAAAGAAGAAAGGACACGTTAAGGAGTCAATTGTTGACAGCATGTACGAAGAGGAGTACTATATGTTTGTGTTCAAAAACTGAACAAGGTAGGATTATGGATAAAGAGTATACAGTTTTAGAGATTATCGATAAAATTGAAAATATTACGCAGCGTGAGATTTCGAAACGAACGAATTTGTCTTTAGGCAGCGTTAATATACTTTTGAATAAAATGGCGCATGATGGTCTAATTAAGATTAAACAGATCCCTGTGAACAGGGTAGCCTATATGCTGACACCCAAGGGCATGGCGGAGAAAGTGAATAAGACGTACGCTTATATTAGGGCGAATTATAATTATATAACCGAAACAAAAGAAAAAATGAAAGATGGTTTGGGTAAGATAAAATATAAGTATAAAGCTGTCGCTATCTTTGTCGATGGTGATGAAATAAGTGAATTGGCAAGATCAGCAGCTGCTGAGGTAAAGGGAATTGAAATTGTCACGGATCAGGATAAGCTACCGGCAGGGAAGGCAATTGTTACCATAAGCAAAGATATTGAAGGAACATTGTCGGATAAAGGTTTTAAATTAATTAATTTGTTCGAATGGATATAGAGAGACTTTCTGCTTTTAAAGCGAAGTACAGAGATAAATTACAAACGATGATCCAGTGGGAGGAAACTATTTTGAAAAAAGCATTAATAACTGGGATAACTGGACAAGACGGGTCCTATCTCACAGAACTACTTTTAGATAAGGGTTACGAGGTACATGGCATTATAAGGCGTGCAAGCAGCTTCAATACAGACCGGATAGATTATCTGTTCGAAAATAAGGAAATAGGGAATCGTACATTATTTCTTCACCATGGGGATATGACTGATTCGAGTAACCTTAATCGTGTAATGGAGAAGGTCCAGCCGGAGGAAGTATATAATCTGGCGGCACAAAGCCACGTACAGGTATCCTTTGAAGTACCGGAATATACTGCAGAAACAGATGCGATCGGAGCGATCAGGCTGCTGGATGCAATAAAAGAGAGTGGCATAAACACTAAATTCTATCAAGCCTCCACCAGTGAACTTTTTGGTGGACTTCCCGGCACAGAACCACAAAGTGAAAGGACTCCATTTTATCCCCGGAGTCCGTATGCAGCTGCTAAGCTTTATGCCTACTGGATGACGGTTAACTATAGGGAAGCTTATAATCTTTTTGCCTGTAATGGTATTCTCTTCAATCATGAGTCTCCAAGGAGAGGCGAGACGTTTGTAACAAGAAAAATTACCAGGGCGGTAGCTCGTATCCATCAGGGGACACAACAAAAGCTATCCCTGGGTAATTTGGATGCAAAAAGAGACTGGGGTTTTGCCGGTGATTATGTGGAAGGAATGTGGCGCATTTTGCAGCACAGCGTACCGATGGATTATGTGCTGGCTACCGGCGAGACACATACGGTAAGAGAGTTCGTTGAGCTGGCATTTAAGGAGATTGGAATTAATATAAATTGGGTAGGCTCGGGCGTAGATGAAAAAGGTCTGGATAGTAAAACAGGAAAAGTGCTTGTAGATGTAAACCCGAGATATTTCAGGCCGACAGAAGTGGAGGTACTTCTTGGCGACCCGGCAAAGGCAGAAAAAGAACTTGGATGGAAGCGCAAAGTGGATCTTACGAGTCTTGTTAAAATGATGGTTCATGCAGACTGTAAGGAGATTGGAATAATCCTTTAATATATTTAAGCAAATAATTTGAAATGAGAAAAAGCTGTGGTGTAAATGTATATGGACAAGACAGGTAAAATATTTGTAGCTGGCCATAAAGGGCTTGTGGGTTCTGCTCTGGTAAGGAAGCTTATGAGTAAAGGCTATAATAATATAGTCTCACGAACCCACCAAGAACTTGACTTAACAAATCAAAGTCAGGTGAAGGAGTTCTTTGAGTGTGAGCATCCGGATTATGTATTCCTGGCTGCTGCAAAAGTAGGCGGTATTGGAGCTAATAGCTCATATCCTGCAGATTTTATCATGGAAAATGAGTTGATACAATGCAATGTCATTAAGTACGCGAATCAACAAAAAGTAAAAAAACTATTGTTCCTGGGAAGTTCCTGCATATATCCCAAGCTTTGCCCACAGCCTATTAAAGAAGAGTACCTTCTCACAGGTCCATTGGAGCAGACAAATGAAGCTTATGCACTTGCGAAGATTTCAGGTCTTAGGATGTGTCAATATTTCAACCAGCAATATGGCACTAATTATATTAGCGTAATGCCTACGAATCTTTATGGCCCCAATGATAATTATGACCTTCAAAATTCTCATGTACTCCCTGCACTTATACGGAAAATGCATGAGGCAAAGGAAGGGAATAAGTCATTTATTGAGATATGGGGAACTGGAAAACCATTGAGGGAGTTCCTGCATGTTGAAGATATGGCTGATGCATGTGTTTTTTTGATGGAGACATATGAAGGGAATGACTTTTTTAATGTAGGGACGGGGAAAGAAATCAGTATTAGGGACTTGGCCAAACTGATAAAGGGCATTGTGAAGTATGAAGGAGAACTGAGGTTTGACGCAAGTAAACCGGATGGTACACCAAGGAAGCTGCTCGATGTGAGCAGACTTAAAAATGCAGGATGGAAGTACAAGATAGAGTTGGAAGAAGGAATCAGAAACACTTATTTAAATGATTTTACGCTTCCGAGCGTTTAATTAATTTTCTTATTGGATATTATTTAAATAATCGACCTTTAGATAAGAATTTTTCGAAAAGAGGGATTCATTGAGTATTATTAAGCAGAAGGTTATTAATGACAAAAGGTTGGATTATATTGATTCTCTAAGAGGATTAGCGGTACTAATGGTTGTCTTGGTTCATGTCAGTCAAATTGCTGATATGTCAAATTTTAATTCAATTATTCAAAAGATATTTTCTGATGGGGCAAAAGGCGTTCAGTTATTTTACATTATAAGTGGATTTACCATATGGCTGTCAATATATAAAATATCAATTAAAAACACTTATAGTTATAAAAACTTTATGATAAGAAGATTTTTTAGGATTGCTCCCATGTGGTATATGGCAATAATTGTTTACCTTCTTATTGATGGGACAGGAGCGAGATATTGGCTAGGGGATGTGCAAAATATTTCAATATTGAATATTATTTTCAACTTTATTTTTCTTCATGGATTTAACCCTTATTATATTAATAGCATAGTTCCCGGAGGCTGGTCAATTGGAGTTGAAATGGTCTTCTATGTTATTGCTCCATTACTCTACAAATACTGCAATTCTACAGATTTATCAATAAAGATGTTTGCTTTATCTTTAATTCTGGGAAAAGGATTAGGAAAGATATTACTTCACATTTGTCCAATTGGCTCACAGGAATTATGGAGCAATTATCTGTTCTTCTGGCTTCCCAGCCAACTTCCATACTTTTTTATTGGGATCACATTATTTAACTGTATTTACAAAAAAGACAGACTACTGAGCAAGGGGTCTTACATGTGTTTAATTGCAGTCTTAGCAGTATTGTATCTGGCACCGGATAGTGTAACCTCAAGTGCAATATTATTGGCTGGTTTGTTTATAGTATATAGCAAAGGTAGTATTATAGTGCTAAATAATAGTATTATGCAATATGTTGGGAAGCTAAGCTATAGCGTATATCTGACTCATTTTATTGCAATAAAGATTGCAACAAAAATAAGTATTCCGATTTTTATTCCGAATAACCTTATACAGGTAATAGTAAATTATACGCTGGTCGTTTTAATTGCTATATGTATCTCTTCAATCACATACTATTGCATCGAACAGCCAATGATCAATTGGGGAAGAAAATTAGAGATACCTTATAATAATAGGAAGATAGAAACTACCATATTGTAAGTTTTATATGCACTAAGAAAAATGAAAGAAGATTTTATGAGAACAAAAAGAACAATAATCAACTCCACTTTTAATATATGCTCTCAGATAGTTCAATTGCTATTGAGCTTTATTATAAGAAACCTTTTTATAAAATATATCGGGATCGAATATTTGGGATTAAATGGTCTTTTCTCCAATATACTTTCAGCCTTAAATCTTGCTGATCTTGGTATTGGGGCAGCAATAACGTATCATTTATATAAACCGTTAGCTATTAACGATACGAGGCAGATAAACGGCTTAATGAGGTTTTACAAAAAGACATATTACAGTATCGGCTCCGTTATTTTAATAATTGGAAGCATTCTTATGTTTTTCGTACAGTACCTCATTAAAGACCAAACTCATGAGATCAGCTTTTTAAGAGTAATATTTCTGATACAGCTACTGGGAACCGCATCGACTTATTTTTTAGCATATAAACGAACACTACTTTTTGCGGACCAGAAGAATTATTTGGCTGCAATAATTGATACAAGTGTCAGCATTATTATGATGGTAGTAAGAGTGGTAACCCTGTTAATATTTAAAAGTTATGTTATATATCTGGTCATGATATTAGTGCAAAACATTTTAGCGAATATAATTATAACGATTATCTGCAATAGAGTATATCCTTATCTAAAATATAAAACAGAGCACTCACCTATTGATAAAAGAAGCATATTTAAGAATCTCAAAAATATTGTAGTCGAAAGAATTGTTGGATATATTTACTATTCAACAGATAATATTATCATTTCGAAATTTGTAGGATTAGCCAGTGTTGGATTATTATCAAATTATACATTAATAGTAGGTACAGTTCAGACTTTTTTTGTACAAATTACAAGCGCTGTTCAAGCTTCCTTGGGTAATCTGGTTCATTCGGAAAATGATACAGAAAAAGTAAACGATATTTTTTACAAGTTCAATTTTTTTTGTTTTATTTGTTCCAGCTTCTGTGTAGTATCTTTCTTAGTATTAGCGGAACCTTTTATTGAGTTATGGTTGGGCAAAAATTATATGATGCCTAATTATATTATATTACTTTTAAGTATTTTATTTTATACGTCTACAATGAGAATGCCTTTAGGCCAAATGATCTTAGCTTATGGAATGTTCAGGCAAATGAAAATTATTTCAATAATAGGTGCTACTGTAAATCTTATTTTATCCTTTGTATTAGTTAATTATATTGGAGTAGCTGGGACTTTATTTGGGACAATAATTTGTGATTTGATTTATTGGTTTGGTCAGGCATATTGCGTGATCGTTAAGAAACTAAATTTACCTTACAAAGAATATATTTTCAAAATAACTCTATTTGTTGCAATAACTTTAATTGAATGTATAATTACTATAGGAATTAGTAATTTGGTTATTAGTACAGGTAATATTTATTCTTTTATAATTAAAGGCGGTCTTTGTATTATTATTCCTAATGGCATAAATTTGTTATTATTCAGAAAAAGCAGTGAAATGTTATATTTTAAGAAAATATTATTTGCTATATTTAAAAAAGTATTTATCAAGAATATAAGTAATGATAATTAGTATTTTGAATAGCATAAAAAGTATAATATAATATTATTGAATCAACTTTCGCAGGAAGCAACTGATAGCTTTGCCTTGATATAATCAGGCAGGGTGGAGACAAAGTAATCCAGAAACTCAGCAATCGTCTCTTTTGTCAGAAACAGTTTTTCCTGTAAAGCAGTTT
>JAEWSG010000140.1 GCA_023398495.1 Bacillota bacterium
TGATTTATGTGTTCAATTCTATTCGTTAAAAAAAGTCTGTTGAAAAAAAGTATGTAACAAGAAAGTGTTCAATTCTAAACAAAAATTTTTTAAAAAAGTGTCCAATTTTACTTGACAATCAACAGCAAATGCTACTGCTAATACTATTAAAATATAATCTATAGCCAAATATAAATCTTGGTTTATTAAATATATATCACCAGCTATTCTTATTATATACAGAATGATTCTTGCTACAAAAAAAACACTCCACGCATACACTATAACCTTTTTCATTTTTATCCATTCCTTTCACTCAAAATACAAAATTCATTTATGAAGCAATTTTGTTTCTCTTTTTCAAGAATTCATTATATCTATTGGTTAGCAAAGATTTTGCTTTACTACCTTTACTACTTAACCAAAATGTATAAGGTAATAAGATAGTCCGTTATAGTTTTTATATCCTTATTGTTACCGGAATTATTTAATTCTTGAGTCATATCACCATCGACCTCAAACAGCCCATTAGTATTTTGAGTGAAAATTTTTGCTGTTGATGAAGAAATATCATCGTCCACACCATAAATAATAATATCTTTAAGTCCGTCCCTGTTTACATCTTGAAATGAAACATCATAAAATTCAGCATTGTTTGGTATGGCCGAAGTGAAATCATAAAAAATATCCCCGTCTTTATTGGTCAAGTATGCTACTGTAGGTATATGAGTTCCACCCTCAATCTTCGCAGATACAAAATTTATTTTCCCCCAAGAATTTAAATCTACAGTAAAAGATTGATCTTTAAAAGGATTAAAACTTTAGTGGCAATATGCATAAATTGACCTCAGAGGATATATTACCGAATTTATCATACTTGTACTATGAGCGGATATTCTTTGTTGTGGCATCTAGCAGGGCTGTCGCATCAGCGTGTCCATTGTAGAAATAGTATACCTTATCAGTTCTTGTTTTCCTTGATATAAGACCTGTTCCTATTACATTGAAGGCACTTATTGTTCTGCTGTTTGTGTATTCAAATGCCACATTGTCATACTCATAGAAGTATCTTGCAGTTGTTCCTCCTACTGTTTTTGCAACCCTCTTCCCTTCTGCATTGTATGTATTCTCCATTTGTTGATTTATACCTGCTGTCACAGTTGTCTTTAGCTGGTTTTAACAAGGTATAAGATAGTTACCAGGTATGCAGGATACGCCGCCCTGCCGACAATCCAAGTTTTATGACCTCCAGCGTAAAAGCTTGAGGTTTTGCTTTTGGACATAAAAAGAAAAAAGAAAGACGGTCATCGTCATCCGAAGACAACCGCCATTGCATCATAATTACTGTAATTGTATTACAGACTGAATTTTATACTCATTTCCAATCTTTTCAAAAACAACCCAATTCCCAACAAATTCTACTTCTGGTTCTGTCACACCACTCCCTATTACAAAAGCGTAATAATTGTTTTTCAACAAAAACACTTGCGGTATATATTTATTATTGATAAGGTTTATTTGTTGACATGTTCTTACAATGTCCTCTACTTCATCTGCTATCTTACGCTCATCCTTTGAGTGCCAATCAACATTAAAGGAGATATTGCTTGAAGTTACTGGCATTTCATTTAAATCACTCTCAGTAATGTCAGCTAATAATGTTTGCATTGTAACTCCAGCTCTGTTCTGTGGGTTTACTAAAACCAAATCATCTCTAATCTTATCTTTAGCAACATGTATTACTGTGGTCGGATCTCTCTTATCTACGAAATAATTAATTGAAATAATTCCGCCATCTCCAACCATATCTATAAATGCTTTATGTTCATTATTTTTTATTGCTTTTACAAATTTTAATACAAAGTCTTCTAATCTTTGCTCGCTATTATTATTTTCTTTTTCTCTATTCTTTTGAGTATTAGGAGTTTCAACATTCGTAGTATTTTCTACTTTAGTGCCAATATTACCATCTGAACCATTACATGCCGTCATCAACAATGTCATAGATAGAATTAGTAATACTAAAATTCCATACTTTCTCATAAAGATTTTTCACCCCTCAATTATTTTCTTTTTTCACCAATAATCGTCCAATCTCCATTTTCGATCCCTCTATGATTCTGAGCATTTTGTTTTGGAATAAAATTATACGAAGGCAATTTAATTCCAGCAGCTTGAGTAATATTTCCAACAACACTTTTATCTATACTTGATATATATGCCTCATAATTGCTTGATGACCCGCCTGAAAGCTTATTGTATATATCTCGCACACTGGTATGCCAAGCTCCATGACCTGCATATGGGCCCATTCTGACAGTATTTTGCTTCATATCAATAATTGGAGTTGACCAATTACAATACTGGAATATATCTCCACTACCAGATATGCCACTCTTACTATTATTACTTGCTACTGCTTGCCTAAATTCAGTACCATATTGAATATATCCTAATATTTTGCCGAACACAAGACTATTAGCTTTCATCAAATCTACCGCATAGTTTGTTTCAACTCCATGCTGACCATCTGCTGCTCTATTAGTGCTACTTGTGTTAAAACTTCCAGTGCCTTCGTGAATAATTATAGCTAACAGGAAGCGAGGATCAATTTGTATACCATACTGTTTATTTATTTCCTCAACAGCTTGCCAAAGTGCATCAATTTTTGATTGATCCCAGTCAACTTGCTTTGCAGGTAAATTAGCTAACTTGTTTTTCAGATATTTTTCTGCATCTGATGAACCATTTAACTGCATTGTATCTGGTATCCAATCACCATTACCCGTCCCCTTATTTACATTTATATCATTTGTTTGATTTTTAGTAACACTACTTTTAGTTATTGCTTGTGTCTTTCTAGTAGCAGCAATTACAGCATTAAAACTTGATGGTGTCTTCAAACCTGTAGCATATAAGAAGTGGTCTTCTTCTATATACATTTTTCCATCAATTATAGTTGTGGTAAATACAAATTTTGAACTAGAAGGACTAGTTAAAATTGCACTTTTGCTTTTTTCTTCC
>JAEWSG010000148.1 GCA_023398495.1 Bacillota bacterium
GGCATAGGCCCTGCCGGTTTAGGGGGCCGCATCACCGCTTTGGGAGTCAATGTTGAGACCTATCCTACCCATATTGCCGGACTTCCGGTAGCGGTCAACATCAGCTGCCATGTAACCCGGCATAAATCTGTGGCACTTTAGTTTTAGTCCCCATTAAAGGAGAGGTCATGAGCGAAAATTACGGAACCCTTTATCTTGTGGCAACACCCATAGGAAATCTTGAGGATATCACCTACCGTGCGGTGAGGATATTATCCGAGGCGGATATCATTGCTGCCGAGGATACACGGCATTCACTGAAGCTTTTAAACCATCTGGATATAAAGAAGCCTTTAATAAGCTACCATGACAATAACCGGATCTCCCGGGCAAAAGAACTGGTGGACAAGCTTAAGGATGGTAAAAACATTGCGCTTATAAGCGATGCAGGTACCCCTGCCATTTCGGATCCCGGCGAGGAATTGGTAGCCATGGCCATAGAAGAAGGAATAGATGTGACTGCTGTTCCAGGCTGCTCAGCATCCATAACGGCGCTCATTCTATCAGGCCTCCCTGCGGGGCGCTTTGCTTTTGAAGGCTTTTTACCCCAGAAGCATTCTGAACGGGTTAAATCCCTTGAAAATATTCAGCATGAGGAAAGAACACTGATTTTCTACGAAGGACCTCACCGGGTCAAGGATATGCTGGAGGACACCCTTAAGGTATTGGGAGACAGGCGCTGCGCTGTCATGCGGGAGCTCACCAAAATTCATGAAGAGGCTGTAAGAGGAACTTTAAGCCAGGTCATTGTACATTTTAATACCCATGATCCTCGGGGTGAATTTGTCATCGTTGTTGAAGGTTCGCAAATAAAGGCTTCTGATATTCAGCAGCCTGATTATTCCGATTTATCCATTGAGCAGCACGTGGATCATTACTTGCAGCAAGGTCATGATCGCATGAATGCTATGAAGCTGGCAGCCAAGGATAGAGGTCTATCAAAACGCGAGGTTTATGCATTATTAAATTCACAAAAACAATTCTAACATTTATGAGGGTCTGCACGGGCTTGGAACGGACAGAACCCCGGTTCCTGTATCTTTTAAAAGTGATCTCAAGCGCAAGTTAAATGGATTTTGGGTCCCATCAGGCCCTTCTCCGGTAACGATGAGCTCAACTTCATAATGCTGGGCAAATTGTGCAATGGTTTCGGGAATCTTGTTGGAATGAAGAATAGTAAGCTCTGCACCATAAGATTTTGATAGGGAAAACAGATATTCCAAGGCCTCGCCGTCTTTGGCATTATCGACGAAATTCCAGTCATCCTTTGTTACGTGAATCACGTAGAGTGAGCCATCTTCTTTTTTTAATTCTGCTGCAGTTCGAATGAGTCTTTCACAGGCTTTTTGCTGGGTGACGCACACCAGAATTGACCCATATGTATTCAAATTAACCATCTCCGAATGTATTCAAAACATTTTATGTGTAATCCTAAAAAACTACACACTTATTATACCAGTTTTCCGGGTAAAAGTCTTTAAATTCCTGATGCGTATGTTTTGACAATTATCCCTTATCATGGGTATAATCAGGGAAGCAGGCTAAGCGAAGTATGGTTTACGGGCGATTCAAAGCTTGTTACTGCGAAATTAGAAAAAAGTTGGTGATGACCTATAAACTATAAACATATTGTATGGGATTGGAACGGAACACTGCTAAATGATGCCGAGGCTTGTACCAAAGCTGTAGGCCAAATGCTGGAGAAGAGAAATATGGGGCCTTTATCTTTGGACGAGTATCGTAAAAGAATTGTATTCCCCGTTATCAACCTCTATTACGAAGCAGGTTTTGATCTGGAAAAAGAAAGCTATGAAGCTGTTTGTGACGAATATATAAAGAATTACATCGACAACAGTGCTTTGATCCAAATTCAAAAGGATGGGGCAGAGGTGCTTGAAAAATTCAGGCAGCAAGGTGTGAAACAGCATATAGTGTCTGCGTCAGGCCGGGATATTCTTATTGACCAGGTCCAGAATAACGGACTTTTTTCGTACTTTACCCATATCCTGGGTCAAGAAAACAACCAGGCTGAGAGCAAGGCCCATCTGGCCCAAAAGCTGGTGGAGCTGACGGATTGTGACCCTAAAGAGGTACTTTTTATTGGTGACACTGTTCATGATTATGAGGTTGCCAGTGAATCCGGCTTTGACTGTCGTCTGGTGGCCAATGGCCATTGTAACAGGGAAAGGCTTGAAGCCACAGGCGTACCGGTTCATGAAAATCTAACCGAGCTATTTGAAGCACTCAGAGTGACTGGAGGCTGACATGAAAAATATAGATTTACGAAGCGATACCGTGACATGGCCTACCGAAGAGATGAGAAAGGCCATGGTTAATGCTGAGGTAGGGGATGACGTATATGGTGACGACCCTACCACCAACCGTCTTCAAGACTTGGCTGCAAGCCTGATGCATAAGGAAGCCGCCCTGTTTGTGCCGACAGGCACCATGGGAAATCAATTGGCTTTATTTACTCATATCAACCGCGGTGATGAAGTCATCATAGCAGAGGATAACCATATTGTGGTTCATGAAGGCGGTGCTCCTGCTATTATTGCCGGAGCAAACTTAAGATGTCTTCCCTCGGATAAGGGAGTGGTTGACATTAAGGCCGTGGAACGAACCATCCGCTTCGGTGAAGATATCCATGAGCCTAAAACGGGTCTCATCTGCACTGAGAACGCTCATTCCACAGGCGTGGTTCATTCCCTGTCCTATATGAAAGAGCTTTATACCCTGGCACAAAAAAATAAGATCCCTGTTCATCTGGACGGCGCAAGAATTTTCAATGCGGCGTCCTACCTTAAGGTGGATGCTTCTGAAATAGCTCAATATGCTGATTCAGTCATGTTCTGCTTGTCGAAAGGGCTCTGTGCTCCTGTCGGTTCTATTCTGGCCGGTACCCGGACCTTTATAGAAGCTGCAAGAAGAAAGAGGAAACTCTTGGGTGGGGGTATGCGGCAAGTCGGTATGCTGGCTCAGGCGGGCATTGTGGCTCTGGAGAAAATGACAAAGAGAGTTCATGAAGATCATGCTCAAGCCCGTTATCTGG
>JAEWSG010000221.1 GCA_023398495.1 Bacillota bacterium
TTTTTGTTTATTTTGATTTTTGAGGCCTAAAGTTCATATATTCCGCTTTATTTTGGGAGAAAAATATTTTTTCTTTTTTTAACGTCCTACTCTTATCAACTTTTCATCACATAGCAAATTGCTCATAGATGAAAAACTCTAATAAAAAACTCTAAAACTAAAATTAGATAACATTTCAATATATGCTTAGACGAATAAAAATCAGATGTGGTTTCAATAATTTATAAAGGGTGCATACTTTAATAGTGCACCATATTATGGAAAGGACATTGAGTAGAGGCTATAGAGAATGTAAACGAAGCGAAGGAATAGTCGAATCACTGTTCTTCGCGAAGCGAGTTTGATTCGACCCGTAGCGAGTTTTACATTCTCTCAGCCTCGAAGCTTTAGTCCTTGGAATAATATGGTGCACGGAAATTAAATACACCCATTTATAAAAAATTATATTGGTTCAAGGTCGATTTACGTGTATAATACTGTTATATATTTTTTAACGGGGGACTTTACATGAAATTCAGAAATATTATTTTGATAGGTATGCCAAGTTCGGGGAAAAGTACTGTTGGAAAGCCCCTGTCTAAAGAGTTGGAAATGCAGTTTATTGATACAGATGCTCTTATCTTTGACAGGGAAAAAAGGCAGCTTAAGGATATTGTAAGGGAAGATGGTTTGGGTAAATTTCTTGAAATTCAGGAAAATATAATTTTAGAAATCTGTGCTGACAACCATGTAATATCGACAGGAGGAAGTGTTATATACAATCAAAAAGCAATGGAGCACCTTAAAAAGGATGGTTTTGTTGTATTTCTTGATGTCAAACTTGACGAAATAAATAATCGTCTAGAGGGCGGCAGAAGGTTTGCCAGAAATGAAGACCAATCCTTTGAGGACTTATATAAAGAAAGGTTGCCGCTTTACCTCAAATACGCAGATGCTAAAGTAGACTGTACAAACAAGTCTGTTGCTTCAATAGTTAAAGAAATAAGTGAGTTGTACAACATACCGTAGCGAAAGTTGCAATCAACGGTTAAGGTAATATATAGATATAAATGAGCAAATATATAAGGAGTTGATGTAGAATGGTAGGAAACACATTTGGCAGGATTTTTCGCGTAACTACATGTGGTGAGTCTTATGCAGGGGGCTTTAGAAAGAAACTTGACATACCAAAAGAGCTTTTCGGAGGATTGATGGCTATTGTTGATGGTGTGCCTCCAGGAATAAAACTTACAGCGGACTTTGTTCAGGACGAAATGGATAAGAGGAGGCCAGGACAGTCTGATTTAGATACACCAAGGCAGGAAAGAGATAAAGTCTATATCTTTTCTGGTGTTATGGAAGACGATATTACAACAGGTACTCCTGTAGGTTTAATTATTCCTAATGGAGTAATTGAGGATGAACACCTTTTAAAACACAAGAGTTATAAAGAAGTTATTAGACCAGGTCAAGCCGGATACACTTTCTTTAAAAAATACGGACAGTTTGCCGACAACATTGGAGCAGGACGTGCGTCAGGCAGGGAAACAGCAGCCCGTGTCGCTGGAGGTGCTGTAGCGAAAGCTGTGCTTGACACTATGGGAATTGATGTAATTGCATTTATTACAGAAATACATGGAATAAAGGCTGGCAATATTAGTTATGAACTAGCAAAAGAAAACTATAGAAAGAATCATTTAAATTGCCCTGACCTGGAAAAGGCAAAAGAAATGATGGAGGAACTAATTAGAATAAAGGATGAAGGCGATTCGTGTGGAGGAGTTATTGAAATAATTGCGAGGGGAGTTCCTGCAGGCTTGGGAGAACCTGTATTTGACAAGCTTCAAGCAACTCTGTCACATGCAATAATGTCAATAGGTGCAATAAAAGGAATTGAATTTGGCGATGGGTTTGAGCATACAAAAATGAAAGGTTCTCAGTCAAATGACATTCCTTACTATGATGAGAACTCCGGTAAAGTAAGGTTTAAGACCAACCACGCAGGTGGTATATTAGGTGGTATTTCCAACGGCGAAGATTTAAGGATCAGAGTTGCTGTAAAAGCCACCCCAACAATTAAGATAAAGCAGCAAACAGTTAATATGTATAAACAAGAAAACGTTGAAATTGAGTTTAATACAAGAAATGATCCTTCTGTTTGCCCGAGAGTATACCCTGTATGTGAAGCAATGGTTCGTATGGCACTTCTAGATGCCTTATATGTTGCAAAAGGGTATAGGGCAGTTTCGCAGAACATAGACCCAAGATGGGACACTCTGTAAAAGTTAAAATACAAAATAAAAGAATCATGTGGGTTTTAATTGCATTTTACCTCACATGATTCTTTAAACTCAAAGGATAATCGTACGAGAAATTTCAGTTTTTTGAAAGTTTGTTGGAAATTATCTTTCTGTATGAATCATATTGAGTTTTTAGCATTACAACCGCAAATTCCTGAGTGAGCCTTAAT
The DNA here is from genome assembly GCA_023398495.1 of Bacillota bacterium. GTDB lineage: Bacteria > Bacillota > Clostridia > Acetivibrionales > Acetivibrionaceae > Acetivibrio. Next base: position 2,450 of record JAEWSG010000221.1, read on the forward strand.
ATTTCAATACAATGCTCAATGCTGTCCATAACGGATTTATCGGTTTCAACATATTCCAGACCATATTCAAAACCATATTTACTTGCGTTTTTCCAGACTATTTTTGCTTCAAATTCGAGATTCTTTTCTTCTATTGTTGTATTAATTTTGAAAATCTGACCATTTTCATATTCAAGCTTTGAACAGATTGATAATCCCTCAATGCTCATATTTCGAATATACGCAAAGTTTTTTTCTCCACTGTCCAATATGTAAGCACATAAAGAAACAGGGAATCTTTGAGTAATTCTTCTGTCTGTGATAGTTAAAATATTATTAACGGTTAAACCAACGGTGTTTTGCTGATAGTCAATGTTGGAAATGGTACTTTCACAAATGTTTACAATATTTTCGTCTTCAAAACCCATTACAATAGGGTCATTGTCAAAAAAATTGAATATTAGGAAATCTTTATCTGGTTTAATAACAAGATAATTGTCATTGATATTGCTTATTACTCCTTTATTTATTTTTTTGCCGGAATAATGCTTGAGAGTAACGACTTCTCCAACTTTTAAATTCATAAAATCATCTCCGCCTACCAGATTTAATTATTGTACTGCAAAATATAAGATAAAACCAATGAAGCTCAAGGAAATTGCTTGTAAAGATAAGTAATTTGTGAGAAAATACAAAGATGGTAAATTGCTAAACGCTATTAAATAAGCTTAATTACATTATAACATAATTTAGCATAATTATATAGTATAATTTAAAATTTTTTTGTTTGGTTTACTTAATTTTAAATCAGCAGGATTAAATGCGGTCATTGTAGAATTATATAATAATATGAGATGTTAAAAAAGGATGGTATAATAATGTACTATGTTACAGCTTTAGGTGAAATACTCATTGATTTTACTCCTTCTCATTCATCTGGTCACGGAAATCCATGTTTTGAGCAGAATCCTGGAGGAGCACCCGCAAATGTACTTGCGTGTTTAGCAAAACTTGGAGCTAAAACCGCATTTATCGGGAAAGTCGGGAAAGATATATTTGGTACCTTCCTCAAGCAAGTTCTATCAGAATATGGCATTGATACCTTGGGTCTTAACTTCAGTGATAATATTAATACAACGCTTGCCTTCGTGAAGCTTGATGAAAATGGAGACCGGACCTTCAGTTTTTACAGAAATCCTGGTGCTGATACGGTTTTGGAGCCCTCTGATATAGATCTAAATTTGATTGAAGCTTCAAAAGTATTTCATTTCGGATCATTGTCAATGACGGATGAGCCATCAAGAAGTGCTACTTTGAAAGCATTAGAGCATGCAAAGAATATGAATAAGATTATTTCATATGATCCAAACTTGAGACCAGCACTTTGGAAAAATCTTGATGACGCACTAGATGAGATAAAATCTGTTTTGGACAAAGTAGATGTACTTAAAGTTTCAGAAGAAGAACTTGAATTTATTACTGGTGTTAATGAGCTTGACAGAGGGAGCAGCATATTAAACGAACAGTATGGTATTAGAGTGGTTCTCGTAACAAGGGGAATTAACGGGTGTTATTACAGGTACAAAGGATTTACAGGTACTAAACCTGCATTCAGAAATCTTAAAACAATTGATACAACTGGAGCTGGCGACGCTTTTTTGGGTGGTTTTCTATATTTCATTCTTTCAAAGGGAATAACTGAATTAGATTGTATGGAACCTTCATTACTGGAAAGTGCTGTTATTTTTGCAAATGCTGTTGCTGCCATATGCACTACAAGAAGAGGTGCAATACCTGCTATGCCTGATATAACTGAAGTCAATGATCTTATAAATGGTGTAATTTAAAATTGTAGGCATTATAAATTATTTTTGTAAGAAAAGTGTTTTAGCTGAAATCTCTGAAACTAAAATAAACTTGCTTTTTTTCAAAAAAGTTTACAAATTAGACATAAATCTATAAAATAATTAGTATACGATTTTTTATAGAGTCTCATATTGTATAAATTATTATTTATATATAAAAATTATAAGGCTGGGGGTTTTTAAATGAAAAAAAAGGTTCTTTTGGCAGTTGCATTGGTGATAGTTGTAGCAGCTGCAGTTTTAATTCCGACATTTATAAAGCAAGGAGGCTTTGGTAACAAGAGCACTAATAAAACCGTGCAGTTTGGATTTGAAACACTAAAAATCAATGGCAATTATGTAAGTGCAGATGTTTTTTCAGAGAAATATAATGAATTTTATCAGAAGTACAAGAATAATGCAGAAATGCTCCAAAAAAATGATGAAGAGAGAAATGACATCTTTTTAGAACAATTAATTGAAACGCTTGTTATGGATGACTATTTTTTCAATAAGTCAGGCGTTAAAGTTAGTGATGATGAAGTAGATGCCTATGTTTCTAAGTATGTAACTCCGAGATATTCAGATAACGATGAGCAAACGGAGTACTTCCAGTTAATGGGGTTTCTTAGTGAAGAGGATATGAAAAAGAATATAAAAGACTATCTCTTAAAACAGCAAGTCTATTACGCAGCAGCAACAAAGGCAGGAATTACATTGACCGATAAAGAACGTGAAGAAGCATATATACAGCATAAAAACAATAACAAAAAAATTCAATTGAGAAATATATTGATTGCAATTAACGACAAGAGAACAAAAGAGCAGGCACAAGAACTTGCAAACACTGTATATACAAAGCTTAAGAATGGTGAAAGTTTTGAGACACTTGCAAAAGAATATTCGGATGATAGTGAGAGCAATGAAAACGGTGGGCTCAAAAAAAGTGTTTTACCCGGATTTAGTGAAACTGATTTTGATGACATAGTATTTAAAGCAGAGGTCGGGCAACTTCTGGAACCGATATATCTGGCTAAAGGATTTGAAATCGTAAAAATAGAAAAAATCACAGAGTTCAGCCATCCGGAAGACGAATTTTCCGAGACTGTATTAGTCGAAAAATTCCTCAATTCTGACAAATACGATGAATGGTATGGAGAAATCAAGAAAGAATATGAGATTGAAATAACTGATCCTATCTTTAACGCATATAGAGCACTTAAAGATAAAAAGTATGATGAGGCAGCTAAATATTACGAAGCAGCATATCAAAAAACAGATGATATCGGATATTTGTATAGGGCATGTGAAACATATTCGCTTGGACAAAACTGGACAGAATTGATAAGAGCAAGTAAAATTGGTTATAAGGTTGAATCAGATAATGTATTATATTATGTATTTGAGGCAAAAGGTATTTATAGTGGAGGAGACAAAGAAGAAGGGCTTCAAAAGATGAAGTCGGCCCAAAAAATGGCTAAAGATGATGTTTATTTCTTAGGAGTAATTAAAAAGACTTACGAGGAGTTGGGTTTAGAAGAAGAGGCATCAAGAATAAATGTGAATTAATCAGAAATGGTCACTTTCAGTATGACTGAAATGTGACCATTTATTTTTGCTAAACTAACAAAAGCCGCTTTGCGGTTTTGTTTTGTTGTGTCTAGAAGTTAATTCTGTTACGAGGCACTATATTGAACGCGATAAAGATTTTACATCGCACTTCAATTTCCTTAGTATAATATCACGAAAATCAATTTTTCCAATGTATAATCATTTTCATGATTTATATAGTTAAAATAATCTATAAATGCTATAATTGTTTTTATATTATTTTATATGGTTTTGCTGAAGGGAGACTTAAAAGTTGGACACAAATAGTTCTAATAAAATTATAGATTATGGAAATGCCGGACCGTTGGTAAGATATTTTGCAAGATATATCGATATGTACCTTTTTATTACGTTTGTTGTTACACTTCAGTTGCTACTATTTCCAACAAAGCAGCTTAATGAAACTATAACAGCTTTTGGAGTGTACATAATCTGGATTTTCTTAGAAGCACAACTCATGGCAACCTGGGGAACTACACCTGGAAAATGGCTGCTAAAAATCAGAGTAAGTGATTCTGATTTCAATAAACTTTCATTAAAAACGTCATTAAAAAGAAGTTCACTTGTATGGTTGATCGGAACTGGAATGTACTTATTTTCATTCATAACTGAAGTATATTCATATATTGTTCTTAGAAATAACGGTATTACAATTTGGGATAGAATATGCAAGTGTAATGTGAAGCATGAAAAAATCGGTTCTGAAAGGATACCTGTTATTTTGGGAGTACTGATCTTACCATTTTTCATACAAATTGTTCTTCTGCCTCTTACTAAGTAAGGTATCAATAAAATATAAGTTCCTATAAAGCTGTCGAATCAAACTCGCTTCGCGAAAAAAAGTGATTCGACTTTTCCTACGCTTCGTTAACATTCTCTATAGCCTTTACGCAATGTTCTTTCCATAATATGGTTCGCTATTAAAGTATGCACCTTAATTTAAATTAACTGGTTGAAAGCACAGTATAAATGTAGTAATATTATTTTATAAAGATTAATATTGGATTTGGATGATTTGTAATAATTGTAATGTAGATAATAATCTTGTAATATATTGAACGCGATAAAGCTTTTACATCGCACTTCAATTTCTTTGATTTATTATCGTGAAAATTCAGTTTGTCCTTGTATAATCATTTTCACGATTTAATACGAAAAATCCAATTACAAGAACACTATTTATTTATATAAAAAATTATTAATATTATTTTAAGGAGGAGTTTGTTATGAAAAAGAAACCTTTTAAAAAGGTTTTATTGTCGTTGGCTTTGACAGTAATGTTACCGCTAATGTCATTTTCAGGAACGGCAGGTGCAATTTCGGAAGATGGTGTAAAGTACGAATTTGAAAATGGTGTCAATAAAGGTGTTCAAGTACATACTGACTATGTGGGAGAAACCGAAGATGGCACAAAATTTGATCTTAGTGGTGCAACATGCACCTTCATAGGACAGAGGGGGACAAGCACTTCTGTTGATGTTGAAGTCGACAAAGCAGGAATCTATGAACTGATTGTACGTTATGCACAGCCCTTTGATAAAAGTAAAAAGGTTCAGTACCTTAATGTTAATACCTCGAATCAGGGAGAAGTGAGTTTTGCCTACACTCTTGAGTGGAAAGAGATCTCAGCAGGTATTGTAAAACTTAATGCTGGTACAAATAATATTGAATTTGACAGTTATTGGGGTTATACTTACTTTGATTATCTGATTGTAAAACCCGCCGATGAAAGTATAACAAACCTCAAAGTCAGTAAAACCTTAACAAACCTAAATGCTTCAAAAGAAGCAAAGTCACTTATGAGTTATTTGTGTGATGTTTATGGTAAACACATTATATCCGGACAGCAGGAGCTTTGTGGTTCACATAACTACAGTGCTTCTGAAGCTGAATTTACTTACATACAGGAAAAGACAGGAGAAATGCCAGCTTTAAGAGGTTTTGATTTTATGAATTACAGAGGTAACGGATTGTTGTGGGATGATTATTGTGCTGAACGTGTAATTGAATGGTACAATGAAAAAAACGGTATACCAACAGTTTGCTGGCACTGGTTCTCTCCGGCCGACCTTGGTAAAAAAGCTGATAATAGCTTTTATACCGAAAGTACAACCTTTAGTATATCAAAAGCATTGACTCCAGGAACAGAAGAAAATAAAGCATTAATGAATGATATTGATTTTATGGCAACTAAGCTACAACAGCTAGAAGATGCTAATGTGCCAGTGTTGTTCAGACCTCTTCATGAAGCAGAAGGTGGTTGGTTCTGGTGGGGAGCAGAAGGACCAGAACCTTGTGTAGAACTTTATAGACTTCTATATGATAAGTTCACAAATGAATTTGGATTAGATAACCTGATTTGGGTGTGGACCTCCTATACCTTTGCATCATCACCAAAGTGGTATCCAGGTGACGATGTGGTTGATATTGTAGGTTATGATAAATACAATGCCAAAGATGGACTACCAAACGGAAGTGCAATTTCAGCAACATTTTATAGTCTTGTTAAGCTTACAAACGGTAATAAATTGGTAACAATGAGTGAAAATGATACAATTCCTAGAGTAGGTAACCTTATTAATGAATCAGCTGGTTGGCTCTATTTCTGTCCATGGTATGGCTGGTGGTTAACCGGTGAACAGAACAATCCTGTTGATTGGCTTACTGAAATGTATAAAAGTGAATACTGTATAACACTTGATGAGCTACCTGACCTGAAAACCTATCCGTTATCGGGCTTTGAAACAACACCTACAGCGAAAGTAACGCCTACACCTACAAAAGCAACACCTACATCTGAAGTAACACCTACGCCTACTCCAGATCATGTGCTTGTTGGCGACGTGAACGGAGACGGCAGTGTAAACTCTATAGATTTTGCACATTACAGAATGTACTTGTTAGGCATAATAAAGGATTTTCCTGTAGAAAATGATTTAGCAGCTGGAGATCTGAATAATGATGGCAAAATAAATTCCATCGACTTTGGATATATGAGAATGTATCTGCTGGGCACGATAAAAGTGCTTCCGGTAGCTTCTTAAATAAGGTTCGTAGGCCTACACATTCCTAAGTCTTGAAATTAAAGTATCTTTATAAAAAAACTCATAGTCAGGTAACACTGATAAATGGGTTTTTTTTTAAGGAAAAATTTTTGTTACATTAATCAAAACAGGATATAAATATATTAGAGGTGGACAAAATGAAAAGTTTTGAGGAGCTTTGCCAGGAAAATTATAAGAAGATCTATAAATATGTATTTGGGATGACTGGAAGCAAGGAGGCTACTGAGGATTTAATTCAGGAGGTCTTCACAGTTGCCTATGAAAAAGGTGAAGTCTTTATACAGCATGAAAAGCCCCTGGCATTTCTGTACAGAACGGCACGAAATCTGACGCTCACATATTTAAAACGCCAAAAGGCTTCTGCTATAGAACCTTTATCTGAAAATATTGCCAATGACGATACAGACTTATGTGAAAAACTTTTAATGGAATTAGATATGAAAATCGATGAGACAGCTTATACCGGGCGAGTTATAAGTAGTTTGAATTCAAATCAGCATCAGCTATATAAACAACGTTACATTGAGCGTAAATCAATAAAAGAAATTGCCACAGATCAAGGCATCAGTGAAACTGCAATGCGTATGCGTCTGGTAAGACTCAGAAGGGAAATACAGGGTATTGTCAAAAAGTTGAATTTAGATGAAAACTGAGTTACATTTAACGAATTTAAATATATATTAATGAAAAGCGCTTTGCTGAGAAAGTCGAGGTAATTTATTATGGATACTGTTTCACAATTAAAAAAGGAATTGGAAAAGGCAGTACTATGTGGTCATATTGAAAAAACAGATGAAATTTCGGACAAACTGTTTCACTTGCAGGGTGGTATGGATGCAGATACTGTAATTCCAGATCAATTTGCTGAAAAAATCAAAGAAAGATGCAAACAAAAATCAGGAGGTCAAAAAACTATGAATGTAAAGAAGATTATATGCATAGCTGCTATTGTAGCTGTTACCGCAACTCTCGGCATTACTGCATTAGCTACACGTTGGTACGGTGTCAAAGATATGGTTTTCAATGAAGATAACAAAATTGCTATTACAGAAAACACGGGAGTTCCGGGTTCTTCTTCGGATGTGGCTGTATCCAACGCAGATACCGTGAAAGAAGAAACAGCCTTAATTGCTTTACAGGGATATCCAGACAGTAATGAATACAAAGCTAATGCCCAATGGAATTTGTTTTGTGCCGGATATGATACTGACCACAGTCTTTTAAATGAGGTAGGAAACGGTTCAAATGAAGTCACAGAGAAATACCCGATGTATCTGGTTTACACACAGGAGATGGCAAACAAATTAGAGGAGATTATTAAGAAATTCAAACTATCTCTGCATACTTCTATGGAAATTGTAAGCAGCCGAGAAGAATTAATAACACATGCAAATACAGGAGATTTTGTTGGAAACTCAAATACCGTCTTAGGAGGTTATGTTTACAATGATGGTACTTTTCAATATGACGGAGAAGCTTTATTGAAAAATAATAAACAAATTGGTTACCAGTTCGGAAACTATGTAAAAGGTACTTTTTCCGCCACTTATCTTAACATCGGTAATGCAAATGCATATAAAGAGTGGACCTACAAAACAAGCAGTGGTGTGCAGGTTTCACTCGCACTCAGTGAGAGCAAGGCACTGGTTATTGCAGATCTGGAAAATTCCTATACTGTTATAAATGTACTTTCAGAGAATAGTACGCCTGATGATTTACAAGAATTTGCAGATTCATTTGACTATTCGAAGATAAAATAATTGTTATGAATTGTATATGGAACAAACGCTCTGGTAGAAAATAAGCCTACCGGAGCGTTTGTTATATTATTTCCCACAACTCATCAGGTATTTACTAATTATTTTTAATTTTATCAATTATTTCAATTTGTGTATTGTTGTAGACGAGATAAATATAGTATAATTATATAAACAAACTTTTATTGCTCAATATAAAATTGTTGAGCTTTTTAAAATTCAGGAGAAAATACGAGCTATGGAATATATTATAAGGAGGGAAATTATATGTTTGAAGATTTATTTGATACTATTTCCGAATCCGGAAACCGTCGCCACCGATATATTGATAATACAACTAACAGTGTTTTAAGAATGGACGCTCTAGATGCCAAAGCCAGGGCTCGAGAAGCAGCTACAGAAATCGCATTCCTTAAACAAAAAGTAGAAAAACTAATGATGATATCAGAGGCATTATGGTTATTCTTAAAAGAAACTAACAATTTAACAGATGAAGATTTGAAGGAAAAAATAATTGAGATAGATTTGAAAGATGGACAACTAGATGGCAAGGTTTCTGCTAATGCAGAGGCGCCTGATATATGTACGGTATGTGGACAAGTGCTTCAAAAAAACAAGTATGTATGCATATATTGCGGTGCTGAAATTAACAATTCAAATGTTTTTAAGAGATAATAAATTTATATAAATGATGTAAAATCTCATTCAATATAGACTAAGGGTAAAAAGAAATACTGTAGGGAATTGTTTGTTAAATAGATTTTATAATTCATGCAATTACGCGAAATAAAAATTTCGTGTAATTGGGAGGAGTGAAAAGTTGAAAAAACGATTTACATAGTATAAAATATATACATAATATAAATTTGAGGTAATTCAAATGAAAAATATTGCAGATTATGAAATGCCTTTGATACTAAGAGACTTTTTAAACTATCTTCAAACAATTAAGGGTAAATCAATTAACACTGTTAAAGTTTATTTTTACGATTTGAGAGTTTTTTTCAGGTTCCTTAAAATACACAACAATCTGGTTGATAAAAATTCGGATTTTGATCAGATTGATATCCTAGATGTTGATTTGGAGCTGATCAAAACTGTTACATTAAGTGATCTATATGCATTTATGTCCTATGTAAGCAACAATCGTGACAATACTTCCTATGCACGTGCCAGAAAAGTTGCAAGCCTAAAATCGTTTTTTAACTATCTTTTCAATAAAGCTAAACTTCTCAATACAAACCCTGCTAGCGAATTGGAATCACCCAAAATACTAAAACGTCTACCAAGGTATTTGAATGTTGAAGAAAGCAAGCAACTTTTACATTCAGTTAATACAGGAACATACTCGGAACGGGACTTTGCAATACTAACCCTTTTTTTGAACTGCGGTATGCGTCTATCGGAATTGGTTGGAATTAATATAAACAATATAAAGAACAACACGCTTACAGTTATTGGCAAGGGTGATAAAGAGCGAAGTATTCCCCTTAATAGTGCTTGTATAGAAGCAATTCAAGCTTATATGAAGGTTCGCCCTGTCAATGGTGTTAAGGACAAGAATGCGCTTTTTATAAGCCGAATAAAGCAACGCATCAGCAAAGAATCCGTTCAGAAAATCGTAAAGAAATATATAAAACAAGCTGGTCTTGATCCTCAAAGGTACTCAACTCATAAATTAAGGCATACAGCAGCAACATTAATGTACAAATACGGCAATGTTGATATCAGAGCACTACAGGAGCTTTTAGGCCACGAAAGCATATCAACTACCGAAATCTACACACATTTAGATAAGCAACAACTTCAGGACGCTGTTGATAGCAATCCGCTTTCAGGGTTCAGCAGGTCGAAAGAGAAATCATCCACATCAGAAAATTAAGGGTAGATAAAATATATATTAAAATTATGAAAGGAGAATAATTATGGCTAGTTAATTTGATTTGGGGTAAAAACTATCAAGCAACATCAAAAAAAATTTAAATTGGAGGGAATAAAATGTACAGATTAAAATTAAAGCTTCAGAAAGTTTTATTTGCATCGTTTTTAATCAGTGCCATTGTAGGCGGAACGTTTATAACATCTTCAGCTGAACCGGCACCAATAAAAATATTGCCGGTCGGCGATTCGTGTACCGAAGGTATGGGAGACCCCGATATGGGATCCTATCGTACTGAATTATATAATCTATATAAAAATGCAGGACTCAGTTTTGATTTTGTGGGCTCTAATAAACGCGGACCAAGCACTTTACCTGATAGAGATAATGAAGGTCACTCCGGTTGGACGATCCCGCAAGTTGCAAATAATATTAATGGTTGGCTTAATACACACAATCCCGACGTAGTGTTGCTTTGGATAGGCGGAAATGATATATTTCAAACTGGTAAAATAAATACGACAGGACTTAGTAACCTCATAGACCAGATTTTTAGTGTTAAGCCCAATGTAACAATTTTCGTAGCTGATTATTACCCATGGCCTGATGCTGTTAAGCAATATAATGCAGCAATACCTGGAGTTGTTCAGCAAAAAGCTAATGCAGGCAAAAAGGTCTACTTTGTAAAATTAAGTGATGTACAATTTTCATCAAGCGTTGACCTTTGTAACGATGGCTTGCATTTAAATACCGCAGCTTACAAAAAAATAGCAAAAATCTGGTACGATAAAACTATCACAATTTTGAAAGGATCAACCAGTAATATAATCAAGGGAGACATAGACGGCAATGGATCAGTAAATTCAATTGATTTTGGATTATTTAGACAATATCTTCTTGGTATAAATACATATCTGTCTCCTAATGCAATGAAAGCCGCTGACATTAATAATGATGGTTTAGTTAACTCTATTGATTTCGCAAATTTAAGGCTTATATTGCTTGGAATAGCTACTTAAGTGTAATTTTTGTACATTAGGGGAAGGAAAGGGCATTCCCCTTCCCTTTCCTTAGTAAGCACGGCCCTTTAAAATTCATTTATGCTTCTCGCTTAACATACGCTCATGAATCCAAGCATCTGCAATTTCGGCTGTTTCTTCTGGCGTGAGTCTTGAGTTGTTAAGCAGAGTTATGTTAGGCGTTGTTTCTTGTGCATTTTCCTTTAGCCATCTATTAAAGTCAATTGAACTTTTAATCCAAGTTTCATCTGTAATACCTCTGCCATGACGCATACGTTCTTCTAGAATACCCTCGTCACTTACAATTGCAAGATAATGGATGAATGAAAAACCTCTTCTTCCTTTGCAAACTTCAAATTGCTTAGGTACTCCACATCCGCATAACACAACAGGTAAACCTATTTGAGAAATATTGCTACAAAGCCCTAACCAAAGCTCTCTGTAGTTTCTATAATCATCATCAGGTTTATTATATATCTCGTTCCAAAGTATATCACTTTCCATTACTATATACTCAGTCTCTCTTTTAAATAGAATTTCCGACATTGTTGATTTGCCTACACCGCTTGCTCCAGTGATAATAAACAATGGCAATCTTTTGTTTGATTCCATAAATCTAATCCCTTCGTTTATATATTTATTAATCATATCCTCCGTTAGCTTTAGGCATATTCTTGTACTCATCTGTACTGTAAATGTAATCACTTATATGTTTTACCAGTTTCAAAAAATTCACATTAGCTTTAGGAAGATTATCAGTCATATCAGCATAGAAACCTTCATTCCATACAATTGTTTTTGTTTTCCCGTTTATAGTTACAGTCAATTTATAATCACATGAAGGTGTAACACCCATTCCTTTTACTTCTAATGTGTCAGGGAATGACATAATATTAATATCCTTCATTAAATTATATATGTTATTTTTTACATTGTCAGGTATTTTGAATTCGATAGTCTTAGTTCCATCCATAACCAAATCCTTAGTAAATGTTCCTTTGTATGTATCGATCTGATCCTTTCCATATGTATTAAAATTCAATTTAAAATTAAAATCATCTGAATTCTCATACTGAAAAGTATCAGTTTTATTTGATTTAATATTTTGTATTATCAAATATGTAGTTGGTATCAATATTGCAGTAATCACCAAACAAATAATTAAAATAGTTCGTTTGCTGCCGTGTGTAATTTTACTCATGCAATACGCCTCCCTTCAAGAAATTCTACTCTTTGCTAGACTTTCGTTTTTTTATGATCACAAATATACATGTAACCATTAGTATAACTATAGCACCAATAAACCAAACATTAATATTTACCCCTTCAAAAAAACTAGAATTTTGGTCTTTAACATTAGGGTTATTCTCATCTACACCCTTTACAATATTTGACGTTTTATTATCTATTGGACTACTTAGAGCAGAACTATTAACACTTTCTGATTTTTTATTGATTTTAAAATTAAAATCTTCAATAGTTTGATTTGAATAGTGTCCATTATTTATATAGTCATTCATTCGTTTAAGAAAATCGTGAGAACTTTTCAATTTTAGTTTTTCTCTTTCAAGAGAATTAGATTTTGCAGCAAGTCCTTCATAAACGATATATCCATCATCTGACTTTATAACCACTACTGCACAATAGTCACCTACCTTAGGAAAAGAAAACTTTCCTGGTGCTTCAGTGTACTTTAAATCAAGTATTTTAATTATTTCTTCTGAAAAGTCTCCAAACACAACTTCATTAATTTTTATCGTAACGTAGGAATTCTCTATATTTTGTACTTCGCCTATAAAACAGTGATCTGCATATTGCAAGGCACTCTCTGGTATATCTCCTGCTAGCACAGAAAATGAAGTTATAATACACATCCATAGAATAAAACTTATAAACATAAATCCTTTTCTTTTCATAATTGTACCCCTTTACCTCCAACAAAATTATGATTAGTTCTTATGACGATTTCAAAATCAAAAAGTTCCCTGTTATCCTCATTATCTTAAATTCAAATCCCCAGTTTCCGTAAATTCAAACGACCAAAAGTTTTTCTTTTCCATTTCATACATGTCAAACCTTACTATTTGCTTGTTTTCTACTATTTTCACCACTTCCATAGTGCCTGTGTATTTTTCCGTGTACAACAAGGTAATCTGTATAAGCACTTGGAGTACCTGACCCAGTTGTAAACACCACTGTAGGTGTTCCCTTACCTTTTGAATATATATGAATCTTATGGTTATTCACTTCTATTAATTTTCCTGGTGGTTCATACTGGCTTTTCTCGTAATTACTCATAACATACTGCCATATAACCCCAGTAAAAATAATAACAAAAGCAATAATGAGAAACTTAAATATACTTGCTTTTAATAGTTTATTAACGTATAAACAAATGTTCACATATTTCCTCCTAGCATTCTCTACTTACACTCTGATTAAAAATGCATTTTACTTTTTTTGAATTTCTCTGAAATGTCGATAGGTTCAACATTAATCTTTTCAAACTCTTGTGCTAGATAATCCAATTTCTCTTTAAGAAATGTACCATTGTTTAAGTCTTCATCAATGACTTCTATTATTAATCCGAAAAAGCACCTATCACTGAATCCATACTGTTGTTCCAAAAGAGCTTTTAAATCAGGATTTTTATCTATATCAATAACTGGAACAATCTCAACCTCAGTATTAGTTTCTTCAGTTATAATAATGTTTAGTCTAAAAAAGTATCTATTTACCTTTCCTATTATAAATGCGTCTAAACTTTCAAGGCCTGTATCCAATCCACTTATTCCACTTTGAAAGTCAAGGTCTGCAAAAGCTGGCTTCTGTAATAACCGTATTCTTTGTGAATAAGATTTGTAATCATTTGCCATCGCCATAATTACAATAAATACAGAAAACCCCAAAGCATAAAGGCTTGAAACAGGGATTCTTTCCACTAAAAATGAGGGTGAAATACCATGCTTTAATACTATCGGTATAAACGTAAAGGGTAAAACAATACAAAAACAAATTATAAACCACTTTATAATCGTCCTAGTTTGTGTTTTCATAATAGCTATAAATGTTTTGAAAATCATGAACTATGATTCCTCTCTTGAAGCTATATAATTTTTTCACGAAAAATCCTTACGGCTTCTCCTAATATTTTCTCACTTTCACCATTCATATAATTTTGTGCAGTATCAAAATAGTTATGCCATTTGCACCACTACACCCAAAAAGCCCATCTAACATTAAATTTATCTATAAATCGTACTGCACAAGTACTGTATTTTGCTTCCAAACTGTAGGGAGAGCAAGTATGAACGAATCCATAATTTGATGAGCGATTTCTTCACTGATAATGGGATTCTCATTGAGAATTTTTCTTAGAAGCTCTATTATACGCATTAATGATGTCGAAAACTTGATATCTTCAACTTCATCGCAGATATAGAAAAATAGGTCTCCAATAGTCCTTGGATCTATGGAATTCCTAGATTCTAGAGCAAGCATTGCATATCTCATAAAAACAATAGTGGTATGTGCAAGCATCATGTCATAGCTACGACCCTGGAACTCTTTTGCTAAAGCCAAGTAAGATTTCACTACCTTGAAGAAAACCTCAATATCCCAGCGTTTGCCGTAAATCCTAATGATCTCCTCATTACTAATAGATGTGTTGGTAGACAATACCGCAAGCCAGTTCTTTGAGTGACGATCCTTTACAAAGACTATTTTTACTTCGACAAGCTCCTGGCTTTTCTTTGATTCCCTTATGCTTGCAATTACAGAACCAATGATATCTCCTTTGTCAGCAGGTGTAATCCTCTTGTAGATCTCTTTGATATTCATCCATTCACCTTGGTATAGGTAGTGAATCTTTGAGCTGAGTTTTAACATACAAACTACATCAAGATTACGTTTTACAACTTCAGCAATCATTTTGGGGAAGGCAAACCAACTGTCAAAAAGTAGATACTTTGCTGGTAGACCTTTAACGGAATCCAATAGTTTGAGCAGTGTTTCGGTAGATTTTACAGTTGCTTCGTTCCTTCTTTTATAACCGGAAGATCTCTTATCTATGCTGTTATCAGCAGGACATAATATTTTCTTCTCATGCCTTGAACTCATAAGTGAGAAGGCAACAGGGAGAAAGGTATTTCCGTCAGACCATCCAATAGTGAGCATTTTAAAGCCTTTAACGAATTTACGAGTTGTATGATCAAAGACTCGTGATAAAAGCTCAACTTTATTGCTCCGACTACGGTCATACAAGGAATCATCCACTATTAGGACACTTACTCTATCTTCAGAAGTTAGCTGGTTAATACCTTCGATTATAAGCGTAACTAGTAACAACAGTAACCTTGCCCAATTGAAGGTGCTAGAGTTTAGAAACCTATATGCTGTGTTCTTCTTAAAGGAGAGATTCTCAGGATTCATTTTTAAGGTACGGAATAAGTTTTTACCTGAGAAAACAAGTCCAAAAATCTCTTTAAGTAGCACAACGCATTGTATACCGCCTTCTTTATAGAAATTTGACTTCTTCATAAGCCTGCTAATTGAATACTTAGCAAAAAAGTTATCAATTTTGGAAGAAATAGCATGTTCAGCGTTTGAATTATCTGTTATAATAGAATTCATAAAAATCCCTCTTTTCATTGGTATTAGTGGTTTT
>JAEWSG010000017.1 GCA_023398495.1 Bacillota bacterium
TGTTGAGCTACACAATGAAGTCAGGCCTGACTGCAAATAATTTTCTGCCCAAATTGGCAACTTATCTTCACATTTAAATCTTGACTGCAACATATAATCAGTAAAAATGCACATTAATGCCAAGTTAAAAAGCTTATCATATATTCTTTTTATCATCTTTTACATTTTCAAGCACCAAATACAGTTTGTCAGCAGAGTTTACCTTTCCTGAAATACAATAAGGTCTATCTGGTTCAAACGTCGCAGTTTTTGAGTAATCATAGATTTTGTAGCAGCGTTTGGTGTCTCTATCTTTGAGTATAAAAGAATTACATTTATCATAATTGGTTTTTGAGACTAAAATCATATTATTAGCACTGAAGTTAAACATATAAAACCTTTCATATACAATCAAATATAGAATTTACGTACTGCATCCTTAAAGGATATATATCCTTTAGCCTGGTTGTGGAGTTAGACGTTGCATTCCTGCAGAGCGTTTTATCATCACAGAGCCAGGCCTCAGTTCAAATTTGTAGGATCAAGCTTCTGAAATAATTTGTGTAAAACCCGATATTTTTGTAGCTTTTAGCCTTATCAGAATAGCTTGATATGCGAGAAAAAGATTTTTAGAATCTAGACCACCCAAAATTGAAAGTGGACTTGTATAGTCGTCTCTAAAACCGTTATAGAGGTTATATGCAAGACGAATCAAAGCTTTGGAAGAAGAACAAAAGTCTACTTTACCGCATGTAATGCAATCACTCGAAATGACATTTTCGTAGAAGTCATAGATATCGTACTTCTTTTTGTACAAATCTTCATTGCCGGAAACAATATAAAATAACGATTGCCTTTCCAAATCACGAATGTTAACATTGGCCTTTTTAATAAGTTCTAAGTATCTGTCTTTATGGTCATTGTCAGTAAAAATATTGTTCATAAAATTATTCTCCTATCCTAGAACAAGACTGTTAGTTGCAGCAAGAATAAGTTCCGAGTCAATGTTTTGTTTTTTCAGTTGTGCTCCAAGTATGAGTACATTTGTCATAACAGAATTGATGATACGCGGTGTTCCCTGGCAATAGCCTGCGATTGCATGAACCGCTGATTCATCAATTATGGACCTAGATCCTCCAGCAGCTTCAATGCGGGAATAAATATATTCTGCTGTCTCATCAGCTGACAGACCTGTATAATTGTAATGAACGACAATACGTTGTTTTAATGCTTCATGAATTGGCTTTTCCAAAATACTATTCATGTGAGGAAGACCAACCATAACAAGGGCAAAGCAATCCATAGAATCATAATCCTGGTTCATGATAAGTTTGAAATCCCGGAGTATTTCAGTGTTAAGATATTGGCATTCATCAACAGCTATAATAATTGTTTTATGCTTATCCTTAATCAAATAACGGACTCTGTCCTGAATTGATTTGAACATGTCTGTTTTTCGACCAGACTGTTCTAGTCCCAGTTGTGTGCATAACTGGCGATAAAATTCTGTGACACTGATTGTTGATAGGCAAGTGTAGCTCATCTGGCAGAGATTTGGATTAAGATCTTCTGCAAAACAGCGTAAAGCATGGGTTTTCCCCATGCCTGGAGGGGCAGTAAAAAGTCCTATTCCCCGTGTGTTTTTGAGAAAAGAAAGGCGATTTTGCATTTCAATATGATCCCTTGATTGAAAAGCTGTTTTAATGGGTGCGGATTTGTCAAAGGGATTAAAAGTCAGACCATAATATTGATTATACATCTTTAAGACCTCCGTTCATTGAATAGTCGATAACAGGAGTGTTTTCACGCTTTGTGCGAGAATTCTCTAATTTGTTTGTAGGCCTTATGTAGTAACGTTTACCGTCATGTAAAATATATGCATTTTTCATATCGTCAGGAAGATACCGAATTTCTACTTTCATACGAATAAAATGCATTGGAACATCATATGAAACAGAATCTATTGAAACTGTTGAATCATTGTTAACTTTACGTATTGTACGGTTCATAAAACATTCATCAAGCCATTCACGGCTTTTAGGGAAGCGGATTCGGTTAATGTGTAGTGAATAACGTTCCATAGGTGTTTCTCCAATACTGCGGTTGGTAGAAGTGTTGCGTTTTCTTACATAATCGGCCAGCAAGCGATTTAATTCTTCAAGAGATTCTACTCCTGAGGGATCAAACCCATTTAGCCAAGTATCTTTAATGGTGCGAAAAGTCCTTTCCACCTTGGCCTTGGCAGCTCCATCCCTTACAGGAGCATGTATTTCAATAATTCCAAGGGATCCGAGAATAAGACTCAATTGCTTGTTGGTATAGGGTGATCCATTATCGCAATAAAGCTTTTTACAAAGCCCATGGCGAGCTATGGCATCTTTCAAAACTAATTGAAAGTTATAGGCATTATCATTATAAAAGAAACGTGCACCAACGATCAGCCTTGAATGGTCATCTACTACGTGAAACAAGTAAGTTTTGCGTTTTACGCCATTTTCCGTAATATAAATACTGTGGCAGGTATCTGCTTGATACATATCACATGGAAATTCTTCTTCAAAGGCTTTACGGTCTTTCATGTTAGGGTTCCTTGCAGACTTTAGATCATTCTTTTTAATGAATCGCTGTACTGCAGAAACAGACACTTCAGACTGTTTTATATACCCTTCTTCAATAAGCTTTGTATAAATCAGAGTTGCATTAATTCGCGGAAAGAGCTGTTTTATGCGGAATATCTCTTCTATTGCAGTATCAGACAAAACACGGGATACTCCTGAATCACAGCGAGCCTTTGGCATTAGCCCATCCATTCCGTACTTTTTATAGCGGCTCTCCCATTTTTCAAATGTGTTGTAGTTGTAAAACACATCTCTTCCATTTGGCATTTTAAAAGGTTTCTCAGCTATCTTTTTGTAGTAGGCTGTTTTTGTAGGCTCGGCAAATAACCCCTGTATTACAGGAGCTATGGCACCGAATCGCATATGTGCAATTTCTATTGCCTTACTATAATTTTTGTCGTTAAAAGTGTCTTTCATGACACCAATCACCTCCTGCCCACATCATAACAGGGGTAGGAACAGAAAGGAATTTCGATATTATGTGAATGATTGAATACAAAAATGTAAAGATCTTAAGGCGGATTATATTTAGCTTTTGTAATATGATTTCTTTGCATAAAAGATTTGCCTGATATTTGAAAAAATTCATCAAGAGAATATAGCAAAGCTCCTTTAAAAATAGAATCGACAAATTTGACAGAAGATATACAAGCATCTTCAAGCAAACCAAGCCAGAGCTTTTTGTGATCTAAAAATAGTTTTTTCCAGGAATAGAGGGTAGAAACAGATATGCTGTATTTGTCACATATATCTGTTACAGTAAGTGATTTGCTGAAATAATCCCTCATGACTGCAATAATGAAAAGAAAGCTGTAGCAACTGTATGGAATTATTGATTCCGGAAGTACTGCATGAGTATGTCCACAAGATGAACATTGGAATCTTGTAACGGTAATTTGATAGGACATAACACAGCCATTTTCATAAGTTACAAGATATCTATTGTACTCAGAATGCCTTTTCCAGTCGGGGTATTTAGTATTGCAACAAGGGCATTTATACTCTGATATCTTGAACCCCGACATGGATTTAAGAAAAAATCCTTAGCCGAAATATTTATAAAATTTATCTTGCAGAACAGCTTAAAAACTCTTATCATTATATTGTACCT
>JAEWSG010000103.1 GCA_023398495.1 Bacillota bacterium
TCCATAAAGGTTGGAATTGAGATAACAGCAATATTATCCTCCGTTATAGAAATCGTGTGAGTTCTGGAAGAAAAGATTTCTGTTAGCTTTTCTTTTGGTTTTATACCTATTTTTTGCTTCCACTTGATTTCTTTGTCCGTAGCTTTGATAATGAACAAACCACTTAAGGTCTGAAGCTTTATTTCTTTTTGGTACTCTACAATAGGAAGAAGTTGATTAATTTGCCACGAAGCACTATCCTCTTTAACATGCCAGCAATAGGGGTAAATGTTATTAGAGATATATTCCGTAATAGGTATCTCATTTATGGTTAGAATTTCATCATATAATGGAAGATCAAGTGATATGTCTGAATTAACAATGCACCATTTGGTTCCGATTAATCCAATCGATAAAGGCAGTTTTCCTGCGTCCATATATATTTTTTTCGGAAACCGAACCGCTGTATGGCCGTCACGCAGAAGAGAAATAAATCGGCATAGTTCAAGATAATACTCACGTATTGTATCCACTGCAATTATCCTTGGCAGCGCCTCCTGGTATGCTCGATCCCAGTCAAGATCACCCAGACACTTCCAGAATGGAAAATTGTATTCTGCCTCCTTCCAGATTAATGATAAGCCCCAAATCTTTTCATCCCGTGTTAGTTGCATTTGCCTACCCTACTCTCTTATGATGTATAATAAATCCTTCTTATTATGTAATAATAGTTCATTTTTCTTTTTATTTTACATTATAATACACGCATAATAATATTACCAGATTATTCCTCATGATTTTTGTTAATAGCCAGTATTAAAAATAGAGCTAAAAGTTTGTGTAGCAAACCTCTAACTCTATTTTTTGCGAGCCTTAACAGATCCATCTTGCAATATATATTTGTTAACCCTTCAACATCTCATGATAAACAAAGCAATCCGTAATATGATCATTGACCATACCGGTAGCTTGCATAAATGCATAGATTATAGTTGAACCAACGAACTTAAAGCCCATCTTTTTCAGGTCTTTGCTTATCTGATCGGAAAGTAGGGTCCTAGCAGGAACATCATCGAGTTTTTCCCAATGACCGAACATAGGTGTATAATCCACATATCTCCATATAAATTTATCAAAGCTCCCGTACTCTTCTACCACCCTTAAAAATGCCCTGGCATTAGTCACCGCCGCGTTAATTTTAAGGCGATTTCTTATTATTCTCTCATTCGTTATAAGCTCCTGAATTTTTGCATCATCATAAAGAGCTACCCTATTAGGATCGAACCAATCAAAGGCTTCTCTAAAAGCCTCTCTCTTATTTAGCACGGTTAACCATGTAAGCCCTGCTTGCATCCCTTCCAATATAAGCATTTCAAACAGCTTAACATCATCATGTACCGGTCTTCCCCATTCGTGGTCATGATAGTCAATATATATGGGGGTATTGCCTGCCCAAGAGCATCTTATTCTCTCATCCATAATACCTGTCCTCCAACTCCTAATTTCTCTTAATAAAATCTATAATTGCTGCTACTGTTTCCTCTTGCTGTTCCTCTCTCGTAATTGATGCCGTACCATCTCCGCCCTGTTCTCCATAGTTACCAAAGTATGCATGATTGCCACCTTCAATTTCAACTACATTTTTTACATTCTGAAGCTTTGTAATATCAAGAATATTATCGTTACTACCATAAACTGCAAGAACAGGCATAGAAATGTCATTTACCGGGTAAGCAGCCAATAAGATAAGACCTTTTATATTCTCACTGTTATCACTGGCGTAACTGCTTGCCATAGCACCACCTAGCGAATGACCACCAATGTACCAGTTTTTTATCTCTGGTAAATCATTAAAAATCTTATCTGCCGCATTAATATTAAATACTGCAAGGTTGAACGGCATTTTTACAAGGATACCTGTGATACCTTTTTCTGCAAGTCTTACCAGCAGAGGTGTATAAGCAGTATATTCTACCTTGCCCCCAGGGTAAAAAATGAATGCTGCGCTTTGATCCGTGCTCTCCTCCGGATAAAAAAAGGTCAGCTGATCATTGCTTTCAATCATCACCTGTGACGCTTCTAATTCTTCAACGCTCGTAACATCAGCTCTGTAGTAATCTAAGGTATATATGTAAAACCCTCCGAAAAGAAGCCCGATCACTATAATTACTATAATTGCCCCTCTAAAACCTTGTAGTTTCCTTTTCATATAGTCTCCTTAAAAGGTTTGATAATTTCGTCAAGCTCATCTTGTATTGCCTAATACTCATAAGCTTCACCTTCCTAACAATGTTTGATCTGCTTTATCAGCCTGTAGCTCCTGACGATATGCTGCCGAATATGCAAAAAACAATTGGACAGCACATACCGGCCAAGCTATGACTTCAGTGATATAAACACCAATCTTTCCAAGGAAAAGCGGCAAGAGAAAGATAGCAACGATCCGCAATCCACCTTCTATAATTCCTGAAATAAGTGTAGGTGTTGCTTTCCCCATCCCCTGTAACCCGGAACGATATAATATCAACAGATAAAGCATAGGCAGAAATAAAAGGCATACACGTAATTGACCTAAGGCTACTGTTGATACCATAGCTATATCCGCATTATTCCCTATCATTAAGCTCAAAAACCATTGTCCTATAAAAAACATCAAAACCATGATGCTTATAGAGCTAATAAGCATCATTCGTTTGGCCGTTTTTATCCCATCCTTTACCCGGATAAACTTTCGCGCTCCAAAGTTTTGCGCTATAAATGTACCAATTGCAGGTTCCATTGCGTCCGAGATAATGAAGAGGATAATATATAGTCTTTTAGCGGCTGCTACTCCTGCAATAAAAGCCACACCATAACCATTAACGACATACTGGATCACTAC
>JAEWSG010000125.1 GCA_023398495.1 Bacillota bacterium
GTCTTACACACATTCTCTCCTGTAAAGGTTCACCGCCACCATGAGTTACCCAAGCCACCTCAGGTGCAAAGCCCTCAACATGATCCTTCTCCTTCTGTAACAAGCTCTCCGGAATAAACATCGGCATATATACATTCTCTACGCCGGTGGATTTGAAATCCGCATCCAGCTGTCTCTGGATATTCTCCCAGATAGCGTAACCAAGAGGTCTGAGTATCATACAGCCTCTTATACTGGAGTATTCAATTAATTCTGCTTTCTTAACAACATCTGTGTACCACTGGGCAAAATCCACGTCCATAGAGG
Organism: Bacillota bacterium; assembly: GCA_023398495.1. Lineage (GTDB taxonomy): Bacteria > Bacillota > Clostridia > Acetivibrionales > Acetivibrionaceae > Acetivibrio. The sequence goes on from JAEWSG010000125.1 coordinate 307, forward strand.
TAATTGCCTCAACCAGCTTCTTATCCTGTGCCATAATTTTTCTCCTTTTAAATCAGATTATCTGCTTTTCTGCCCGAGCCATCAAGACAGGCAGGTTAAGTTATTATGATTAATATCGGCCTTATGTTATATTTTTAAACAACAAAAAAGCCCTTCTATCCGCAAGGGACCGAAAGACTCGGCGGTACCACCCTAATTAATTGCTATAAGAGCAATTCTCTTTGTCACCGTTAACGCCGGGATACGTTGCATTTCGGGGAGTCTCACTACTCCTTTCATACAATGGCTCCAAGGCCGGTTCAATAATTTCAGTATAAGAAGCTCTCACCGTTGCCTCTCTCTCTGGAATACGAATATTATCTACTATTCCTCTTCTTCGCCGGTATCAATAGAAAGACTCATTAGCCTTCTATCGTTTGAAAATCATGCTACTTGTAAGTAATGAAGTAATTGTATGCCAGAAAATCCGCTTTGTCAAGCGGATTTCCGGCTTCACCCGAAGCTACTCCCATGGTCATTTATTATATTAGTTTTATCAGTCTGGATTCATGAGGCTTAAGACAGTAGGAAACGAACTCTGTTGCATTCCCAAGCTCTTTCTGGCTCCATACATCTACAACTCTTTGTTCACCCTTAAGCCCTAGCTCCTCAAAGATAACTCCAACAATTCTTGCGTCTTCATTAAGATTGAACAAACCGACATAGGTTTGATTCTCTGTACCCTTCGCTACCCAGACAGGGCAATCATCGTGCCTGGAATGCTCCTGATTACCAGTGGATTGCTGATTAATCTCAATAACCTCACTGTTCGTGATAAGACTCAGAGAGAACTCATCCAGATCCGTCAGCTCACAACCAAGAATTAGAGGAGAACGGCTCATCGCCCAGAGAGATAGCATGGTTAGCTGTTCCTCCTTGGTGAACCTCGTGAATCGGGTCGGATTATAATCTGCATTGGTACGAACACACAGATGACCGATGGGGATCATATCAGCATCGGGAAAGTGCCCTGCTGCCATGTATGGATTCCAATCCTTCATCAAGCCGAATTGCTTATAGAGCAATCTCCACTCATCCCAGAAGTCATTGGATACTCTCCATAGGTTCAGATTTTCCACGCAGTGTTTGGCCGCTTCCAGCGGAGTATCTCCCGGTGAGGCGGAGAAGACGATTGCCCTGTCGGAAGCATCGATTGCCTGACGTATCATCTCAATCTCTTCCTTGCGGTAATTGGGAGCAGCTAAATCATCCACCTTTATGTAATCCACACCCCATTCCGAGTATAATTCAATTAAGGAGTTATAATAGGCCTGGGCTGCAGCTAATGCCGTATCCTTCGCATCGCATCCGGTCTTCATACCGTACATATCCTGATTCCAGAGACATACGTTAAAGCCATCCGCTGCATCCTTCGCCCGGTAATCCGTTCCCTTAATGGGGGTATTAAGGTATACCGCCTGTCTTGGAATTCCACGCATCAGATGAATTCCGAATTTTAAACCTAGAGAATGAACATAATCCGAGAGCGGACGAAAGCCCTGCTCACCAGCCGCACTCGGGAACCGATTGACAGCCGGCAGCAGTCTACCGTATTCATCCATACATAGTTCTGCAAGATTATGATATTCTGTTCCTGAAGCCAGTGGCTCATACCACTGAATATCCACGATCACATATTTCCATCCATACTGTTTCAAATACCTCGCCATATACTCAGCGTTAGCACGAACCTCCTGCTCAGTCACACTAGCTCCATAACAGTCCCAACTATTCCAACCCATTGGCGGCGTCTTCGCATAATCATTCTTTTTCATCTTATATAGACCCTTCTTCTTATTCTATTAACACCCTTGCAATACCTTTCCACCTGATTCTGATCATGATAGAACGGTGCAAATCTTTTATTGATGTCATACAATACACTTCTAGTCCTCATTATAAGTAATCTGCTCTTTATTTGCAACCTCCTGGGTCTTCTCATTCACAACTTTATAGATCGTTATTATTATGACCAATCCGATAGGGCCTAAGATGAAACCAATAATTGAAAATAATTTAACACCAATATATATAGAAATCAGAGTGTATAGGGGTTTTATACCGATACGGTTTCCAATCAGCTTCGGCTCCAGTACTTCTCTGAGAATTTGACATACCAGGTAAATTGTAATAAGAATCGCAGCCGCATAGATATTGCCATTCATCAGCATTACAACAGCCCATGGGATAAAAATAATACCACTTCCTATCAAGGGAAGTGCATCCATGATTGCAATCCCTATAC
>JAEWSG010000170.1 GCA_023398495.1 Bacillota bacterium
GTGGCAGAATTCTTTTATGGCCGTGGAAGAAACTACTTATGGAGTTTGCTTCCCAAAGCTTTTGAATCCGAGGATCTGAAAAAAGCTTCGCTTGTTGAAAAGAAACTTTTTATTAAAAGTCGAAAAATAGATTTCATTGATTTAATATCACAAATGGAATCTGAGGAAGTGACAAAAACAAGTTTTTACGATGGAAGTCTTGATAAGAGCGAAATTATTTGGAGAGATGTAATTTCTGAAATAGATAATCTCAAGAATTTAAAAAGAGTCTGTTTTACGAGAAAGACATTTGCAGATATACCAAAAATGAAAGTCCAAATTGAATCCATTAGGCATCACTGTATTACAAATAAGATAGATTTCAGTTATTTGGTCACACCAGCAAGATACTATAATGAAGTAAAACAAGAGGAGTGGACTGGTTTTCTTCTTGGATCCAACTGATTATCACCTTCTTGCCATCCGGTTAATATTTGTTAAAAAATTTGCCTCCCTCTCTGTGGGTTCGGACCTTCGGTTGGTCAATCACTAAACCCATGAACCAATGATCAGCGACAACGAAACCAACAAAGTTTACTTCTCAAATCAGTCAACATACGATTTTAAGCCTGAGTTAAAAGAGTTAATGGCCATACTTGATGAATATGGCATTGAATACGGATTTATCAATGGCACCAGGGATTACTTCTGCAGGGATTATATGCCGATTCAGATTGATGAAGATACGGTGGTGAGGTTTAAATTCAGGCCGGATTACCTGCTCAATAATCCGCTACAGCGCAAGAATGTTACCAACACCAGCCTGGTTTACCGGCGCAATGATTTGTTAAAGAACTTCCGCACCATTGAGAGTGATATTATCCTTGATGGGGGGAATGTGGTAAAATGTAAATCGAAGGTTATCATTACCGGCAAGGTTTTAACCGATAATCCTCAATTGGATAAAATTACGTCTGCAGAGACGCGGCGCGGAATGTCTCCACAGACGGCCGGATTACCAGATGCGTTTCCGGGTGTTGAGATCATCATCATTCCGCGCTATCCCAATGAACCAACCGGTCATGCCGACGGGCTGGTGCGTTTTGTTGATGAAGAGAGGGTTATGACAATAAACCTGGATTATGAGATCCAGCCATGGAAGGATGATTTTAAAAAAGCATTATCGGATGCAGGCCTTAAAATAATTTCCCTCCCCACTCTGCCTGATTACTCAGAGGACGACTGGGCATACATTAATTTCCTACAGGTAAAAAACCTCATAATAATCCCTGCCCTAGATAAAACTAAAGACCCCATAATTGAAGAATTCTTTAAAAGAACATTTCCAGATTACAAGATCAGAATGGTAAAAGCCAACAGGATTCTTGCACAAGGTGGGGGGCTGAATTGCTTTAGCTGGACGATGAAAAAGGCTAATGGCTAAAGGCTAAAATATTTTGCCTACCTTTAAATGTTATCAGATCAAATAGGCAGAACTCTAAAATTTAGTATTTTATGTCAAAATTACCCATAACCAATTATATCGGTTGCCTTATAGGCGGCGCTGCAGGTGATGCTTTGGGTGCTCCGGTTGAATTCCTTACGCTGCAACAGATCAGGAACCATTATGGGCAACAGGGAGTAACAGGGTATGTGGAGTTTGGCGAGGGTTCAGGAGAGTTCACTGATGATACGCAAATGACTCTCTTCACGGCAGAGGCCCTTTTGAGGGCATACCACCGTGCAATGCTTAAAGGTATTGGCGGTGCATTGAATACCATAGCTCATCATTCGTACCTGCGCTGGCTTCATACACAGGGTGAAACTGTGAGTTGTGAAAATATCCATCATGGCGTGTATGATCTTGAAGGCTGGCTTATTAGGCAAAAACTCCTTTACAAAAGACGGGCTCCAGGGAATACCTGCATCAGCGCACTCGAAAGCGGAATTGCAGGATCTGTTGAGAACCCAATCAATAACAGCAAAGGCTGCGGAACCATCATGAGGATGGCGCCGGTTGGACTTATATGGCCAGGCAATGCCGAAGATGCTTTTAAACATGGTTGCGACCTGGCTGCCATTACCCATGGACATCCGTCAGGTTACCTGAGTGCCGGTTTCTTTGCAGCGGTAATTTCTGAAATAGCTGCAGGCAATAAAATCATCGATGCCATTCATGATGTTTCAACCATTCTCAAGCACTGGGACCATCACCATGAAACCCTTGAAGCCGTTAACAAAGCACTGGCTCTGGCAAAAGAGGTATATATTCCGGGTGTTAAACCCCACCCTGAAATGATTAAACAGCTGGGTGCCGGCTGGGTTGCCGAAGAGGCACTGGCCATATCGCTCTTTGCATCATTGATCTTTGAAAAAGATTTCCGCAGTGGGGTATTGTATGCCGTAAACCACGGTGGCGACAGCGACAGCACCGGTTCCATCACCGGCAACATACTCGGCCTGATAAACGGCTTAGAAAGCATTCCACCTGAATGGGTCACAAACCTGAAAGGAAACGAAATCGTTGCAACCATCGCCCAGGACCTACACACTGGTGTAAAAGGTGATTCATTCGACATGGATAATGAATGGTGGGAGAAGTATCCGGGGTATTAATCTTACTTCCTTCTATGCTTAATACACGGCCTGCGTGCCTCTCTCTCCATCCAGTTATTGAATCTGCCATACTTAAAATAAACCTTCAGGTAGTTGTAATAAAAGCTTGTCAGGCCCATTCTTTGATACTGCTTCCAGTGCTCCATTTCATGCCGATAAACGGTACAGGGTTCATTCCTGTTTTCATTTTTGAACTGTTTTTCGATGAACATACCAAATGGAGGTAATGTAATGGCCATTTGTTTTCCGGGTATTTTGAACGGAAGGTAAACTACTGTTGGATGCCTGATAATATTAAGTGCAATGATTCCAATGATGATGATGATCAGAATGGAAATACTCAGTTTGAGCTTCATGTGAATTCAAGCTTGAAAAGGATAGTCGTTCTGCGAATATCGCAAATATATTTGCTGAATCATTAAAAAAAAACTTAAATACCATGAAAAACAAGAGAACGTATTATCATCTTATCCTCGACAGAAGCGGATCAATGAGCAGTTGCATTGAAGAGACCATAACCGGCGTTAACAGCCAGATACGCAGGATAAAGGAGCTTGCCGCAAGGTTCCCTGATCAGGAGATCGTTACTTCGCTGAGCCTCTTCAACCAGAAAGTTAGCCTTGTGCGCGACAGGGTGAGGCCTGACGAACTGAACGAAGTGAGCTTTGCGGATTACAAACCTGATGGCATGACGGCTTTGTACGATGCCATCGGAATATCTGTCAGCCATCTGAATAAGCAGATCTCGAAAGAAATTGAAAATAATGAGGCTTCTGTTGTGGTGGTTATTTTTACTGACGGTTACGAAAACTTCTCACGACAATATAACCATCAGAGAATATCATCAATAATCAAAGAGCTTGAGCTCACCGGAAAATGGACTTTCAGTTATGTAGGGGCATCACTCGATGCAGTGAATATCGCCGTCAGTCTTAATATTAAAGCTTCAAATGCCGCACATTACTCGATTCAGGATACTGAAATACAATTCCATAACCTCTCAAACCGCATGGAAAAGTATATCAATTTGAAAGATCAGGGTATTATTTCAGATGAATTCCTTGAAAATGAAAATCCTAACGATTAACTTTGATCACAAAATAATCGGTCATGAACATCCATCTTATAAGGGATTCAGATTTCAGTCAACAGGAGTTTGATTCGGTAGTATCTATATTGCACAAATATCCTGGCCCTGTAAAATTCATAGGTCATGAAAAGCCTGTGGAATATAAAGAGGAAGATCTGATAAAAGAAGAATGGGAGAATGAAAGGGCCCGAACTAAAGTGAACTATTCGTATAGTAATCAGTACAACATTATACCCGTATCTAAGGCCAGTTGGGGCACCATTTTCATCCAATGTGACATTGGGCGCATTCAAAATAGAATTTCTGTTGAAGAACCGGTTGTTCTATTAACGCATCAGGCAAATGAGCTCAACTGGTTCCAGGGGGCTGATCCTTCAGGCAAGAAAAATATTTTTGTTCAGACCAGCATGTGGGACCTCTATATCAAAGGTGAAGCTATCTATCCCGTTGCTTATCAGATAGCTTCCATCCCTTTAAAGATTCTTATGTATGATGACTTCAATGAACGGGTTCGCCAATCTCATAGAGAACCCAGAGGTTGCCTGAACGACTTCTGTGGGAATAAAACTGAGATCATGGAAAAGCTGCTTAAGGTAGATGTTTGTAGTGAGTGCCGCCAGATCATTGAAGAAAAACAGATAAATAAACATATCCTGCGGCAGGTGTTTGCCATTCTTGAAGGAATAAGGAAAAAAATTTCCTTTTATACCATTCTTACAGAAAATCCCGAACCTGTCCTTCTTAAAGTCCATTACCAGGACCGGACCTTTATACTCCCCGATCTTAATATAGAGTTGCCGTTTGATGCAATGGAAATGACAGTATATCATTTCTTCCTTAACCACCCTGAAGGAATTTCATATTCCACTCTTCCAAATGACCATTATAATGAACTGTATAATTTATACTGGCATTATTGTGATACTGAAGTAGAAAAAACAATCGAAAAGACTGTCAAAAGATTATGCAACAATAAGGATACCATGAGCAATGTAGTTACACGTATCCGGTCTATAATAAATGAAAACATACCTGAGCATATCGCTGGTTTTTATGTAATAGACCGAAAGAACGGCCGAAAGCAGCGAATAAGCATCGACAGGCAGTATGTCAAAATTATATATCCACCGGTGATATAAATTCAAGCTTTAAAATTCGAGTCGCCCCTTTACCTTACCACATACTTTTGCTATGTTAAAAAAATGGCAAAATGTATAAACTCCAATGTACCATACCGAAAAATCTTATCAGATTTCATTTTAGTCTAGGTCCTATTTCTGTAGAAGATCTTAAAACCATCTATGCACATTTCAACCTTTCAGTACCGGATGAGGTAAATTCAAGGAAAGCAGTTCTGCTCTGGAATGAAGGTGAAGATCACAAATTCGTGGAAGATATGTGTTACATAGCAGCCTTATTGGCTCATCATTGCATTTATTATGTAAAACAACAGGTATCCCAATCGGATATTTACCAGTATCTTGAATTCAGTAAATACATCAGTTTTGATCAGGATCGTGTTTTTGATGCTGAACAATATTGTGAAGAGAACTGCTCTACCGAAGGTTTGATAGATAGTTACAACCTTCAGGAACTTGCTCCACTCTTTGAAAAGTATCCATTTATTAAAACAGGCCTGAGTAATTAAAACCTAATAATCAGCAAAACTATGATGCGTCATATCAGAAAAGCAATTGTAATAGCCATAGCGATAACCGTCGTTATGTGGGCATGGGAATATCTCAAAAGGGATACTTCAACCCTGGAGTTTATGAACAGAATAAAGAAGCAGATACGTTGAAAGCCTTCAGAAGTCAGCCCTATACTTTTCTTATGGATTAACGACATACTTTGGCTGACGAACTTATTACCTTTAACACCGCAATTTCAATAAATAAATATTAACCTAAATAAATTAAGCTATGAACGATATAGTATGCAAAGTTTGTGGAAACGTCATTAAAATAGGTGAGACTGATTATGCAGATATCCTTAAAAAAGTCAGGGATAACCAATTTGCAAAAGAATTACAGGATCGCCTGGACATTGCCAACAAAGAAAAGGATAATGCTGTCAGGCTGGCTGAGGCTAACCTTAAAAATTCAATGCAGGAAGATCTTGCAAAAAAAGAGCAGGAAATTGTAGAATTACGCTCACGAAGCGCACAAACACTCACTGAACAACTTTCTATAAAGGATGCTGAAATTGCCGAAATGAAAGCAAAAATAGATAACGCTGAGCTTAATAAAGTGCTTACAGTAACTCAGGCAGTTCAAAAAATTGAGAAAGAAAGGGATGAACTGGCTAATGATCTTAAAATAAAAGATACAGAAAAACAATTGCTCGAAAAATCTTTAACTGAGAAATACTCTGGTGACTTAAAGACCCGGGATGAAATAATAAGGATGAAAGATGAGGAAATAGCCCGATACAAGGATTTTAAGCAAAAATTATCAGTTAAATTGTTAGGTGAGACCCTTGAAAAACATTGTGAAATTGAATTCGATAAATTGCGTGCAACCGCTTTTCCAAATGCCTATTTTGAAAAAGATAATGACTGTAAATCAGGAAGTAAAGGCGATTACATCTACAGGGAATCTGATCAGGATGGAAATGAGATCATTTCAATAATGTTTGAAATGAAAAATGAAGGAGACGAGACTGGTAATAAG
>JAEWSG010000174.1 GCA_023398495.1 Bacillota bacterium
AATAGGCATTGGGATTTCTCTGGTCGTAAAGGTTTATAACACCCAGCGAAAATGTTCTGTGATATCTTTTCTTTTGTTTATGGAAGTTGAAACTAATATCAAGCCTGTGGTAAGGATTTGTTTTAAATTCATTACGAGCAGAGTAAATGTATATTTCATTCATGTTGGTATAATCACCTGCAGTAACCGGCACATAGTACTTTGAAACAGGCAGGGTAAGCCTATATCCGGAATTGAACACCCATGCGCATGAGAAATCTTTGTTTTCCCCAATTTTTACCATAAGGGCGAGATTAATGGTGTGTCTTATGTCGAATTGATCAGGAAACAATTTTCCATTGTTTATATCTTGAAATTTTCTATTACTGCGAGCCAATGTATAGCTTAACCATCCTGTGAGATTGCCATGATTTTTCGTAGCCATAAATTCTGCACCATAAGCACGCCCGGTTCCGTTTTTGGCAAAGAGGGACTCCCAGTTCTCACGCCCTTCCCATAGTGAAGCTCCGTCATGGAGCATTGCAAGCCGATTAAAGTACTTATAATACAATTCTCCGCTGTATATAATCCTTAAAGGAGAAGCATATTCTATTCCGGCTGAAACTTGTTTCATAATTGAGGGTGGTAGTTGATCTGTTGCAGGAAGCAAATATTCTACAGGCATTCCAATACTGTTGTTGCCGGTAATTTGCATATTCTGACTCATCACATCAAATGATAAGAAACTTGTCAGATTATTGTTGTGATGAAAGCTTGCCTTTAATCTTGGTTCAGGTATAATATAAAATCGATTGTTTATAGTAAACGTGTTGATTCTCCCACCCAGTTCCAGTGAATGACCAGCAGGCCGGGTATATTTACCACCGGCATAAATTATACCTTCAAAAGCATATATCAACATGTTGTGAATGTATTCAGATTTCAGGGAGTTATTAGCACCCGTCACTTCGTAGTTGAAATTGTTTGGCTGAAAATATCTATAAGTTAGCTGTGTTCCGACAAATATGCTGGTTTCAGGTTTTATGTAATATTCCATTTCCGATTTCAGGCTATACTCGCCTATAGCCGAGAGCAAAGTATTTCGAGTAGTGGAGTTATTGTTGTCACTCTTATATTCTGAAAGAAAATCGTTTTTTACCCTGTACCGTGAGAAATGCAGTGTTGTATTGCTGAATATTCGGCTGTTGAAGAGATGGTTCCAACGCAAAGCGGCCATTGTATTGCCCCATTGATTGCTTTGTGAATAAAAATCTGAACCGTCGTCTTTTTTTTCATTAAAACCGGCAAGTGTTTTATCGTCACCTGAATAAAAACTAAAATGAATTTTGTTTTTATTATCCAATGTTCTGTTCAATTTAATATTAAGGTCGTAAAAATTGTAACCTATAGTTGAGGCTGGATTTACACGTTGCACCAGAGGTTTGGCAATCAGATCAAAATAAAACCGCCTGAAGCTGACCAGATATGAGCTTTTGTTTTTCTTAATTGGGCCATTCAGTGATAATTTCGCCGAGATAAGTCCCAGACTTAGGTTTCCTTCTGTTTTTGAAAGATTACCATCGGCCATAGTTACATCGAGTACCGATGAAAGTCTACCTCCGTATTTAGCAGGAAATCCGCTTTTTAGAAGTATTGAACTTTTAATGGCATCAGTATTAAAAGCCGAGACAAAGCCTCCAAGATGGTTGATGTTATAAAGCGGTACATCATCGAGCATTATCAGGTTCTGATCAGCTGATCCACCACGCACATGTAAACCTGAAGTACCTTCATACCCCATCTGTACACCGGGGGTTAGCTGGTATACTTTTATGAGATCGGTTTCTCCTCCAATTGCAGGTAACGATTTAATTATTTGAACATTCAGATGCATCCTTCCCGAAGAAGAAATGCTGCCTGAGTTACTCACAGCTTTAATTTCAACTTCCTTCAATTCAACTCCAGCTTTCAATCTGATGTTTACTAAAGTGTCTTTCTTCAGATTGCTAAAAATAAGGGTGTCGTTAATGTACCCTACATAAGTGACTACCAGAACGATGGGTTTGTATTGATGCAAAGCAGGGGTTATGCTGAAATAACCATAGCTGTTGCTGCTTGTTCCTCTGGATTTGGTTGTATCGTAAACCGTGGCATACAACAATCGTTCTCCCGTTTCAGAATCTGAAATAAATCCATTTATGGTTTGCCCGGATACATCATTTTGTATCAGCAAAATCATTATGAGTCCCAGCAAAACGGGTTTGTATGTTACCGTAAACCAGTTCTTTTTATCTGAAGTCATAAACAACAGTATCGAAGGTAGATGTATAAAGTGAGAATAGTCCGGCACCATTTTCAATGTTGCCATTTACGGAAACCGGCATAGTCATACCCTGCCAGATACCACCTTGATTGTACATGAATTTGTAAAGAGATTTGTGATATAGGTAATGCTCACGGGTAACATTTCTAAGCTCCGAAGCTACAATCACTTTTTGCAGGGATTCAGTGAAGAAGTTGAGGAAATAGTACATGGGAATGCTAACTTTTGAACCATTAAACATAGCATCACTGAAAAGCATAGTTATGGGTTCATATTGCATTATATCCTCATTTACCATAATGGGGTCAAACGATCTGAAATCATGGTATCCAAAGCTGCTGGCTGAATCATCCTTAATCTGAGTGACGTTTAGACTAAATTCATAATAATTGGTTTCATCCCCTGGGTCGTTAAAACAAAGTTGCACTCTTGAAAAATAAACATCCTCATTAAGCAAAGCAGAGGGTGTAATTTCAATACTGTGAGCAATGGTAGAATGTGGAATTACCGTTTGTGCATAGGTGTGTTTACTATTTATTCCGGTTATCTGTAGAAATATAGAGTCACCGGAATTAAATGTTAAGCCTTCTGAAACAAATCTTTTACCGTTATACTTTAGCGGGAATTGTTCTCTGTTATAAAAAATCATAACTTCAGCCGTTGAATCGCAACCATTATATCTATTAGTGTCAAAAATGTGCTTAGTATGAGCAATATATACCTGAAGGCTATCATTATACGATTGGCTTGCAAAGGCAATGGTAGTAGTTCCATTTTGGGGAATGTCTATATCAACCGGCGTTTCACAGGCAGTAAAAAGAAGGATAATAATTGTAGTTAAAAACAGTTTAATTCTTAGCATAAAAATAAGCTCAATTTTTCGTGAACGTGACAAACTACTTAAAATGGTAGTTGAGTTTGTAAGTTGGTACAACTTTGGTTGCTCTCAACAAATAATAATCCGGGGAATATTTAACCATCAAATCCATCGAAATTTTTTTCTTGTAAAGGTTAAAATTAACACCTGCAGAACCATACCAATCTAACTTTCTGGTACTGTACCCTGGTTGCTCCAGGTAGTATATAAGGTATTTACCATACTTGTAATTTAGACCAGGCTCAACTATAATTCTAATTTTTTTTGAATTTAGAAATGTCATTCTTGCAAAAAGTCCTGTGTTTATTTCGCTTCCCGTATTTCCTGATCTATCATTATAAAAGAAGGCAGACATTTCAGGACCTACATACAAATTCTTGTAAATTTCAATTCCATACCGAAGCGTAAATGTCCGACATCTGGATCTGTTTTTTGTCAGGTAAGGATTAAGTTGAACCCCAACAAACTGTCTGCTTCCTTTTAATAATGTAGTATCGACGCTTTGGGCATTAGTTAAGCTACTACAAAGGATAAATATGGTTACTATTAAGGCAACCTTTGTTCTTTTCATTTTCATAGATGTAACAATAAATGAGTCCAGTCTGGAAAGAAGCTAAAAATTGCAATGAAAGCCAGAATTTGCAGGCAACCGATAAAGTACAAGGTAATGCCAGAGAACTTCAAACTAATAGATAATTGGAAGTTACAACTTCTAATTGTCATTTTCAAACTTACACACTGGACTCGCAAATTTGAATAAAATTTAATTAATTCGGAAACATGTCATTATTATTTACTGCTGCAGTATTACCATACCTTGTTCCAGAATTATTACAAATAACCGAACTGACAGTAAAGTCTACATGTCCATCTGCTCTAACAACCTCAACAGAAAGTTCATCTGAATAAACTGCAATTGTTTGAGATGGAACAATTACTGAAGGCCACCAATAACCATTTTCTTTGACGACATACTGTCCTTGGTAATTAAAATGCTTTATTTCGTCGATTTTTGCTTTAACCCAAGCACCAGACCAGTGCTTTTGCTGTGAAGTTGTTCGATTTTCAAAAGTATACTTGCCTAATTTTTCGTATTCAAACAATCTTACTACAATTCTTCTATCAGACCACCCTGAAAAATATGCAGTTCTATAGCTATATTCCCCTAATTTTGTGTTTTGAATACTATTATTTATTTTTATAATATCATCATCTGCCAATGCCAATGTTGTGTTAGACAAAACATCAATTTTTTTAGGATTTTTAGTTGAAAAAAAGTACTCTTCCGTTATTCTATAATAAGTCTCACCTATCTGATATATTCCAAATTGATTTACATAAAAGCTTGTAATGTATTCAATCGGCATCTCCCAAAATATCGTATTATCCTCCAAAATAATTTTTTTAAAACACTGTGGGTGTTTTGATTCATACGATTCAAATTCTCCAAGATCACTTATGCTAGTGCCATGATTATAAATTTGCCTGAATGATTCAAATCCAATATTTTTATTAAAGTCATCAATAATTTCTGGTCTCAATCGGTTTTGATTTAACCAATTTATATGTTCATTATAAGTAATAGAATCTTTAAATACTAAATGACCGTTCTTAATATTTATTCCGTCATTTGATGACTTGTTGATGATCGTCTCACTGTCTTTTTTACAACTCGATAAGATGAGTGTGACCACGAAAAGTGTAAAAATAATGTGTTGTAATGTTTTCATAATTCTTGTTTTTGCTCTTTCAGATTTGAATGGGTTGTATTTGATTACCTCTTTATTGTAAAGAGGACATTTCCCTTAAAATCGCTTATAAGCTGGTTAATAATTGGTTTGTTAGTTAATACTTATTGGTAATAATTCCATAACATTGCCTACCATGATATTTTCCTCCTTTCATCATCATTGTTTTTTAAGGATTGTAAGTAACATTACCAGTCGTATATAATATGCAATAATAACAAAAAATTACTAATACGACGATAATATAATTAGAGATATCTTACAATAATTTTTCATATTGTATGTCAGTTGTTGATAACTTCCACAGTAAAAGAAAGAGGCTATACTTTACAGGGAGCAAAAGAAAAGCTCAAAACAAATTATAGCGACACCTCCGAAAACCACCAGATTGTCAAAACGCTCCAGAACATCAAGGCATTCCTTTCAGAACTTAAAGAGGAGTTATAAAAACAAAGGGCTTCGAATGAGGGGAATAACCACCCATTAACAAAGGATTGATTGAAGATTGATTGTATCCGGCTCTGCTATTCAGGCGACACCCATCTGGTTTCGATCTGCATTTTAAGTAGATCAATACCGAAGCAATTCCGTAGCAAAGGTAGATCGAGAGCAGATTGTAGTAAAATGAATCTCAATGGAAACTCCATGATTGGTTTCTTAAAGCAAATACATAAAAATCATAGAAAAATATTGTCACTCCATAATATATTCAGAAGCGAAAAAAATCATAAATAATATTTGTAAATTTTTAAAAAAAAGTTATACATTTACCCTTATCAATAAGATATTTACCTAACACAATTAGAATGAAAGCAAAATTACTTTTTATGGCATTTGCTCTTTGCGCTACCTTTTATAGTGCAAGAGTGTTTTCCCAGGAGTATGAAAATGGAGTTTTCTGGATAATCCGATGATTCGTGATATTATGGTTTCCAATAATCATTCAGGAAAATCTGAAGTATTA
>JAEWSG010000045.1 GCA_023398495.1 Bacillota bacterium
TTTATTAATCGCTGGTCAGGCAGATTGAGAAGTCTTCCCTCTTATCACCTCTGCTGACTAAGACTATCATTTTTTATACGGTCATGCAATCTGATAAAAACACCCGCAGGTTATTAGAGCGAAAACATTATTACCATTTAGCATATCGATAACTAATCTCTCGACTAATAGTTTTACACGTTTGTTAAAAATATTGTTTAGAATAACATTCATAATATCTTTATCTTCATCTTTTAACCCTATGTTCTCTCCTAATACGTTTTCCTCTCTGGTATACCCTGAAACAATCAAATTATCCTGAATACTATTCAATATTGCAATCTGTCCATATCCATCCTCTTTCCTTATTCCAACACCTTTAGCTATTAATTCTCTTATTTTTTCGGGTTCTATCTTTTCCTCAATCCTGTACTTTATTACACTTCCCTTTGAAACTGCACTATAGCAAACTGTGTTCGTATTATACATAGTATTAAATGTTGATGCCTTGGTTAAATTGGCATAAGATTTTAAGTATTCACATATCCCTTTAATACCCAGCTTCACTTTTAAGACTTCCGGTGGTATATATGTATTTACTCTACCATTGTAATAAAGGATTGCATCGGATAAAAAGTATATATATATATTGTCTCTGATATCCATATCAGAATAATGCATCTGAACATTTGAAATACACTTTATATTACTGATTTTGCACTTCCCATATCCACTTCCTCTAGATCCACCAAAATAAATAACCTCTTTTAAAATTTCATTAATATCCCCAATATAGTTCTCGTCAATTCTAATATAGCTTCTAAAACATTCACCCTTTTTCACTGCTTCATACCTGAACATTTTAGAATCACTGTTGTCATTTTCTGCATCCTTTTTGTTAATGTGTAGGTTTTCAATTTTTTTCGGATTATAGCCCAGGACATGGGTACTACTCTTAGAATAAGCTATAAATTCATAGTTGTTATATGGAATCACATTTTCATGGGCTGTGTTATTAAAGGAATGTTTTATCTGAACCTCGTCCCTCTTTGAACGTATTTCCTGTTTATTTCCAACATATCCTTGCATCATAGGAACTGTTGTATTCTCATTTATTATCGGGTATGCATTATAAAATATTGTATCTCCATTTAGAAATGTTTTTGGCACACTTCCATTTCTCTGTACCAGACCCCAAACTATAGCCCCTTTGATCACAGAACCTGGAATATATGAATGTGTATACTCATTATTTGTATCTCGTTCAAATTTGCCAAGCTTTAAATTGTCCAAGGCTTGTATATCAAATTGCAGATACTTATACATTTATATTCACCTTCTTTTCCAATAATCTTATGTAATCATATGTCACTTCTTTATCATTTACCAATAGCGAAACATCTACCTGTCCTTTACCTTTAGTCTCATGGGATCCTATATGTCGAAGCAACGAACATGCTGAAGCAAGTAATATCCTTTCATCTTCATCCAATTCTACAGAAGCATAAATATATGAGTAGATAGCAATCCCTCTATTTACAATTCTGAAATTATGCAAAGAGTTTCCTCTTGCAATCCCAGTATTATAATCAATGGATGTTTGAGTCTCTATATGTGTAAGTGCTTCTAAAATTTCTTGAGGTTCTATTCCTGAATTTTGCATATTATGTTTAAAATATTCCCTGACTTTTTCCGAGATTTCGCAATCACTAAATTTTAACTTGTCATGATTATATACATGTGCTTTGCCAAAGAGCTTATCCTTTTTGTCTTCAAGAGTAGCTCCCAGTTCACTGCACCCAGTCATTGATTTAATCATATTTACAAAGACAGTTGCCATCTCACCTAATTTACCCTTAAGAGTTTTTCCATTAATGTATGGAAAGCCATATTGATCATGTAAAACATCAGCATCAATAAAACCAGGTACAGAATGACCACTTCCAAAAACAGTGTCTGTTAATAGTTTGACTTTTAACAAATATTTTTCCATCTCTATTCCTCCTCAGTGCAAAGCGGTATAAAATAGTCCATTGTCTCTATTGAATCTAACAAAATACATTTATTCCTTACAAATCCACTTTTAGAACCAATCCTGTGTGGTCCAAGTGCACTATAGAGTTGATTGATTTCAATATATGTATCTAATTGCTTTTCACCTTTTTTTATTTCCATCAGCATACCTTTTATCTTACTTCGTGCAATATTCCCAGCATTTATTTTTTCAATATCCTTTTTAAAAAGCAAATAATGATTTTCAGCATTTGAATCCTTTGAAACTACAAGTGGTCTTAATGAAAGATTTTTTCCATCAAATGCTTTATAAGCTGTATATCTAATTTCATCTAAATTATTGTTATATTCTCCTTGAACTATATGCCAATCCATCCTCGATTCAATACTATTTTCTTCAATACTTGTTTTTGCATTTTTACAAAGCTCTTCAGATAATTCATAGGTTTTAAAAAAAGGGTATTTATTTTTCACCATTGCAATTCCAGCACAGGCAGTTATCTTTTCTCCTAGAATAGAATGCTTTTCTAACTCACTTATAAAAATACAGGCACAATCTAAAGCAATTCTTGCATCAGTCATATAGCAAACATCATCACCAGCTAAAATAATTTTACGAATTGGAAGTATGCCTTCTTTCATATCCAATCCCTTTTCTTTCAAGTAATCACTTTTTGACTTAATTGTATCAACTACCTTATCAAATGCATTTTCAAAAGCATTTTTGATTCCTTCTGAAAACTGCTTTAGCTCAAATACGTACTGCTTGTTTATTTCTTTTGCATTATCTTGTATATATTTATCTTTATATTTGTCTCTTAATATTTTTATCCTTTTTCCCATTCTATTTCCATCAATATGTGTAATGGCAATATAGCTTTTTTTATTTTTACTTATACCTAAATCCTTTAGATCTACTGCAAATTGTTTTATACTATCTTCATTTTTATCATACATTACAATTTTGGATTTAACTTCACCTGAATAATATCTTCCGGTGGTATTATCTTTACCCACTGCCGGCAACCTTGTTGAACTGCATTTTTCACATATTCCAAAATCACTAATATAAGAATACTGATCTCTTTTTCCCTTTTTGTTTTCAAGTTTTCCATACAATTCACTTGTTTTTTCTATTATAGAATCTTTATCGGGACAATATTCGTTTCTTGCAATAAAGAACTCTAATGAAGGAAAATTCTTAAGCAGGAACAAGGAGTATTCCTTTGAAAACTCTTCACTATCTTCATTATTTTCAAAATAAAAAACACTACTTCCACCTCCAGAATTTATAGGTATACCGTTGTTCTTTGAGCAGAGTTCTTGCGGTAGTTCTTCTGTGACAAAAGCAATTACTTCGGATGCACCAATGTTTTCTTTCAGTCTGTTGGATTTAAAAATGTAGTACTGCTTTTTTGAAACTTCTAAAACATTTAAGAACCCCATTATGTTTACTTCCTCTCTATAAGTTTTATAAATCTAGCATTTTAATATCACTTTATTTATTAGTTTTCTTAGTATCCTACACAAAACCACCACTTTTCACCCTAACCACCGTACCAAAACCCCTTGATACTGACCTTCCAATCCCAAGGTAATCCGGTATCAAAAAGTTGGTCATAAACCTACCCTTAAAACCGACCATCAACTGATCCTTATATTTCACTTCAATTGGTCTTAACTTGATAAGTGCCTCAACGGGCTTGTCAACCCAGCACTCCAAACCCTTGGCCATAGACAAAAGATTACCGACAAGTACCTTCTTCAAAAGCCCTGCCCGCTCATCTTCTTCATACCGTAAATATTTTGCATAGTTCTCCTGATTAAGTGCCATCCATGGTGTCAGAAACTCGTATTCGAATAAACCATCCGATGGCCCAATTTCCATTGTCTTTAAGACATATCCCTTTTCAAGAATACTCATGACTTTATCCTTTATATCAATTTCCTTAACATCATAGAAAATATCTATCAATATCTTTGAAGCATCATTAATTGCAATAATGTTAGGAACTCCATCTATTGATTTATATTGAATTACCGGATACCCGTAATTAAACTTATCATTACCCAAATGATTGTGTAGCTCAAGATATTGCGGAAACCGTCCTGCCAGATAACCCCTAATCTTTGGTATGTCTCTACTCTCAACCTTGTTGCCTTCCAGTTTTACCGTAAGTACTTTTATTTCCAAATTTATACCCCCATTTAAACAAACAATTAATAATAATCTGTTATTTCAATTTTTGTATAACATTCTACATAATATATAATTTTTTCAAAACATTGTTGGAATCGTCTACTTTTATTTGGATATTCATGATATTCAATGACTTGAAGGCGTTCTTCAGATTTAGTTCCTCTATTATTGAGTACATACTGACCTATTTGCAATACATCTGAAAGCAACGAGTCACCTTCTATCAAAAACAGTTATATTTTGTATCTTAATAAAATAATCCTACATCTTTTGAAAAGTAATGTCAAATATTGCTTACATTATGCGAACAAATTATACATTTACAGCACCAACCCTCATACTTAGCAGCCCTTTTATTACTGCATTTCAATGCGAATTACGATTTTAACCTGTTTTAGTGACAAATGACGCAATTGCTTGACCTGAGCATTAAAAGAAAAGCTAAGGGGCATCGAGCCCCTTAGCTTTTCCCTCTTTCACTTTAGTGAAAGAGGGAAGCAGTGGCCGAAGGCTTTATAATTTAATGCAAAAATGCCAAGGATGGCATTTTTAGCGTCTTGGGACAGGAGGTCCCATAGACGCGGCGAAAAATTATAAAGCCAAGGTACGATTTTTGCACAGCAAAATATCGTTCATCTGTCTGCCGAATGGCATCCTACTGCTTTTTTGCGAAGGTCATGTAATGGAGGCGTTTGACACTAAAACAATCGGAACCACCTTTAAACCAGTTCCACAATATCGTAACTTCGCTAATTTAAAATCCAACTTAATCTCCGATGCAAGTTGGCAAAAATAAATACTGCCAGAGTAAGGCTATCAGCCTCATCTGGCAGTATCAACCGACTAATGGGACAAGGTACCTGTCCCCTCGTCCCATTATAGTAATTGTTTTCTTATTTCTTCGCCGGATTTTATGGAAAGGTATGCTGGAGCAATATCAAATACCGTTTTGGCACCCGATACGCCTTCCTTATTTAACCTGAACACTGCTCTTGCATAAGCAATTAGAGCATTTGCAGTGAAATCAGGATTTGAATCTAGCTTGATTCTATATTCAATTACATGTGAGTTTTCATTGTTGATACCAGTATTTCCAGTTCTGATTGAAAATCCGCCGTGTGGTATCCCGCTATGGTTCTTCTGAAGCTCTTCTTCAGTAATGAAGTGCACGATTGTATCATAGTCTGCAAAATAATTAGGCATAGTCTTTATATCATTCTCTATCCTGGCCTTATCTGCCCCTTCTTCTACAACAACAAAGCATTCTCTGATATGTTTTTGCCTTGTAGTAAATTCAGGATTTTCACCTTTTCTTACCGCTTCAATTGCACTCTCAATAGGTATCGTGTACTGCTTTGCATTTAATACACCTTTTACCCTTCTTATGGCATCTGAATGGCCTTGACTTACGCCTTTACCCCAGAAAGTATAATCCTTACCTTCAGGTAAAATAACCTCTCCAAACAAACGGCTCAAGGAAAACATTCCAGGATCCCATCCACTTGATATAACCGCTACCTTATTTGCTTTTTTTGCTTCTTTATTAACAGCATCATAATATTCTGGAATCTTTGCGTGAGTATCAAAGCCATCCACCATATTAAACATTCCAGCAAACAGAGGCCCCTGTTCTGG
Source organism: Bacillota bacterium (assembly GCA_023398495.1). Taxonomy (GTDB): domain Bacteria; phylum Bacillota; class Clostridia; order Acetivibrionales; family Acetivibrionaceae; genus Acetivibrio. Next base: position 5,828 of record JAEWSG010000045.1, read on the forward strand.
TAAATCCGACATACTGCCACCACAAAGTAACATAACATCTATTTTGTCTGTCATATTTTTTGCTTCATCAATATGATATGCTTTTACACCTTCAGTTAAGGTCTTTATTGAAGAAGGATCCCTTCTTGTAAAAACACCTACCAGTTCCATATCTTTGTTTTGCCTGATTCCCAACTCTGAGCTTTTGCCAAGGTTACCATAACCAACAATACCAATTCTAATCTTTTCCAAATATGTCTCCTCCATTTCGGCCATATAAATTTCTTCAAGTTCTTGTGTCATGTATTTTATCATATATTGAATATTTCTACACCAATTTGATTAAAATTTTTATAATATTTTTTATATTTTTATAGACTAAAATATGTATGAAATAAAAAGAAGGATATCTAAAGTTTTTTCCTTTAAACATCCTAAGATTTCACATTAAGATTTCATTATGCAGTTCTTATTAATAACAAACAAAACTTTCAATATTCCTTAAGTCAACACCAAAGTATATCCATCTGAATCCTGTCCATCTCCAACCAGCTGCTGACCTAGGTCCTACAAACACAAGCCAGGCCCAAAAGCTTTCTCCTGTATTGAGCCAAATATATACGTATCTGAAAGTACACGGTCTTATTGCACCAGGGTCTACTGCAAAAACTCCAACTCCTTGAGACTGTGATTGCTGCGGTACGAACGCTGGAGGCGGACCCGATGGCGGTCCAGATGAAGCTCCAGGAGTTCCAAAAGGAGGTGGTCCAAATGGCGGCCCCCCTGACGGTTGACCAAATGGCGGTCCAAAAGGCGGTCCAAATCCTTGTCCCGGTTGCTGTGACGGTGGACGTGGTGGCCGAGGCGGCCTTGGCGGTTGTCTTTCTTCAGCATGATAATATTCGTACATATAGAACACTCCAAAATTTAAGATATTTTAATACATATTATGTTAAGTAGTTCTATATGTTGCATTTATTATTTATATAGTTTCTGGTTCACATTTATCGAATACATTTTGCTTACATCATTGGCTTTACAATATAAAGAAGTATTAAAGCAAATATTGACGTAACTGCTGTAAGAATTAAGGAAAATACAAATGCAACTCTTATTACCTTATTTTCCTCACCTAACTTATCAATTGAAGCTGCCGCATTCTGAAGCTTTGCCGGGGAAATAACACTTGCAAGTCCTCCACCAAACGCTAATGCTGCTGTTACGACTACTATACCCGTTATTCCAAGGTTCAGATCTTTAGCTGTTGTCATGGTATACTTTGCAAACATCGCTATTGTAGATGCTTCACTTCCTGTTATAAACCCTCCAAAAAGACCAATAAAACCAACAACAAATCCATATGCTCCTTGAAACACATTTGAAGAGGCATTTGCCAGTACCTGTACCATGCTTTGAACAGTATATGTCTGCTCAGAAATACTAAAACCTGACATGTTCATTATCTCACCTATTGCAAAGAAAATTGCAGCTGAGAAAACCGGCCTAAGTGCTCTTTTCTTCCACACCAGCAAGGTTTCTTTGATTTGTGATGCCTTCGGACGAAGGAAAGGTATAGCTAATAGTACACTTACAAATATCCAGGTATATGCATTCCATAATACCCTCGTTTTTATTACTTCTTTAGTGTCGGCAGACAGACCTGTTATAGGCATGGTCATATCTTTATACAGAAAATTAAAAATATCCTTTGGAATATTCAAGGCTAAAATTACAACAATCAGTATTATCCATGGCATAAGAGCTTTCCAGAGAGGATATTTCTTTTCATAATCCAATTCTTCCTTTGTTAGCTTGCTTCTATCTATAACCTTTTTACCTGTAGCCTTAAGGTAAATTACCATTGCAATTATTACTGCCAAACCAGCTAAAACTCCAGTAAGAGTAACAAGATTTTCAAATCTGTTGGTGAAGAACGAAACAACACCAACTACACTGCCTGTGATGAGGCAAGGAAGCCAACCTTGCTTTATTGCATTCCACTTACCTACTATCCACAACATACAAAAACCTATCAAAGTTGACACAACCGGCAAAAACATAAAGAATATACTTCCGATCTGTGCCAAAGTCAATTCCGGCCCTAAATTATTCTTTGTGATAAAGCCGTTGGCAATATCATAGAAAACCACTATCGGAGCACCTAGCAGTGCGTATGTACATAACGAATCATATCCTATGGCAGGTAATGCTATTGCAACATATGTAGAATATCCCATTGCTATAAGAATTGGCGGCAGAATAGACACCGGAGTTGCACCAACTGCAACCATAAGCGTACCAAAACCAATACTGAGCATCATTATCTGAACAGCCTTGTTATCACTTGCAATAGTCTTCATAAATATAATAACTCTTTTTAAAGCACCTGTTTTCTCCATGAAAGCCATTTGAAGAAGTGAAGTTGCAACAATCAATGATACAGGAAAAGACTTTATAAATCCAGCTACTGTTGAACGAGCTATAACTTCCGGTGAAGTCTGAAAGAAAATCAAAGCAATTACCGATATAATCGCCCATCCTACAATTCCGCTTATATCTGCTGGTTTTTTCCAGATTATAAGCATAAATAAAATTACCGCTATAGGTAATAACGTCAAAAACAGAGGCATTACTGTCCCCATATCCTACCATCCTTCCGAACTATTCATATTTCAATACCTACCATACTACGAGTCCTTGACAAGTTGTATAAGGAAATTGATAACCTTAATTTTATAACACTTGGTATCTCTTTTCAATAACCATTTTACATAATTATTTTAAAATTCATGCTTTTCAAAGTCTATTTATTTCATACGCTTCTAAAATGCACCCCCTATTTTTTATTAAACCCTGCGTCTTCCACTGCAATAGACACACAAAAATCCGTACATACGGACGTACTAAGAAAAATACGGCGGTTATCTATAGCAATCCTGTCAGAAGAGGTGTCAAGTTTCTTAAAGTCCATCTGCATCCCGAGCTTAAATAATTTAGAAACTGCCTCTTTCCTTGTCCAGAACATGACCGCCTGCTTTGAATATTCTTCTGAACCTATTAATTGTGCTAAAAGCCTCTGCTCTCCCTCACTATAAAAATGTCTTACCAAGGATTCATTTAGTTCATTAATACGCTCAAGGTCAATCCCTATTTTTTTTTCTGACACTATCCCGATGCAATATGGGTAGGAATGTGTAATAGAAACACACAAATCAGGATATTGAATTATATAAGGTGCAGAATCTTCACCTTTTAATACATCTATACAGGAAAGATCAAAAAGTGTGCATCTTTGCAGCTTGTATTTGAACAATGCAGATTTTACTGCATATCTACCTGCCATCCACTGAACCCTGTTTTTCTCGTTTCTGAGCTTATCCAGATATTCGATTTCTTTCTCAGAGAGAACAGAGAGAAGGTTTAGACCCTTCTCTCCAAGTTTACTCATATCAGTAACACAAAATTCAAATCCGTGCCTTCCGCTTAATACCTCGAGCGAATTCTTGATTGTAATCTCTCTGCTCATTGATTTATACGCTTAACAATGACATTTTTAGCGTAGTAGTTTACTTCGCCTTTTTCATTATATAATATAACATCATATAACTTTTCATCGTCATTGTCTTTTATAAGTTTTGCGTATGACTTAAACAGACCCTTCTCCCTTGGAACCTTTACAACACCGAATTCACCTATTTTCCAGGGTAAGTAAACCCTGTCGGTTACAACAGATGAATGAACCCCACATGATTGCATCAATGTATCTGTAAAAGCAGGATTTATAAGTAAATTTTCCAAGTCATACTTTTTGTTTGTAATTTGTTCCTCGGATAAGGCCACTGTCAATACCGCACCCTTTTGATTGTACTTGAATTTATTGATTTTTGCTGACTTTTCATCAATAAACAAGGTGCCTAACTGTATTGCATTTTTGTGTTCCTTCCCTAGGTTCATAAGGGAATCATACAGGCTATGATCTTCCATGTCATTGGTTTCAATGCTTTTACACTCATTTAAGTACTCGTACTCTCCGATTATTGAGGAAATCAACATGGAGTTTAATTCAACCATTTTGCCTTTTCCTACTTTAGGCGTAAAATAATTGCATAACACAGCTTCGATACAATCATCGGTGGACAGTGCTTTTATCTTTGCTATTATTTCCTGCGGCTTTTCATTGAAAAGCTTTAAGGGATTGCTAATTTCAATATTTTTATAGCAGTACATCTCTTTCCTACCATAAATAAGGCTATGGATCTGTGCTACAATTTCCAAACAACCGACAATGGGCATCAGAGGAGTTGTTCCAAGTCTGTGGTGTTCAATTATAGGGTCTGTCTTAACTGAAAGTACCTTATATACTTTTTCAATTTCTCCGCCTTTTTTGCTTACCCAGTCAATGAGCGGCACCTTATTCTTTATACCATGCCATTTTTCTGAGCCTGCTAATATGCCAAGACCTTTGCTTATTACTATTTCAGCCCGGTTCAATTTACTTGTCAGAATATTTAAAAACTCATTTACACCTCTTTCAGGCTCAATTAAGTGTAGCCCCATTTCTTCAGAGTTTTCTTTAACAAATTCATTTCTCCAAGCCATACCCATATCCTTCCATCCAGACCACGAGATGCTCAATGCTCTAATGCCTTTGTGCTGTGACTGTACCATTGACATAAAACTACTTATAAAGTTGTTTGCAGAACAATAATCCAATTGAGCCTCGTTTCCAAACCTGCCGGATATGGATGAAAAGCCGATTAAGACCTTTAACTCCTTCTTGTCTGCTAAATGGTACAAATTACACAAGCCATTTGCTTTAACCGAAAAGATTTCCTCAAACTCTTGTATTGTTTTCTGTTTTAATAATCTGCTCTTTTCGATTCCTGCCGCATGAACAATAACATTTGCAGGCCCATATGTCTTTACAGCCTCTGTATAAGCAGCTTTTAGTGCTTTATAATCTACAACATCACAACTATAGTAACTTGCATCACTTCCGTTTTTTCGTACTTCGCTAAGGAGCCTGTAAACTGAAATGGCCTTTATAAGTTTTGAATACTCATTTTGAACCTCTGCTGGTGTCGCTTTTTTTCCTTCTTTTTTTAACTGTTCAAATATCTCAACCTTTTTTTGCTCAATGGAGACTTCGTCAAGGTTTGATAGTTCTGCAATATCAGAAGGAATAGGTGTTCTGCCAAGTATTGTAAACTTCCCTTTTATTCTCTTTGAAATACCGAGAACAATTTCTGCGGTTATGCCATTTCCTCCACCTGTGATTATAAAATGGTTTGAATCCAGATTTCCAACAGGTACCAATTCCAGCCTGTCTAAATTCTCCAGTTTCAGAGTTATTCTTTTGCTTCCGTCATATCCTATCTCATAGTAGCTAAATTCTTCCTCTAACTCTTCCTTAATCCTGTCTAACATTTTGTCATCAAATTCAGTTTTCTCTAAAGCTCTCAGATCAACGATTTTTATGCTGGACTTACCAAACTCTTTCCTCAATCCTTTATAGAACCCACATAGTGCACCATAAAAAGGATCAAATTTTAAATTCTCCTTCTGTGCATACCCCAAGCATCCATCCATAGATACTGCACATAATATTCTCAATGCGGGATTGGGTATAATTCTAATAATATTTTTATAAAATACAAATCTCAATAAACTGTTTAACGATCTCATATCCTTTTCATTATCAACCGATAAGCTTTCAAGTTCAAAGGATTTTCCCAGGTTACTAACATCAAGTATAACCTCGATATCCTTTAATTCACCTGTTAAACTCGAAATTCTGTTTTCCTGTTCATCCCACTCTAAGGAATAATCAAATACAAACTCACGTACACTTCCTGATATCTTATTTAAATACTCATATGTCTTTTTAACTGTTTCGTGGTTATCACCTATGACTATAATACTTTTATCCTTGAGTTCAAAATCCTTATTACCTAATTTCTCTTCAACAGCTATAGGGTACTGTAGACTCAACTCTCTCTCAAACTCGTTTTCTTCATTCCCTCTATTCTCATCGCTGTTCATACCCGGCAAAGCAAACTGGTCCTCAACAACAATATTATTTTGCTCATGCGTGTTCTTGTTGGCATCTGACCCTATTACAAACTTCTCTTTAAGAACATTAATTATAGATTTTATGGTTTTAAATTCTGAAGGGTTTAAATTTGCACTTGCGTCAATATTGAATTTTACAACCAGTTCTGAGAGAATAGTTGCCTGCTTGATAGTATCAACACCTAAGTCGGCTTCAAGTTCCATATCCTCTTCCAGCATTTCAACAGGGTATTGGGTTATTTCAGAAATCACCTCTAACACACCGTCTTTTACTGAACCGCCTTTATTTGCAATTGGTCTTTCTTTTAAGTCATCACTTTTTTCAGCTTTAATTTCAACCCGGTCATCAACATGGGCATGCTGAATTAGATTGCTTTTTTGATTAACCAGATCAATTAATGCACCTATTGTGCGGTACTTTGAGATATTTTCTGTACCTTCCACATCAAATTTGTACCTGTCATTTAAGATAGAAAAGATAGTGGCTTGCTTAACTGTATCAATCCCTAGATCTGCTTCCATTTCCATACCCTCTTCCAGCATTTCAACAGGGTATAAAGTAATTTCAGAAATCAGCTTTAGAATTTCCTCTTCATGATTATGTACTGACGCTTTATTTTCATTCTCACAGTTACATGATGAAGCAATATTCTTTACTTCTTCGAATACTGGCAGTTTTGACAAGCTACCATTATTTAATACCAATTCAACTATTTGTCCGATTGTTGTATAATGTGAGAGCCCTTGTCCTTCAGGAAGCTCAAGGCTGAAACGGTCTGCAAGCATTGAAAAAACAGTAGCCTGTTTAACTGTATCTATTCCAAGATCAGCTTCCATTTCCATTGACAACTCAAGCATATCTTTTGGATACTGGGTAACATTGGAATAAACAGACAAAACTTCATCAATTATTGCCTGAGGATCTCTTACAGAAGCTGTCTCCAATTTAGCTTGTGCTGGGCTTGCTTCATTTATTGAATTATAATGTAGTGAAGATATTGTTTTATCATGAGCGTTTTCAACAACCGCTAAAGTTTCATGATTTTCTGTTTCTAAGCTATGTAATGCATTACTATCTTCAGCAACCAATATTCTTCCATAACTCTTAAGCTCAGCATTTTGCGATGAAATCTTTTTAATCCAATTGCTATAGGTATTCTTATCGACAATTCTTTCATCTCCGTTTGCTATTCTCTGCATCAGATGGTAATTGCCTTGTCCTCCAAAGGCAGAAACAGCCCTTAAAACAAACTCAAAAGCATATGCTCCACCCGTAGATAAATTAAGGCCTTCAAGTTCCGGATCAGGTTCTTTATAATTTACAACCGGAGGTATTTTCTGGTACTGCAATGCTTTTGCACACACAGCCTCATCTATAGATGCTCCCAATATATGACCTATCATTCCCTTGGTATTAATTACTTTTATTTGTCTGAAATTTTCTTTAAATGCACTTTCCAAGGAGGCCTTTTCCATGTATGAACAACCCGGTTTGTGTGAATAGGTCTCATGGGAACAATACACCAGCTTTGAACTCATATCACTTCTATTGAGGTTATACTCTCTTTCCATTTTCGACATAAATCTATCCAATTCAACACAGTGCTTGTTGGTATCAATCTTTGTTTGATGCCCGGCTGCATTAAATATATGGGTTCCGAGAATACGGCATATCCCGTTCATGCCTCTATTTAAAACGTCTTCCTCTTTTTCAATTATAAGACCCGTAGCTCCGGAACCGAGAATCATACCACTTCTGCGGTTATCAAACGGAACAGCAGCTTCAAATAAACTATCCGACTCTGTTAATGCACCGATGCTTGAAAATCCTGCACCAAACCATGGAAGCAGATTTTTATTACTAGGTATATCAGCACCTATAACAATCATCCTGCGTGCATGACCTGATCTTATCATATCCTCTGCAACAGTTACAGAACTTGCAATGGAAGAACAAGCAGCATTGATATACATATTAGGTCCTGATGCTCCTATCAATTGTGCCAGCCTTGTATTTGCCTGGGAAGCTAATAGTGACATGAAATTGTGATTGAATTCATATATTTCTGATTCACCGGGATTGGCTGAAAGCCTTGAATAATATAAAGCAAACCAATCACCAAGAATCTTTTTGGTATCTTCATCACTTACCTTTGAAATTATAGCCTCAAAGAAGTTTAAGATATCTGTTCTTGTACCTGAACCATATTTATATGCTGTAAACTTTGACACCTCAGCAATTACCGATTCAAGCGGAAATAGACCATTTGCAAAAATTATTCCGGTATCCTCCTGCATTTCTTCAGGTAATACAAGCCTACCCGGCAATAACGAACCCGATGAGACTTTCCTATATTCTCTGACAAGTGGAATACCTGCATCCCTCAATGCTTCATAACCAGCAGCAACACCTGCACATACTGTCTGAGTCATTTGATTTAAAAGCTTTTCGTCAGTTAGATAGTCATTTACCATGTCCACCTTTCCAAATTTGCTCATAAAATGAATGACCTCGTTTAGTGATGCGATTTTTTTAAAGACAGTTTCCTTCTCGGTTTTAAGAAGCCTGGTTATATTCAAATCAAATATACTTTGTGCTTCTTCCTTTGTAAGTAACTCGATTAAATTCTTACCCTCAAATATCAAGTCGAAATTATTCTCCGAAAAAGCTTTTTTGAAAGTCCCTGGAAGACCCACCGATACACCACTGTAAACAAGACTTTCTTTACTTATGGATACCTTGTTCATGGGTCCGCTATCTTGCATATCAACTCTCATAAATCCGGCATTTCCATGATTACCTGCTGTAACTTCAACACCGTGATTAAGGTTGCTAGCAGCATATAGGTCAGATGTTTGAGCATCTACTTTATAGACAACAGTCTTAATATTTTCCTTTTGTAAACCAAGAACACGGTCTGAAGGTACAAAAGAAACCTCAACTCCATGGGCAAAAAGAGCTGCCATGGCCTGTTTAAAGCCTTCCACCGAACATTTATTTTTGCTGTTTACATTAACAATCTTAATATCCTTATCTGAAAGAATTGTTTTGGTTAAAGATGTTAATACATTTGAGGGACCTACCTCTATAAACACTCTGACTCCCTCATTATAAAGCTTAAGTACTGAGTCTTCGAACCTTACAGGTGATAAAATCTGATTTTTTAATAATCCAGGCATTTTATCAGAGCAAGCTTTTATATTGTTATAAAAATCCGACGTATGGCATGCCATAACTTTGCATTTTGGTTGGTTGAACTTTATATCTTTTATTTTATCACTAAATGATTTTGCTGCTTTTGCTACAACATCTGTATGGAAAGCGTGTGAAACATTTAGTTGGATATGCTTGTAACCCTTCTCACTTAAAAATTCCACAAACCTTTCTATATCCTCACTAGTTCCTCCCACAACAGTCTGTTCAGGAGAATTTACGTTTGCTATATAAACTTTACAACCGATGGTTTTAATAATTTCCTCAACCTTATCAGCCTTTTCCTTTACACTTATCATCTTTCCACGGTCTTTTATGTCAATTTTGTCAAATGAGAGACCTCTTTCGCCAATAAGATTCACTGCCGACTTAAGGTCTATCATATCTGCAGCACAAAGAGAAATTATTTCCCCTAAGCTGTGTCCTATCATATAGTCAGCCTTTATCCCCGATTCGCATAAAAGTTTATAAACAGCCATATTGCTTATAAACATAGCTGGGTGAGTGTTTTTGGTATCCTTGAGAGTTTCTTTCAATTGCCCTTCATTTTCACCAAATATCAGCGGCATTATCGAACTATTATATTTTGCCTTCCATAAGGCATCTGTCTTCATGTAGAAAGACTTGACAGATGCATAGGTCTCATAAAGTTCCTTCAACATATTAGGATACTGAGATGCCTGTCCGGGAAACATTAATGCAATTTGAGAGGAACCAACTTTTGGCCCTTTCCCTAAGTAAATTCCCTTTAGGTTCAATAAATTTATCTCATCTAACTTTTCTTCTCGAATATACTGTTCCAAAAACTGATACTTGTCCTTTAACTTGTCCATTGAAGCTGCACAAACAGCTACACGCCACTCTTTATCGCAACTTGCCGATAAATTATTCATATATACTGCCTTTTCAAAAGAAACCTCACAATTATCTTCAATAAACAATTTATAAGCCATTGTCAGCTCTTCTATGGAATCACCTGAAAAGAAAACTACATCATCCTTTTCCTCATCACACAGTTTCACATCGTCCTTCTTATTGCTAACATTAAAGCTATATGACTTTTGTAAAAATTCAGGTCTGAATTCTTCAACACAAACATGGCAATCTGCTCCACCGAAACCATATGCACTAACATTAGCCCTTCTTGGATGCAATGGGTTTTCAGCCCACTTCCTATTTTCACTAAGTACATAAAACGGAGAGCCTTCAAGTTGAAGCTTAGGATTTACTTCCTTTATATTGGCGGTTGCAGGTAATATCTTGTTAGTCAACGCAAGACTAGCTTTTATAAAACCTGCGATTCCTGCAGCATTCCTCAAATGTCCTATATTGGATTTTATTGATCCTATACCGCAGTAATTTGTTTTTTGAGCCCCAAGACCTGAAAAAGCATTTTTTAGTGCTGCCACTTCAACCACATCACCAACAATGGTTCCGGTTCCATGAGCTTCAATCATCTCAATTGTGTCAACCGAATAACCTGCCATTTTACATGCACTCTGTATAGTTCTGACCTGGCCTTCTTCACTTGGAGCTGCAATATATTTGCCTTTACCATCACTTTTCACACCGTATCCGGAAATTACAGAATAAATGAAATCTCCATCTTTTATGGCATCCGATAGCCTCTTTAGAACAGCTATACCGCCCCCAAGTCCCATTACAAATCCATTTGCCCTAATATCAAAAGGATATTCCCCGTCGGGAGATAATGCATTTATTGCAGAGAATGCAGCAAGTCCCACTTCTGAGATTGTTTGCTCCAGACCACCTGTAATAACAGCATCATACTCATGATTTAAAAGTCCTGTACAACTGTCACAAATAGCAATTAGTGAAGATGCACAAGCACCGTCTAATACATATGAAGGTCCCCAAAAATCAAAGATGTTGGATATTCTCGAAGGTGTAATATTCTGTAAAAATCCCGTTGTAGTGTCCTCTGTTAAGGGTTGTGTATTCTTTAGAGTTTCATCTGAAACATCTTTTAAAACCTGATCTATCTGTGGAAAAGTACCGTTATTAATCATCGGATGATTACGGATTTGGCTCTCCACTCTCTTATAAAAAGTTCTTCTCACTACATTTTCAAATTTTTCCCCCGGAGCCCCGTTGGATAAAATAACCGCAGTACTCTCCTTTGGCAGATTGCTCTTTAACTGATCCATAACCTGATCAACGCAGAATACAGTAACTTTTTGGTTAGTATCCATATATGCAGCAATAGCCGGCGGTATTTTATATTTCCTGCTCAGATTCGTAAAATCAAAATCATCAGGTATTGCTGCAATTTTTGTGTAAGTCTTATCATTTTTGTATTGCTTTCCAAACATATCCGGTCTGTAAAACAGTGATTTATCTAAAAAACTATCTGGTATTTCTTTTATTGAAACCTTTTTATGTAAAATATTATCCCATAACATTTTTGTATTAACAGCATCAGGCATAAGGCATCCCATCGCTACTACTGCAATTCTTTCCGCAGAATAATTATATTTGCTCATTAATATTACCTCCAACCTATAAAATAAAAATCAAGTTATATCAGGATTTGATGTTTTTAGTTTCATAAGCCTCTCTTTATATAGCCCTACTACCCTTAATATCATAATTTTTACATATCGTACATTTTTACACATCATACATTTTTAAACTCTTCCAGCTATTCCTTAATTAAAATTTTTTAATGCATTCTTGTCAATCTTTCCAAGATTATTCCGCGGAAATTCGTTAATAAATGCAATATACTTCGGCACCTTAAAATTTGCTATTTTATCAGAAACATATTTTATCAGTTCCCTTTCAGTTACTTTTGCTGTATCTTTTAATACTACAAACGCCTTTACTATCTCACCATAAACACTGTCCTCAATTCCAACTGCAGCTGAATCAACTACATCCTCATGGGAATTTATTGCCGCTTCCACTTCAACAGGTGAAATCTTCAGTCCTGCAACGTTAATAATGTCATTCTTCCTCCCGCAGATGACAAAGGAACCATCGCTTCGCCTATAGCCACGGTCTCCCGAATACATCCAACCATCCTTTAGTCTTTCTGCTGTCTCTTCAGGTCTGTTTAAATAGCCTAACATCAATCCTTTTCCCTTAATTCTGAGTTCTCCTATAACTCCATCTTCGCAGACCTTTCCCTCTTCATCAACTGCGTTTATTTCCAGAATACCCTTTGGAGGGAAACCTACATTTCCTGCCGGCTCAGGCAACATATTCATTCTTGTTGAAATAAGTGTTGTTGTCTCAGACATACCATATCCCTCATCAAGATATATTCCGGTTACTTTGTACCAAGACAAAGCTGTCTCGTAGTTAAGAGGTGCTGCAGCAACAAAAGCCGCTTTGAGCTTTCTTAAGGAGTCATGTGTAACTTCAAACCTTAAGAGCTGTTGATAATGAGTTGGAACGCCAAAAATATGTGTTATATTTTCACTTAAAATGACGTTGGAAATTTTTATAGGCTGAAAGGATCGGAGAAAAACTATGGCTGCTCTTCCATTCAATGATGGAATAAGAATTGATACCGACCCAAAACCATGTGAGAAAGGCACAAAACATAATATCCTGTCGTCCTTTGTATATTTGTACATTGAACAATTGCTTTTTTCAAGGAATGTAAAAAAACATCCGGTTGAAAGCATAACCCCTTTGGGTTTAGAGGTTGATCCTGATGTATACAGGAGCATTGCAAGTTCATTTTCGTTATAGCAATAAAACTCCTTATTATCATATGTACATGCCTTAACATGTTCACTAAAGTCATCAATATTTATTATATTTGTTTGTATATTTTCAGGTAAATCAATACTGTCTTCCTTAAGATGTGTGATGAGACATTTTGCATTGGAGTCCTCAACATAATACACCACCTCATTGGCTTTATAAAGTGGGTCAACAAGACATATTACCCCCCCAATATACTGTGCTGCCAACAAAATAACCGCTGCCTCAATACTGTTATACAAATGTGTTGCAATTACATCTCCGCTCTTACAACCCTTCAACTCTAAAAAAGCTGCTGTTCTCTTGACTTCTTCCATCAATTCCCTGTAAGTAAGCCTTTTTCCGTTTTCACCATCGATAAGTGCTACAAGATCAAGATCCTTTTCCATTGCATCAAATAACAGTTCACAGTAGTTCATGCGTTTCATCCCTCCCAAAAACTAAAATAAATTAATACTAGTGCTTTTTACATTACAAACTTCTGGTTTTTCATAATGTATAAAATGTATTTCATCTGTTTGTGCCTCGCACACTATAAAAACCAATTTTGTTACGAGGCACTAGTATCTAAATATCATGCCGCCACTACTGGCTCCTGCACCGTGAGCTTGCATCATTACAAGATCCCCCCTTTTTAAACGTCCTGTAACTATGAGCTCATTGAGGTTTAAAGCACTCATTGCAGCAACAGTATTTCCGTATTTATAATATAAGCTTATGCTCTTTTCTTTTGAAATTCCAAGTTTATTAAGCTGTGCTTCCCATATCTTTGTAGACTGATCCGAAGTTACAAAAAAATCCATATCCTCCAACTTCAAACCGGTATCACTGAGCAGCTTGTCTGCAATAATCTTTGAATAATCGGCAGAGCTTTTAAAAACTATATTACCGTCAGCTATTTTCATAAAAAATATATCCGGACTAAGCTTCTCTGAATCATCCCGCATAAAACTACTACCATAATTCACCTTTGCGTTGTCGTATAAAGTGTGATTTGTAAGTAAATATGATGCCATAAAACTTTTGATTTCTGAATATCCTATAAGCATGGCTACAATGGCATCTCCAAATAAAAATACAGTCTTAGGATCAGGATCTCCCCAATACCTCATACACTTTCCAGAAACGCTACCACCTAAAATGATTACATAGTCATCACCTGTTGCGATATAACGCATTGCAAGATCCATGGCATGCATAAATCCACTACATGCAGAACAAATATCAAATGCAGGTACTCCTTTTTTAGCATTTAATTTTTTTAATAGCCCTATTGAAGCTGCAGGGATCTGATAATCTCCAAATAATTTAGAATAAATCACCCTGTCAACCTGATCAATATTGATATTTGCTCTTTCAAGGCATTGGTTTACAGCCTCTGCCATGAGATCCTCGATCTTCTCATCTATGTCGCTCCATCGCCTCTCTTTTATTCCTAATGAATATTGAACTGCTCTGTCTGTTGCAATTACTTTGTATCTGTCAATTATGTCCTGATTTGTAACCACTCCTTTCGGAATACCTGTTCCTGTTGATACAATTCTTGCAAATCTATCAATACTAAGTGGCCTTATTTCAGGGAATTTTATGTTTGTATCCATTCTTCCTCCAAGCAAAACACTTTCAGGTAATAAACCTGATTATCAATTGTTCTGCATTTTTTCGATAATAAAATTCACTAGATTCTTCATAATAAAAAGCTCTGATTCCCCTTCGACCATAGGAATGGAAAAAGTCTCTGAAAATCTGAATCCCAGTTCCACAAGGGCAATAGAATCTGCACACAAATCTACAACTAGATTTGTTTCCGGCCCAACCTCATTCTCATTCACATTCAGATAATCCACAACAATTTCTTTCACCTTTTCATAAGTTTCATTTTCTGTCATATGTCCCCAACCTCCAATATTTATTAAGGTACAACTAAAATATAAGTTCATATTCTGGATAACGAAAAAAATTGATTTGATAATGTTTTCAAAATATGAGAATAGGATGTTATTTTTTCGTTATCCCTAAATCAAACTTTATATATTATTCCTCCACCACTTAGACCTTCTCCATGCGAAATAAGCATTATATTCATACCTTTTTGAATTCTACCGGTGCTAAAACCATAGTCTAATAAAAGAGGTAACATTGCAGACATGGTATTTCCATTATCCTTTAAAAGAGAAAGGCTTTTTTCTTCTCCAATGCCTAATGTTTCGAGTGAAAGTTCCCATATTTTTTGGTTATTTTCAGTTACAAGAACCAGATCAACATCACCTATTCCAAGACCACTTTCCTCGAAAAGATTTTGGGATACTGCACGAACAGCTTGCCTATAAAAATCTTCCGCTTCTTTCCAATTGCCCATTCTATATGTATCCCAAACTAAGTTCATCTGTTCCTCGACACTTAAACGCTCTCTCATATCAACCAATGTCAAAGGTGTAATAACAGTAGCCAATTCATAGTACTGGTAATTTGAATAAAAATAACTTGCCATAATGTGTTGTTCTTCCGAATTACCTAATAATATTGAAGCTGCCGCATCGCCAAACAAAAATGCAACTCTTGGATCTTTTTTGCTTATCAGCTTGCTGCTTACGCCCCCGGATGCAATAAGAATATTACTATCTCCAGTGCTAATAAACCTGGCTGCTGCATCAAATGCATACAAAAAAGAAGATATTCCGCCATCAATATCAAAAGCATGAACTGCTGTACAGCTCCCAAGTTTTCGCTGCAGATTGCTTGCAGTCATAGGCAGAAGGTTGTCCCCATAAAACTTATTAACAATAAGTCTTGATAAATCATCTGCCTTTAGGCCATACCTGTCAAGACAATTTTTTGCAGCCACCATTAAAAGGTCACTGTCTGACTGGTGTTCATCTGCAATATGTCTTGATTCAACTCCTATAGAATTAAAAATTATTGATGGTTTAAAAGGAAGGTTGTATTTTTCGATAATTTCCTCGTTATTAATAGACTTTTCAGGCTTATAAGATGCTGTAGACTTAATTTCACAAAAACGATTGATATTTTTCTTTTTCCACATAGGGAAAAAATAGTTTAAGCTTTGCATGTTTTCCCCCCTTAAAAAAATAATAGTAAATCAAATGGCAAGCTATAATTCTATCTATTAGTTGCCGAAAATAATACATAAATTACCTTCTTCTCTTTTATAGCATGATTACTCCAATAAATAATAAATTATTGGCTCTTGTTTGAAATACTTCCAATATTTATTTTATACATAAGATATGTACTTTTCAACACTTTTTTTATAATTTTTAGTTTATTTGTATTTATATATATTTGAAAATCTAAAAATCGACAAAAAATAATATAATATTTATGGTCTTATGTTAAATTATTTTTTTCTTTAATCGAATGTTTATATTAAAAGTATATTATTTCTTTGCTTTTTTTTCAAGCGGGAAGATCGTTTTATAGCGGCCTTCGTAAAAAGTTTATTTTTGGTCGGGTTTTTATACTAAAAATTTATTTTTTATTTTCATAAAATTCCTATACTCCCAAAATTCTCTTAGTTTCAGTTTTTTAGTGTATATTTGAGTTAATCAAAAAAACACAGCAGCGATAAGGTTTCTCGCTGCTGTGTTAGTTATATAGTGTCTTAATGAATATTTGTATGAAGACTTACATCGAAATTCTTTATATCTGATACCATCTCTATAGACAAGTATAAAAATGCCGAAAAAGCTATTATAATGGCTAATAAACTAATCTGCGTTATGGCTTTTCTCAAATTGCTTACATGATTAATAGCTAATTTTTTCTCAACTCCTATAGCCAACATACCAATTGTCTTGCCACTATTATTCTTAAGTGGTGAATATTTTGTTATGCATCTTTTACCTAAAACAGTAGTTTCCCCTATATATTCCTTGCCCTGCTGCAAAACAGTCTCTATAACTTTATTAGGTGCTTTTGTTCCTACAGGTCTTGTACCATCTTCCTTTTTCATACTTGTAGAAACCATCGTATCACCCATAAAAACAGAAGAAACATATTTTGTACTAAGACTTATTTTATCCACTAAGGTGGAGTTATTATTCATAGAATATACACCTTTGTATAGCTTATCACCTTCAACTGACCAAAAACCCCTATACTGCTCCTCAATAAGCATATTACCCAATTCAGTACTTGTATTCATTCTGTTCTTTATATTATTGTCTTCAAGCCTGTTTACAACATTACCAATTGTGAAACCCTGTATGGTAAACCAAATCAAAAAGAAAGTACCTATTAACAATAACGACATCATTAAAACTTTTCCCTGTGTTTTGTTACTGTTTGAGCCCGATTCAAGAAATGCAACCTTCAAGGTGTCTATACCCTTGAGGAATTTCCTTGAATACAGCATCAACAAGACACATCCTAGTATCCCGCATATTACAGAAATAACAACAATTGAGGCTCTCATAGCAAATATGTTGCCACCTTGACTGCCAGCATAGCTTTTGGGCATACCTACAGACCACATTCCAATCACTTTACTCATATTATCTTTTATTGGAACGTATTTCACGGAATACTTCTTACCAAGAATATTTTCAGTCGCCTCAAACGCAGTGCCTTTTTTCAAAACTACTTCAGACACCTCATCTGATACCATGTATCCGACTGTTCTTTCTCCATCTTTATCCAGTACACTTGTGGACACTCTTTCTTTGCCAAGATATAATGATGCGAGTGAACCGGTTTTTTCTTTTAATGCATCAATCACTTCATGATTATTACTTAGCCCATTATGAGCTATATAAAGCTTTCCACCCTTAACATTCCATTCATTGCCATATTTACTTTCGATGATATTCATTCCCAAATCTGAAATACAATCCAATTCTGCCGATATGTTCTTATCAATCAAATTGTTAACCTTATTATCTGTGACAAAATATATCGTGGCTGTAAATAGTGCGATAAGAACAATAGACACCCTAAGCAGCTTTTCTTTTAGCATAACCTTCTTTTTCACAATTACATCTCCTCTCATAATTATTTTAGATTTTTATATATAAAAAACGCCAAGATTTTTAACCTATAACATGGAAATTATAACATTATTGCACAAACACTACATTATACTACACTATGTATCAAAAAATCGCAATATCTTTTTGAGTTTTTTTGGAAATTTTTTAACGAATTTCTGGAAAAATAGCTCCATTATTTTGCAAAATGTATTGTATAAACAAAGGTAGGAGCGGGTTTTAAAAAAAACAAAAATTCTTGGCAATTTACCGAGAATTTTTGTTTTTATAACTTGTTGAGAAAATGTCCTAAAGACTTAGCATAGCTTCTTCAACTATTTTTGTCAGGTGTCTCTTTCTATAGGAAGTTGCTTTATTATACGCAGCAAGTATTGTCTTATATATGCAAAATCTATTGAATTAACTATTTCGTTGCAATCAACATCAGCAGCTCTAGTATCTATATCTGCTTCTCCGATCTTACCAAGCAAATACAGTCTTAGATATGCAAAGTCTATTGAATTTACACGGATGTCTCTGTTAACATCACCATATATAAAATCTGGTGTTGGTGAATTAGTTGGAGTTGGAGTAACTGTTGGTGTTGGTGTGACAAGACCGCTTGCTTTAAACACAGCTCTAAGATTAATATCTTCTGAAAGATCAAGTGTTATGGTATCAGAAGTTGAGTAAACTCCTTTGGCACCTTCCCAATGATCAAATTCATACCCTTCCAATGGCATTGCTTTTAGTGTAACAGGTACATTATTAAAGTATATTCCTGACCAGTTTTCAGGCGAAGTAACCCCAGGTGTTGAATCTTTTAGGTCGATTGAGTTTATTCTTACATAGCCTTCAGAACTGTTGGTTTCTAGTTTGACATTATAATTCTTGCTAACACCAAAATTGCTGAATTTGGATTTTATATGAGCAATTACATATGCATTACGGTTGGTTGCAAAGTAATTCAGCACATCAACCTTGGCATTCCAATCTATTATCCCATTCCAGCGTATAATATGATCTGGTATTGATGAGGCTATAGATGTCTTCATCTGATCTATCCTATTATTAACATGATCAGATTGCAGAGTTGTGTTTAAGAGATCTGCAAATCGGTTAATGAATTTCATCCTGAACTCGGAGTTCTCCAAAAATGTACCTAGAAGAAATGCGTCTCCATTAGGGTCTGATGTACCAAGTTTTTTTTGGGATGCACGGTAAAGTGTATCAAAAGCTACATAATTAAGACCAGAGTGAGCAAAACAATAATCTGCATCTTTAATTATCCACCTCCACCTGCCATCCTGACCATAGGGTGCTTCCGGATGGTACATGCCATCTGAGGTTTTGTATTTCCATATGGCAACATTTATTACAGGCCAATCGCTATTTGAACAGAAAATGTTCATAATTTGATAATCTATATAGTTGTCTATATCCATCTTTGTAGAAATCTGATCATAATTTTCCTTTAACGATACATCATTTGTTTTCAGAAAGTTAAGAATATCGTTTTTATAAGCTTGAGCATCTTCTTCTGTTCCTTCATCAACTTCAATTTTTCCATTAGTTGCAAAGTCAAAAGAAAATTCAAGTAGTGCAACATTATCTTTGTCAAGGTCATAGTGAGACTCAAAATATATATTGTCATAGCGTTCTCGGATATTGTATATCCCCCAGTATTCTCCGTTAAGAAAAGTAACGCATGGTCTACTGGCCTGAGTATCCAGGTTAATATCCGAAGCAAGGCTATGCACAAGAGCATCGCGGAACATAGTTCTCGTCCAATCAGATCCTGAATTTCTTAAAATCAAACGTTTAAAACTGGTAATTTCTTTATTGGAGACCTCATTGTTAAGTCCCGGAAATATATTGTATTTGATTTTTTTAGTGTCTTCATATTCTCTATCGGCATACAAGCGCAGAGATTTTTGAGGAATCATCATTCTGGTTGTTTCACCGTTTATTCTAACACCGCAATACTTTGAGAATCCCGGAGTGCCATCTTTCTCAAAAAATTCAATATGTATCGGCCTTTCCCAATCCGAGCCTTTCTTCTGAACATTTTGTTCAACATAAATTCCCTTTTCCGGGTCAAAAAAATTGGCAGGATCTGTTACAAGAGAGATTACCGGTAGCTCATACTTGTTTTTTATATCAGTATTGACAAAATAAGACCGAGTGACAATATTGCTGCTTGCTTTACCGGATTTTACTGTGACTGCCTTAATTGTTGAACACTTTAGCAGAGAATTTGCATCATTTTGCAACTCCTTTATGACTATGCTATTAGCGTATTCACAAGTTCCACCTTTACCCGGAATGGGATCGGTACCGTCTGTTGTATAGTAAATTTTTGCATCTGATTCGTCTGTACTGAGTTTAAGCTCAAAGACCTCGGTATAAAATCCTGCATCATGGGAAAACGCAGGTGCATTAACATAGCTTGTTCCATTAACATTTGCACTTCCAGGAGTGGACTTGGTAAAAACAACACACTCAGATGCCGCATCAGATAATCTTCCAAATGAATTATCATCTGAAAGACCTGGAATTTCAACACTGTCAATTACAGCCCCGCTTGGATCCTTCAAAGTAAGTGTTTCACCCGATGCACTTATCTTAAAATTGCAATGGAGTTGACCATCTGGTGTAACTTTGTCTTTATCGGAAGCCCATACTAACAAGTATCCATTTGCTGGAATACTTCCTTTTGGAAATAACCATGTGAAAGAATCATCGGATAATGTATAACCGGTCAAATCAACTACTTGGGTACCGGAATTGTAGATTTCAATCCAATCCGAATGAGCTCCTCCCTCTCTTCCGAACTCAGGATCCTCTAAATCTCCATCCCGTATTGAAGATTTATTTGAAGCCATAACCTCATTTATGCAGATTACGGATTCAGTTTCTGCATATGCTTTGAGCTGTTTGTTTGGCATTGTCATTGCCAATGAAAGTACAGCAATAGCTGTAATGCCTGATAAAAGCCTTTTCATAAAACTCCCCCTCAAAAAAGTATTAAATAATAAAATGCTTTAAACTCAAGAAATTCTATTCTTCTCAAAAAAGTCTGTTTTCTTAGCAAACTATTACATCAAAAGTCTTATAGCATAAGTGTTATAAGACACTTTTTGAGAAGATATAGTTCATCTGTTTATTGCAGCGGACCTTGCTACTTTTATAGGGCTTATGGAGTATATCAGGTGTGAAATAATAGCTTAAAGGACAGTAGAAAAAACTTGCTTAGAATAATTTTACATTTATGTTATAAATAATATAGTTTACATTTATAGTTTACATCTACAAATGTATACTTGTCAATGTTATCGATATTTCGCCACTTCTATCCCTGTACATTTTTATTCTGGCTTATTCATATTTATATATCTAATATCTCTTTTAATTTCCCTATATTAATACAAGTAGGCATTCCCTCATCGTGCCAATGGTTTTTGCAGCCGCAATAATCAAGCAATACACATTGAGCCGGAACACCAAGTTCTTTGAGTTTCAGCCCACCGGATATAAGATTTAACACACATGCAACTCCAATAACTCCTGTGTCTTTGTCAATTAACTTTTTGCCAGGTACAGCAGCAGAAATGGAAGATTCATGCGGAACAATAACCACACCAAATTTATGTTCGCTGCCCAGCTTAGTCAATTTGCCAACCTGACAATCAGGCGAACACATTGCACATTTGATGCCCACTCCCGTCTCTTTCCCCAGACACTTTGAAGCCGGGTGCAATCTCATACAGGCAGGCAGCAAAAGAAGCTTTTTGGCTGTATGTTCAAAAGACTTTCTGAAGATCTTATTCATTATCTCCGCACCCACCATATTCAAGTGGTATTCGACCCGCCTTCTGCCGCAGAATATCACGTCCTCATGCCAATAACGCTTTGGTCGTAGCTCATTTAAATATCTTTCAACATTTTGGGTGTATATGCCTATATTCTCTTCACTGCTGTTTTCAAACCATAGTGCAAAAGTAATTGTTGATGCAACAAAATCAACAGCGTCCTTTTCTTTTAGAGTTTTAAGATAATCCTTAAGCAAGTCCAACCTTTTAACCTCATGGTTAAACTCTCCTGTAGCCTTAAGCCATGAGGTCAGTTTTTCATAGTTTTCCATGCTCGGTTCTATTGAAGCTATATTATCATAGAGATCAGGAGATAAAAATACTGTAGACATTATCCCCCTCAAAAAATCAACACCTGGCTTTAGCATAACATTGCTATTACGTATATTCGAAAGCAGTGTAAGCATATTGCCGGATATTTCTTTAAGACCTAAAGCATCACCACTATATACTTTCCATAAAACACCAAGTATTAATAAATCAAGGCTTGCGTATTCCTTTGCAAACTTCTCTTTTTTGCTGTAGTAATCAATCAAAGAACCTAGTGAATTTGCAAAAAACTCTTCAACATTTGCTAACACCTGCTGAGTATATATAGCCACATTTTTATAGTATTCATCTGAATTTACCTGTGTTCCCCTTAAAGAATATGTTATAACGTACATTTCCCCTACCTCCTACTGTTATAAATCTTTTAACATTTCGGAAATCAATTTATAGTCGTACCTAAATAATACGCAAAAATTTATTAAAGGTCTATTGTTTTTATATTTTTTATATAATTTGAAAAAATTCTTGACTAAACATTATATTTGCATTAACATTAATAAGTAAGTATTTACAAATTCTTTAGAAAAGGAGGCAGGAAAATGAGACGAAATACATACTTTATCATTAACTCCACTAATTCCGGTATCTTTAATATTCCCGATAACCCTGCCTTACTCAGAAGTATCTCCTGAAAATTTACTTTGTAAACTGAGAGGGTCGTGGTTATCGCCGCGACCTTTATTTATTTAAAGGACGTGGAGCAACACGGCCTGTTTTTGCGTTTACAGTATTTTGGGCTACAGCGAGTAAGGCTGAACGAATGACATGCATAAAAGCTTAAGGAGGTATTTTTTTGAAAAGACTTTTTGCACTGATAAAAAAACAATGGTTGCCGTACTTTATAGGAATTATGGCACTTCTGACCTCAATTACATTGGATATGTTTAATCCCTATTTCATAGGAGAAATTATCGACAGGACTGTACTTCATAAAGATATGAATTATCTTAAAACAGCCTTGCTGGTTCTTGCCGGTATAACTATCGGGCGTGCTGTCCTTGGCTACACAAAGGAGTATGGATTTGATGTTGGGGGTTCAAAAGTTATATTAAACTTACGAAAAAATTTGTTTGACCACATACAAAAGATGTCCTTTTCATTTTTTGATGAAAATAACACCGGTGAATTGATGTCCCGTATAAAAGAAGATTCGGAAAATATAATGCATGCTATTTGTTTTGGAATAATGCTTTTTATTGAACAATCCGTCTATTTTATTATAGCATCAATTATACTTATCACAATAAATTGGAAGCTTGCTCTCATCTGTCTTTTCGTTATGCCAATTATTGAGTTTGTAGTATTCAGACTTGAGCGAAATGTAGGCAAAACATATGAAAAAATAAGTGATCAGAGGGCTGTCTTAAACTCTACAGCACAACAAAATATATCGGGTGTTAGAGTTGTTAAGGCTTTTGGCCGTGAAAGGTATGAGATTCAGAAATTTCTAAACCAGAATGAAGAAAATTATAATATAAATCTTGAGCAGGTAAAAATCTTTGCCAAACACAACCCAGTAATTGAATTTCTCTCAAACCTGGTACTTGTGCTTGTCATAAGCTTTGGTGGATATTTTGTAATCAAAGGTGAAATGACCTTAGGAACCTTGGTTGCCTTCAGTAATTACATCTTTATGTTGATATGGCCAATGCGTTTGATGGGATGGCTCACCAACGTAATCGCTCAGTGTATTGCCTCAGTAAAGAAGATTGATAAAATTTTTGATCAGGAACCGTCTATAAAAAATTGTGCTAGTCCTAAGACACCTGAAAAAATAACCGGTCAGATCGTATTTAAAGATGTAAGTTTTGATTTTGCAGGTGTTACTGTACTTAAAGATATAAATATTACAGCCGAACCAGGCAAAACCATTGCAATTATGGGCATTACCGGTGCAGGAAAAAGCTCCCTTGTAAATCTGATAGGAAGATACTATGACTGCACATCAGGAAGGGTATGTTTCGATGGAATAGATGTTAAAGAAATGGATCTGTCCGTGTTAAGAAAAAATGTATCAGTAGTAATGCAGGAAACCTTCCTTTTCTCCGACACTATAGATGAAAATATCCGGTTTGGAGCAGAAGGAATTTCAAATGAGGATTTCAGGTCAGCCTGCCAGGATTCTATGGTAGATGAATTTGTTTCACAGATGCCAAAAGGGTATGACACAGTAATAGGAGAACGCGGTATAGGTCTTTCGGGCGGACAAAAACAGCGTATCTCAATTGCCAGAGCTTTGGTAAGAAGGCCTAAGGTATTAATTATGGATGACTCAACCTCTGCTTTAGATATGGAAACCGAATATGCCATTGAAAAAGCTATGGAGAAATGGAAGAGCATCACGAAATTTATCATTGCTCACAGGGTTTCAGCCGTAAAAAATGCCGATGAAATACTATATTTTGAGGACGGTAAAATTGTTGAGCGCGGCAATCACAACCAGCTTATAAAACAGAAAGGACGTTATTATGAAACCTATCGCGAGCAGTATCGCGACTACGTGGAAGCAATAAACAAAGAGGTGATATAATGCCAATTAATAATTTTAAACAAGACGAGGATTTGAAGGAAAGTTTAAATATCAATATTATAAAAAGGCTTTTACTGTACTTAAAACCATATGGAGGTGCTGTTACAAAAACATTGCTGCTGATGGCTTTTGTAATTGCGGTAGAACTGTTCAATCCATACTTTTTAAAAATCGGAATAGATAAATTCATTAAAAACGGAGACTGGAAGAATCTCTTGCTGCTTGGTGGGGTTATGGTTACATTAAATTTAATAGCAATGTTATTCTCCCGTTTAAGGATTTTGATAATGGGAATAGTCTCAAACAAAATTCTTTTGACAATACGTCAACAGTTATATTCTCACATTCAGAAACTGTCCTTCTCATTCTTTGACAATCGCCCGACGGGAAAAATACTTGCCCGCATAATTGGGGATGTCAATTCACTGAATGATTTGTTCACAAACAGTGTAACCAGTCTGATTCCCGAAATTATAAAAATAACAGCAGTTGTTGTAATTATGATGATAATGAATTACAAGCTTGGTTTAGTCGCACTTGCAACATTGCCTGTCATGATAATTGTTATGTTCTTTATTTCAACAGCCTCAAGAAGAAGATGGCAAATACACAGGAAAAAGTCATCAAATGTCAATGCCTTCACTCATGAGGACTTTTCAGGTATCCGTGTGGTTCAAAGTTTTGCAGCTGAGGACGAAACCTCCTCAACCTTCCTTAAGTTACTTGAGGATTGGAGAATTTCCTTTGTGAGAGCAATTCGTATGAACGATTTTTTCTGGCCGACGGTTGAGATGTCTTGGGGGGTAGGAACCATTCTGGTATTCTGGTTTGGTGCCGGATTGATTGAAAAAGATTTAATTACCCCAGGGCTCTTAGTGGCTTTTACCAGTTATATTTCTATGTTCTGGCAGCCCATAATGAACATAAGCAACTTCTACAATCAGTTAGTGACCAATATGTCCGGAGCTGAAAGAATTTTTGAAATTCTTGATATCGAGCCTGACATAAAAGACAAACCTGAATCCTTTGAAATGCCGGTAATAAAAGGAGATGTTTCCTTCCAAAATGTCACCTTCGGATATGATCAAGAACAGCAAATTTTAAAAGATGTAAGTTTTGATGTCGGTGCCGGGCAAACTATAGCCTTAGTCGGATCAACGGGTGCAGGAAAAACAACAATAGTAAACCTTATCAGCAGATTTTATGAAGTGTCTGTTGGGGAAGTTTTAATTGACGGTATAAACATAAGTAATGCCAAGCTTGACAGTTTAAGGTCACAAATTGGACTTATGCCGCAGGATACCTTCCTTTTCTCCACTACCATCAAAGAGAACATACGCTATGGTAAATTGGATGCTTCAGACGAAGAAGTAATTGCTGCAGCTAAAGCGGTATCCGCCCATGAATTTATAATGAAGTTTGAAAAAGGTTACGATACCGACGTCAATGAGCGTGGCACAAGACTTTCGGCAGGTCAAAGGCAATTGATCGCTTTTGCAAGGACACTACTTGCAAATCCACGAATACTGATACTTGATGAGGCAACCGCAAGTATTGACACCCATACTGAAAAGCTTGTACAACAAGGTATACACAATCTCCTTAGCGGAAGAACATCTTTTGTAATTGCACACAGGCTTTCAACAATAAGAAATGCCGATAGGATCATGGTTGTTGAAGATGGCGGAATTGTAGAAACCGGTACCCACGAAGAGCTTATAACGCTTAAAGGAAAATACTACAATTTTTACATTTCACAATTTAAGTTTCTTAACGAAAAAGAAGTCATATGAACTGAATGGGACATAGGGACAGGTACCTTGTCCCATTATTTTGGGACAAGGGGACAGGTCCCTTGTCCCACTATTTTATTGATACTGCTAGTGCTGATAACTCTAATCTGGCAGTATTATTTTCTGCCCGATTACATTGTATATTAATTGTGCTTTTAATGCTCAGCTCAAGCAATTGCGTCATTTGACACTAAAACAGGTTCAAAACGTAATTCGCATTTAAGATGTAGCGAATGGTTTGTTTTACTTTTATGATAAAGTTTATTTTTTGTCTTTCTACACATACTATCAATATTGCAGAAAAACACTACGTATGGAGTGAACCCGATGATACAGATTGATGATGCAGGGAGCGGCAGTTTTGTCGGCGGAACTTGTATTGGTGTATACCGCCCGGAAACAAATGAATACTATTTCGAAATCATTCCTGTTGAATTATATAATAAAGAAAATTTCAGGAACAAATACTATCTTGACGAGGTTGTAAACATTGTATCCGATGCCTTTAGAGCAATGAACGTACATAAAACAGAGACTGTTGAGATATGCCGAGGATATATGTTTGAAAAGCTTCGGAAATGGCTTGATGCTGAGGGCTTTTGCTGGTATACTACCCAAATAAGCGGCCGCATACAAGATGTGGTTGAAAAAAACTACATGCTCTACACCGTCAAATTAGGTGTACCGGAAGCTTATATAAAGTATACCAAGTATCCCTTCCACTTTCACAAACTCTTAAGGTGGGTTTATGCCGATTTTGACAACAGAATCAGCATATGCAAAACAGGTTGGAAAAGCTGGTCAAAATATGAAAACATAAGGCCAGAGTTGTCTTATGACATTATGAAGCAAACAAATATTTTCTGTCTCAAATGCGGCAAAAGGATAAAGAAAGGCAACAAGATAAATGTTTTAAATTTCACAAGTAACAGGGATCAGTATATTTACTTGCACGAGAGGTGCTAGATAGCATGTATTTAAATCTTTAAAAATTTCATTTCCATAAGAATCGTATACGCAATAAACTATATCCATAAAAGTACTAGTTTCAATCGTGTAGCTACCTGACTTCAGAGCAAAAAAGCTGAAGAAATCCACATCGCCGGAACTTTCTAT
The DNA here is from genome assembly GCA_023398495.1 of Bacillota bacterium. Taxonomy (GTDB): domain Bacteria; phylum Bacillota; class Clostridia; order Acetivibrionales; family Acetivibrionaceae; genus Acetivibrio. The sequence continues at coordinate 33,454 of JAEWSG010000045.1, forward strand.
AATACCTTCTATAGGTATCTCATTTATGATTGTTGCTGTTTCAAAATCATTCCCATGGTCATCCTGCATTTGCGAAATACCAACCAAGCTTAATACCAACCTAGTATAATAGCAAAAGCAAACAATATTATACTGTCTTCATCGTTAATTACTTCAATATTAAAAAAATCAGGATTAGAATATTTCTTTACAACTGCACCAATCACTTTACTATTACTGGTAACTCTAAAACCAAAATAAGGGATATCAGGTATAGCATAGTTTACCTTGGCAGCATAGTAATGTTCGCCTTCTTTTATTATTTTACACGAAGATATAGTTGCAATTAGCTTTCCATCATAGTAAACACTAAATTTTCTTCTTAAACTAAAGATATGCTGCTTAATATAACCTTTAAAATTTCCATGAACATCATTTATATTCAATATATTGCCCCATGTAAAATTTGGAGTTTTTACAATCAAAATAGTATTTTTATTTTCGTCTTGAACTATATATTTATCTCCAAAATTAATTATTTCTTCTCTGATAATATATTTCATTATGTTCCCTTTCAGATTTTCATTGTATTCATTATATTACATTTAACTTCAATTTATTGGTGCTTGATAACCCATGATGGGATTTTGGGCACCCGGCAATTCCTGATGAACAGAGCCAGGCTTAAAAAATATCTGTCTTTACCAAATACTTTTTTAAGAATGTTCTGGCATTGTACCTTGAACATTCATAAATAATTTCGATATCATATTCAAGTACTTTTTCTATAATTGCTTTTAAAATAAGACTTCCTATACCTTTTTTGATATCATTTATCAAAGCAAAACATTACTAATATGTACTTAATGTAATTTCAGGTAAAAGGAAAGCCGAAACAGTTGATTCCGGCAGTTTATGTCTAGTCAAAAAGAAAAAAGAATATTATTTATTCTTTTTTCTTTTTTGACTAAAATAGATTAACCCTAATACAAGTATCAAAACCAACCAAAACATAATATACGGGTTCATTTTGTTTCCTCCTTTATACCTGTTGTAAATTTAATACCAGTCCGTGACTTAACCTCAAGCACAACCTTATCGTACTCATAATCCTTAACTGTCAGAGTATGCTTTTTTATTTCAAGGTTCGTATATGTAATTATACTATTGGTCAAGTTGTTTTGCAGATAGGGATATAAGATTTGTTTAGTTATTTACCGCCTTTAATTACTTTTATCTCAACTTCTTGTTTTTCCACTTTTGAGGAAAGCTCAATTACAGCGTTTTCTACAACTACAACTTTATCATAAACCTGATTATAACCATCAAATAGAGCTTTTGAATTGTTATCAAGTTTATTTTCAATATGTACGATGTCTGTTTTATCTGCCTTTGAATCAAGTTTTTTATCTATCGAACATATTCTATCATCCATTGAACATATTTTATCATCCATTTTGTCCAATCTGTTTGTTATGTCAGAATACATCTTGGTCATTAATTCAAACATCTTATCTTCCATTACAGCACTTCCTTTACAATTTATATTGTCCATTATATCATTTTTCCATTTGATTAGAAATATTATCCTTAGATTTTTTTCAATCACCCAGTTTACTTGTGGGTGGATTCTTATATTCTGTTTTATTTCAGAACACATCAGGGCATTGATTGTCATACACTGATTTTAAACAAAAACCTCCTGAAACAACAATTACCAAAACGATTCTGAAATCCAAACCAATACTTAACGGCTTATACCACGATTATCAATAAGTCGCCTGATTAATATTCTTGTCTCATTAAAGGCTTTTTTGCCATGCCTTAAAAACGAAATTTCCCGGTTGTTTACCGAGAAATCTCGTTTATTCTTTATAATTTTTCTTCAAAGATGCCTTTCACAAATGTTTAACAATAGAATCACTTCAGTTTATTGGTGCTTGATAACTCCTGATGAGATTTTTGCAACCGACAATATATAATCGCTTGCTATTTTTCTGTGAAAAAAAGGTTCTTATCACCAATTTTCTTTTAATGGCCCTTGTCTTCATCGACTCCTACAATATTACCAATCTTTCCTTATGATATAAATTGTGATTTCCGAATTGATTCAATCAAATAGCTCTAGTAAATGGCAAAGATTTGGCGTAGTTACTATCAAACCGGAAGCTTTTTAATAATAGACAATAAATACTGTCTAAGTATAGCAAAATCAATCGAATTAACGCTACCGTCATTATTTAAGTCTCCGGACTTCTTCCAATTATCTGCCCCCATTTTACTTATAATCCCAAGTAGGTACTGTCTCATCACAGCAAAATCTATCGAATTTACATTACCATCGCCTGTTACATCTCCATATATAACAACTGGTGTATCAGATGTTGGGGGATATGTTCCAAGGTCTCCAAGATCAATTTTATAATCCTTCTGAAGTTTTTCGTATTCCCCGTCAAAGTAACTATCCAGGTATGAATGTCCAAGAATGAATCTGTCTGGATTCATGGCGCCGTAGTACCCTGCATTAGCATTTCCCTGACCGTCAAACAACACATAGCTTCCCTGCCATCCTGAACCGGTTACGCCCCAACTGATGATGTGATCGACGTATGGAGCAAACTTAGTAAACAGTTTGTACATCAGTGCATACTCATAACCAAGGGCGTCAGACTGTCTGACATTTAGTGCTGCAGGAGCAGTCGCCCCGCCACCTGGAGCATCGGTCAACATCTTAAGGTCAAGTTCCGAGTATGAAATACCAGAAAGAAGGCCTTGGTCAACAAGTGAGGCATAGAGGGCCATGGCATATTGATTATCACTTGCAAGGGTCTTTCCAATCGAATCGTGTCCCTGAATACCGATGTCTTCGATAAGGGGTCTTCCATCATAAAGCGGATCGGAAAGCCATGCGGTGTTCAGTTCGCGAACCATGTTGTATACCGTCCTCGCTTTGCTGCGGGTTGCAAGACCGTAATCGTTGTAGGTAAGTTTTGGAGGATTGTCAACAATATAGGCATCGATGCTACCGTTGTTGTCGTGTCCGTCGAGCTTCATATACTGAGGAAGGGAAGCGAAATTAGCTTTGTAAGCCGCCGCCATCTTTGCGTTAGGGGCTGCAATGTGAGCATATTTGAAGAGCAAGTAAATGTAATGATCTTTGATGTCGCCACTAATTTGATTATCCGACAATGCGACAAGCCAGTTGGTGTGTTTGAGGCTCGCTTTCCAACTGTTCGCATCCTTAGGAATGTTTTCGCTGTGGCGGCTTTCGTGGACCTCTTCGTTGATTACATCCCATGAATTGAAGGGGATTACTCCACGGGATGCACTTGAGCCATACTTTGTAGCTGTGGTCAGGAAGTGTCGCATCACATACATTGTGTGGTTAAACTGCACTCTTCTGGCCATTTCTTTATCTACCTTAACCGTGTTTGTAACTCCATTGCCCAATCCGTAGAAATTGGCTGTGCCGTTATATCCGGAGGGAAGGTTCGCTGGAATTATCTGCGCCATCCATCCAGGCGCCTGGTTGTACCATGCCAAAACATGTCCATGGGACTTGTACTGTCCGCGAGTTCCAGAATCCCTGATTGCTTGATAAGAGCTGGTCGGGAAGCTGTACTCAGCTAAACCAGGGCTTGTGGTTGCACCATTTAGGGCTGCACCATTAATGCTCTTCAACCAGCTCGGACCACGTGGATGCGTTCCATCGGCCTTGAGATTGTTGCCGTCGACAAAGATTTCATAGTGCCTGGCTCTGGCACCAGTTACTGATCCAGTTCCAAGTGCACCGACCATAAACAGACCATTTTCCCTGTTGTAAACACTCTTTAATGGTGCTACAGCACTCTGATTTTGTCTATTGACTACGTTGGGGAGTGCAATACCATTGGGATCGGGTGCAGTTATTTTTATGTCAGAGACAAGAAGCATACCAATTTCTGCAGGACGGCCATTCTCGCCATGGAGCTCAAGAATGAAGGTCGAGGAATTGCCTGTTGAAGCTACAATACTGTGGTGAGCCTTAAGCCAGGTTTCACCATTGTAACTGCCAATCCAGTCTGGGTTAAGGTTGTTGTACTGGTATTCCCTGAGGTAGGTATCGAGGTCAGAGCTGGTATTTCTGATTCTCCACCGCATATATTTGCCCTGTGCACTCTTAGGGTAATACACATCAAACTCAATAGTTGAACCTTCCGGGACATTTACAGCCGGGGACAACGGAGATTGAAGGGTGATTCCACCGAATGTGCTTTTCCCACTATGAACATAATTTATCTGCAGCACATCATCTTTGTCTTTTGAATCAGTAAAAGGATACGGAATCATTTTATATGTACTTCCTGCAAAGTCAGCAGGAACACGGCTATCAAGCGGGGTTCTTGTGGTCCATTTATTGGTAGGTGCAGTAATTTTTACAGGTACTTTACCCAGACCAGGATCAAGACGAAAATAGGGATCTGAACCGTCCGCTTTTATCTTTCCAGTAAATTTCACTATTGCATCTTTAAGAACAGTTTTGGCTTCACTGGCTGGACTAGAAGTATTGCGTGCAAACTCAAGTGCATTATCAAGTTCTTTGAGCTCGTTTGCATACACCCAAGGAAAAGCTTTCTTCACATCAGACCCGTTATCAGTGTAGCTAATCTGGAGCGGGAATTCCTTGTTACCAGCTTTTAAAGCTTCGGCTTGTGCAATAAGCTCATTCAGTTCGCTTTCGGCCGCCGCTACTGAGATGGTGTTAAATGCAAATGTGGTAACCAGCATAATGACTACGAGGAGTCGGGATACGTTACTTAACAATCTTTTACTTTTCATCTTAGTTTTTACTCCCTTTCTTAAGGCCTCTAAATTCTAGGTTTAGAGTTGCCAAGTTTTTAGATTTCAGAACTCTTTACAACTTTACAGATAAAAATATAAACACCTCCTGTCTAATTTAATACTCTATCTTTCTCATACTTATATTCTACTGGTAATATTAGTATCTTTCAACTTTATTTAAGCAAATTCAAGAAATACAAAACAAGCATAATTTCTTTAACATGAACAAAATATTTCTGTTATATTTACCAAGATGTGGTTGAAAGAATATGAAAACATAAGGCCAGAATTGTCTTATGACACTATGAAGCAAACAAATATTTTCTGTCTCAAATGCGGCAATAGGATAAAGAAAGGCAACAAGATAAATGTTTTAAATTTCACAAGTAACAGGGATCAGTATATTTACTTGCACGAGAAGTGCTAAATATCTTCAGTCATAACAGACTACTTCAAAGTAATTTCTCAGGTGCTTAATGGCTGCTATCTAGATTCTAAGGCATTTCCAATTTTCTTTCTAATTCTTAATAATTTCATTCCTACACTACTTTGTTTCATTCTCATGCGTTTTGCAATTTCAGAATAAGTATGGTTTTCAATATATTTCATATGTATAATTTGTTTTTCTTCCAAACTCAATTTATTGGCATATTTAAATATATCTCTTACTATTTCCATTGCCTCATATTGTTCTTCCAAACTGTTACCATCCGCCATTTCATATAAGTAATCCTGTATATTACCATCCTCATCAAACAAAGATATATATCTGTTTTTATTCTTTATTTTTTGCCTTAACATATCTTTAGACACGTTTACTGCTATAGCACAAACCCATGCATTGAATTTAGTTTTGTCTTTTAGTTTGTATATTCCTTCAAATGCCCGCATAAAAGTTATTTGAGTTATATCTTTTGACAATTCTTTATCGTATGTACGAGAAAATGCGATCTTATACACTCTTCTATAGTTTTCGGAAAATAATTGAGATATAGCATCTTTATTTAGTTCATTTTTTTTGAACATATTCCACCTACACCTTAAATTATGAATAATATATTATTTATGTATAAATTATCCTTTATGTAAATATATTATATAATCTAGAAAATGTCAACATTGTAAATCATATTCGGGTGCATATAAATTAAGTTAAGAAAAGAATTATAGTACTTAAGAAGAAATGTTAAGAAAATTTTTGATGACGCGGAAAAACCATCAAAAGATAATCAAAAAGTAAAATGATTTGCTCACTGTGCGTTCAACAAGTTTGCATTTTGACCACACAGTGAGTAATTAGAGTATTCAGAATTATTTGATTAATATTCCCACAAGTATATATAGTCTATGTAATACTTAGTGTAATTTACTCAATTTACCAGCATCCATTTCACAAACTGTATCACACAGAACCTCAATGTCTTCACTGTAATGTGATGATAATATGATTGTATGTCCTTCATTTTTCAAGTCTTTAAACAATGTCCTCATCTCAGCAACGCCGTGTTTATCAAGTCCATTCATCGGCTCATCAAGTATCAATAATTCAGGCTTTTCCATTATCGCCTGTGCTATGCCTAGTCTATGACGCATACCTAAAGAATATTTACGGACACTCTTTTTCATTTGAGGTTCAAGTCCTACCTTTGAAAGGGTGTCCCTAATCTCACTATCACTTACTTTTTTATGTATTCCAGCCAGCAGTTTTAAATTCCTGTATCCGCTTAGAGAACCTATGAAGCCCGGAGTTTCTATGATTATTCCAATATCTTGAGAAACAGAAGGTTTTACTTTTTTTCCATTGACCAAAATCTCACCCGAGGTGAGTGTCATAAATCCACATATACACTTGAATAATACAGTTTTACCTGAACCGTTCCGTCCGATAATACCGTGAATTTTTCCCGTTTCAAAGTTGATATTTACATTATTTAGTGCCTGAGTTTCCTTAAAGGTTTTAAAGGCATTTTTTACTTCTACTATGCTATCCATTTATATCATCCCTTCTTTCTCATAAATCCAAGTTTGATCAGTCAGCACCTTCAGCCATATTTATATCTCTTCTGGAAAATGAGATAACAGAAATTATACTCAGTATTAATGATGTTCCTAACAGAAATACAACCGCATATAGAAATGAAGGCGATTCGCCCGAGTTGTACCAGTCAATATACTGTAAACTGCTCCAACTGAGCGGAGAAAAATAGTATACTTTGAGTCCTGTTGTTATGCGGCCTACAAATATCGAAAAATACGAAATAAAAACCAGTATGCCTGCCGTTATTATACCACTCATCTTTCCAACAATCAGATTCAGACTGAAAATAAGGATTCCCGTAAATAAGGTAACCAGGAAAAACAACCCCAAGCTTATCAGTGTAGCTTCAATGGCTGAAAATGAGGTGATTATACTGTTATTTATCAAAACTGTCAGTTGGATTCCCTTTTGATATGCACTTGTTGGATTCATTGCCAAGGTCCTTATAACCTTTCCCCAATCACTAGTCAGGTCTATATAGGGCAAAAAGGATATAACCGTAATGACATAGTTGATGATAGTGTATATTAAGCTGGTAAAAAACACATAAAACAATTGTCCCAAAACCCAGGAAATTCTCCCTGTCCGTATCATAAGAAAGGGCATATGTTTGTCTATAAAAGGAGCATCGCAAAATAATAGCATTGCAAAACATCCGTAAATAGGCATTACTGTCGGAGAAATCAATATGTGCGGAAATATCCATGGACTAACCCCATATCCTACCATTTTGGCATAATCATATACTCCCGAAAAATTCCATATATTAAAGACTAATATGAGCGTAAAAAGAGTATAGATTTTAATATCTACTACCCATTTTTTATAGTTAACGGTTGAACACAAAAGGGCATTTTTAATAATCATGAGCTTCCTATCCTTTTCTTAATCTGTTTGACAGTAATATACAAAAAGGTGCTGAGTATTCCTATGACAGGTATCAACTTGCACAAAAATGCAATCATAGGACTAACACCAGAACATATTCCTTGAATTAAAAAATCTGCTTTTAAAAAATTTGGTATCGGTGCATTTGTAGTTATTCGCATCAGAACAAAATATAAAACTATAGGAGCTGTCATTATGCTGAATTTATTAGGTATAAAAGATGATATTGCTATAGCTGCACCTGCAAATAATGCCCCTGACAGAGAATAATGAACAGTCATAATCAAAATATATATTAATGGCTGGTTATTCTCTAATAGGACTGCATAAGAACTGGCGTTTCCAACAGTTCCACCAAACAGAGGAAAAAATATCGATATAATCAGCGTGAAGACAACCATGCCGGTGGCAACGGTCAAAAAACCAGCAATGACTGAGGAAATAAATTTGCTGATAGCATATTTCTTAGTACCCGTACGTATAACCCAAAAAGGCAGAGCTTTATCCTCCACATCTGAGGCAAAGGACATGCCATAAGGCAATAGTGGTGCGATACATAAAATGAATAAGGGCGAACCACTACCTGTTAATGCTAAACCAAGTAAATATAAAACATCTGATGTGTTGTTAATATATCCCGAACAACTTATAAACATGACAAACATTATTGATATTGTTGATATAACAAAATTGATGGAAAATAAAGCTCTGTATAGATCTGCTTTTAGTAAAGCTATAAACGTTTTCATTGGTTACCACCTGGCCTGATATAGTTTTCCTGTTACAGCATTGACAACATCATATTTGCACCTAATGAAAGTTTCACCATCTAATTCTTCAGTTTTTGTACTGCAAAATAACCATCCGGGAATCAATTCAAACATACCATCTTTTGGTATGCTCAGGTAGCAAAGCTTCGCTGAAACAATACTGACCTTATCTTCTAAAATTGTGAGGGAATAATCATGTATTAATTTATTTAGTGCCTCATAAAGGTTAATCAAGTGGTTGCTTTCAATTTCACCGACAATATTACGTATATAGCTTGTTCGTATTTCCTTCATGCCTCTACTATCATAAATCAATTTAATTGATGTTGAGGGCATCAGGTTTGGAACTGCTGAGTCCTTTGTACCGTCAGGCATTATCCATTGTACATTTACAATTGGTATGTTATCTACAAGCTGTGTCAATGAAAAGATATAACATTCATCATCTTTTGTCCAGTTTAAGTTTTTCATTTCCTCATCACAAAATTCGCTCTTAAGGTATAGTTCATAATGAGACTTCATGGTTTCTAAGTCTAATGAGTAGGTTTCATCAACATCAAACTCAGTTATTCCTACCATATTCAGTCTATTTTTAATGTCAGTTAGTGCAGCATTATAGGATAAAAAACTTAAATTACTATAGGATGAATAATCAGCATTTATATTATATCTGTATTTTTGTACCGAATACCTGGTAGAATATACAAAATCGTTATTTGCAACTGTATCCAATTTATCCTCGAATACATCATCAACAATTCTGGAATATATAAAACCTCCTTTAGCACCATTTTCAACGCCAAAACTTTTACCACCATCTTGCATATTTAAATACTCTTTTGTATTACCAGAAGTTGCAATAACTTGAGGACCTTCCGCCCAGATTTTTTCTTCCGTTACCTTATTTTTAATAAACGCATTGATAAGTTTTTGCTTGTCAAAAGTAGCATAATCCGCTTTATATGTTTTTGCAGTATCAACACTTTTTATATCATCCAAATTCATGTCTATTGATAAATTTTGGGGAAATTCTATACTTTCTAGAAAAGTCTTGCTGTCCATATCATTGAAATCAGTAACTCTTCCAGGTGAATTGCATGAAGCAAATATTGCTAGCATGACTATTGGTATAAAAAGTGCAATACTTTTTTTCATTTTCTTCATCCTTTCATATATATATAGAGATTGTCTGTCAACAAAGGTGTGCTTTAGGCAATAAGTAAAAGATTTTAGAACCACCGGCTATGCCGGTGGTTCATACTGAATAACCAATACTGAACTTAGTATCTTCAATGATATAAGACTGTAATAGATGTAAAAATATCACACATAAATAAAATATTTTTACATTTTTGTTTTTATCCAAGTCTTGTACACATAAAAAAGGAGCCTGGCAAAAATACTGCCAGATCCCTCTGTTAATATCTTACACAGGATGTACCCTGTTCTCATAATCCACCATTTCAGGCTCAATCTTGTACTTTTGTGCCTTACGGTATTGGAAGAATTTCTCCGCAACCTGTGGGAATAGTGCATAGGAGAGTATATCTTCGTCCTGCTCCAAATACTCTTTCATCTGATCCTTTATTGATTTCAATTCAGGTTCAATAAAGTCAGCAGGCCTTGCTGTTATTGGCTTTTCATCCTTTAATATCTGTTTCTGAATCTCCGGATTGACAGAAGCCGGTGTCTTGCCGTATTCTCCTTTTACAAGGGCTTTTGATTCTTTTGGTACCATCTTGTACCTTTCACCTGTTACAACATTCAATACAGCCTGAGTTCCAACAATCTGGCTTGTAGGTGTAACCAATGGAGGGAATCCGAAGTCTTCCCTAACTCTTGGCACTTCCTTAAGTACTTCCTCATACTTGTCAACAGCGTTTGACTGCTTAAGTTGTGAAACAAGGTTTGAAAGCATACCACCCGGAACCTGGTATATAAGCGTATTTACATCTACACCCATAACCTTCACATCCAAAAGACCGCTTGCAATATACCCTTCTCTTATAGGTCTGAAGTAGTCTGCAATTTCGCTTAACTTGGAAAGATCCAGACCTGTATCATAAGGCGTATCCTTCAATGTTGCTACAAGAGGCTCAGTTGGTGGTTGTGATGTACCCATTGCCATTGGTGAAATAGCACAGTCAACTATGTCACAGCCTGCTTCAATAGCCTTGATGTAAGTCATTGAAGCAACACCACTTGTATAGTGGGTATGAAGCTGAATTGGAACTTTAACGTTCTCTTTCATAGCCTTAACAAGTTCATAAGCTGTATATGGTACCAACAAGCCGGCCATATCCTTTATACAGATTGAGTCAGCACCCATTTCAACTAATTGCTTTGCGTCCTTGACAAAAAGATCAAGATTATGAACAGGACTAACTGTATAACAAACTGTAGCCTGAGCGTGACCGCCTTCCTTTTTACATGCCTTGATAGCTGTCTCAATGTTTCTTGGGTCGTTTAAGGCATCAAATATTCTGATAATGTCCATTCCGTTTGCAACAGCTTTCTGGACAAAGTATTCAACAACATCATCGGCATAATGCTTGTAACCTAGAAGGTTCTGGCCTCTTAAGAGCATCTGCAGTCTTGTTTTCTTACAATATTTCTTAATTGTTCTTAATCTTTCCCACGGGTCCTCGTTCAAGAACCTTAAGCATGCGTCAAAGGTAGCTCCACCCCATGCTTCCAGTGAGTTATAGCCTATATTATCTAATTTTTCTAAAATAGGGATCATTTCTTCAATCTTCATTCTTGTTGCTATAAGTGATTGATGTGCGTCCCTAAGAACAGTTTCGGTTATTTTTACTTTAGCCACTTTTTTACCTCCTTTAAGCTTTTCCATATTTAAAAAGCATTCATTATTTTAGTGACACCAGAACATCTCCAGCATTAACTGAAGAACCCTTTGATACATTAACAGAAGCTACTGTTCCATCATTTGGTGCTACTATCTCATTCTCCATCTTCATAGCTTCAAGAATTAACAGTACCTGCCCTTTCTTAACAACATCTCCCGAATTAACTTTTACACCGAGAACTGTGCCCGGCATTGGTGCTGTAAGTGTAGCTGCACCGGCAGGAACTGCATTATCCTTTTTAGGAGCAGGTGCTGGTGAAGGTGCTGCAGCCGCTGCTGGAGCTGGAGCTGCCTTAGGTGCTGGTGCACTGTATGCAACTGTCTCAGCTGCTGCACTGCCATCCCTTACTTCTTCCACTTCAACTTCATACTGATTTCCATTAACCTTTATTAAAAACTTTTTCATTATTTAATCCTCCTTTAAAATTTACTGTTCAAACGCTCATATCTCCCGGTTGATGACCATACCGGTGCAGTCTGAGGTACTCTTTTAAACGATTTCACCACCAGGCTGTATCCTGGTCTTGATTCCATCAATGCAATTGCTGCCATTATAGCAGAAACTATTTCATCATTTATGATTTCTCCCATATAAACCTCCAATTATAAAGGAATATTACCATGCTTTTTAGCAGGTCTGTTTTCCCTTTTGCTCGCCAACATTTCAAGAGCACTAATTATTCTTATCCTTGTGGAAGCAGGCTCAATAACATCATCAACATAACCTCTTGAAGCTGCTACATAAGGGTTTGAAAACTTCTCTCTATATTCTTCAATTAAAGCACTTCTAGTCTGAACAGGATCCTCAGCTTTGGAAATTTCTTTCCTGAAAATTATATTAGCAGCACCATCCGGTCCCATAACGGCTATTTCCGCTGTTGGCCATGCAAAAACCTGATCTGCACCCAAGTGTTTGCTGTTCATGGCAATATATGCACCGCCGTAAGCTTTTCTTACTATAACGTTTATTTTTGGCACTGTTGCTTCCGAGAAAGCATACAAAAGCTTTGCACCATGTCTTATAACACCATTGTGCTCCTGACCAACTCCAGGCAAATAACCCGGTACATCTGTAAAAGAAACCAAAGGAATGTTGAAAGCATCACAGAAACGAATAAATCTTGCAGCCTTGTCTGATGCGTTAACATCTAAAACTCCGGCAGCAAACTTTGGCTGGTTGGCAACTATACCAACTGTACCTCCGTTCATTCTTCCAAATCCTATTAATATATTCTGTGCGAAATGTTTCTGAATCTCAAGAAATTCTCCATTATCTACAATGGTGGTTATTACATCCATCATATCATATGGCTTGTTTGAACCTTCAGGAATAATCTCATTCAAGCTGTCACATATTCTGTTTAAGTCATCCTGACTTGAGTATACAGGTACATCTGTAAGATTATTTTCAGGAAGGAATCCGATAAGCCTCTTAATGTCCTCAATACATTCCTTCTCGCTAGAACTCTGGAAATGTGCAACACCACTCACAGCATTGTGCGTTCCTGCACCACCTAGTTTTTCAAAGGAAACGTCTTCACCGGTTACTGTCTTAATAACCTGAGGTCCTGTAATAAACATCTGACTTGTTTTTTCAACCATGAAAATAAAATCTGTTATAGCAGGAGAATAAACCGCTCCTCCGGCACATGGACCCATTATAACTGAAATCTGCGGAATTACACCCGATGCGAGTGTGTTTCTGAAGAAAATATCTCCAAATCCGCTAAGAGAGTCAATACCCTCTTCAATTCTTGCTCCGCCCGAATCATTGATACTGATAAACGGTGCACCCATCTTCATGGCCATGTCCATTACTTTTGTTATTTTCTTTGCGTGCATTTCACCAAGGGAACCGCCAATTACGGTAAAGTCCTGTGATGAAACAAATACCAGACGTCCGTTAACTGATCCATATCCGGTCACAACTCCATCGCCTGGTACCTTTTTCTTTTGCATGTCAAATTCTATACTTCTGGTTTCGACAAAAGCATCAACTTCAACAAAGCTGTTTTCATCAAATAACTCCCCGATTCTTTCTCTGGCAGTCATTTTACCAGCTTCGTGCTGTTTTGCTATCTTGTCTGCTCCTCCACCTTGCTCAACTTCAGCTTTTTTTGCGTGGAGTAGACTTAATTTGTCAACTCTCTCCATCTGTTTTCCACCTCTTTAAGCTTATTTGTTGAATATCGAGATTATTAATAACCACATAAATTTCAAATTTATATTATATGATATTATTACCTGGTACTAATTAATTAAAATTATATCTTACTTTTAACCACATTGCAATATTTTCCTTAAATATTCATTAATTTTATATACAATATATTATTTATCCCCAAAAACAAGCTTTCAAAACATTTCAAAAAGAAAAGTTTCTCTCTAGTTATTTTCGAAATTTGCCGATGTTCATTATAACCGAGTTACAAACAAGCTTGAAGCTATATTTAAAGTAGTTTTATAAGTCGAATTGCAGATAAAGGAAGTGATTTGGTTGTCTAAAAATTCATCTAATCGAAAGAGTACAACTAAATTTTGCAGAGTTTCTATAAACGATGAGCAGAAATGGGTTCATGGAATAATTACTTATATAAATTTTGACAAGAGTATAGCAGAAATTTTTCTACCTGCAAGGTATTTTAAAGAATATCTTACTGAAGGCAGCAATATTACCGTAAAGTCTATGGATAAAAATAATGAGATACTATTTTGCGGGAGTATAGCCAAAAAGGTAATATCAATAAGAAAACAGGCCATTACTGTTCAAATAGATAAAGTATTAAATTACGAGAATAACAGAAAGTACGAAAGGTTTAATGTCTCTTACGATTGCAATATAGTTACTGAAGCAGGTAAAGAAATCAACGGAAAAATTGTTGACATAAGCCTTAATGGGTGCATGATTTATGGAAACCAACCAATTAATGAAAGCTCACTTATATCTGTTAAGACAGTTATATCACCAGAAGCAGAATTAAATTTCCACGCAAACGTATTAAGGGTAAAAAAACTAAAGGGCCAATCCTATGCCTATGGTCTCCATATATGTAGTATAGATAACAACAACAGCATTTTACTCAATGAGCTTATCGCATACCTGATAAAACAAAAGGATCACATCGAACAGGAATGGAAAGTCTTTAACCGCCTGAAATATACTGTTTACTCAATTACAGTACTCCTCATATTTTTTATAGTATTCTATATTTTTGCTTCGGCTGTAGCTTAGGTACGTCTAAAATATTAGTTCTTATATTCAGGCCGATTTCCTCTACTCTGAAATCTTTTCAATACATGCGAGTATAGGTGGACAATTCACCTGATTTATAAATTCTGTTTTCATTACTATATACTTTTTGGGATCAAGTTTTTCTAGATACTCCATTACCTGGACTTTCTCATCAAATCCACTGTCTCCCCCGTGGTACACTACAATACTGATTATCCCACCCAGAGCAATAAGCTCCAGAGCCTTTTCTAGAGCATTGATTGTCGTATCCGCACGTGTCCCGAAATTGTGATCGCCACGAGGAAGATAGCCAAGGTTGAACATTACAGCTTTTACATTGCTATTTACATACTTATCAAGATTTTCATGACCATCTTTTATGAGTTCAACTCTATCCTTTAATCCTTTGCTATTGAGTTTCTCTGCTGTTCTATCGAGAGCAATCTGCTGTATATCAAAGGAATATACATGACCGCTTTCTCCAACAAGCTGTGCAAGAAACAGTGTATCATTACCATTGCCTGCCGTAGCGTCAATTACAATATCACCTTCCTTAACAAAATGCTCTATGTACTTATGCGATTGTGATAAAGAATTCCCTATTTTAGGCATTTCATTCTCCTCATGAGTTAAAATCTTCTTCTCACTATTTAGAGGCTATCATTATCATATCCCGTATCACCTTTGCAGCCAGCAGTGCAGTCCTGTCTGACTGGTCGTAGTGCGGTGATACTTCAACAAGATCAAAACCTACAATGTTTAAATCCTTTATTATGTTCAAAGCCTGCAATAATTCCTTTGAAGATATTCCACCAGGCTCAGGAGTTCCTGTTCCATTGGCATACGCAGGATCTACAACATCAATATCAAGGGTAAAGTAAACAGGCTTGTTCTTAAATTTGTCTAAAACCTTTTTTAGAGGTTCAATCACCTCAATTGTATACATATTGGTATTCGCTTTTGCATACTCAAACTCTTCCTTAGTACCGGATCTGATACCGAATTGGTAAATGTTTTTGCTAGGCATGAAGTCAACAAGTCTTCTTACCGCAGAGGCGTGAGAGTTGGGGCATCCAAGATATCCTTCTCTCAAATCCGCATGAGCATCAAAGTGAATCACAATAAGCTCGTCCCCATACTTTTTATATACTTCTTTTATGACAGGTACACTTATAAGGTGTTCACCACCTATAAATAACGGGAATTTATTATCCTCTATTATCTCTTTTGCAGCCTGTCCTATCATGTCAAGGCTTTTTTCAACATTTCCAAAAGGCAGATCCAGATCTCCTGAATCATAATATTCAAAATCCTCAAGGCTCTTATCCATATAAATGCTGTATTCTTCAATCCCAATTGACACTTCTCTGATCTTTTGAGGGCCAAATCTTGTGCCGGGTCTGAAACTGCACGTAAAATCCATAGGAACCCCAACCATAACAACAGCTGCTTCCTCATAGCTTTCGGTGCTGCCCATAAACTTAGTAGGCAGAGTCAAATTTCCATCTTTCAAACTCATGTTTTTACCTCTTTCAAGCTTATTATTTAACCAGGTCTCTTGCAAACTTCGGTAGAGCAAATACCGCTTTATGCAGCTCCGGGCAGTAATACTTTGTATCTAACTCAGGTATTTTCGTTATATCTGTTTCAAGTGGGTCGTATTTCTTTGAACCCATTGTAAAACTCCAGAATCCGCTCGGATATGTTGGAATTGCACAGGTGTATAGCTTTGTAATGGGGAATAATGAGCTTACATCTTTGTACACATTCTTAATCAGTTCCTTATGAAAAAACGGCGACTCTGTCTGTGCAACAAATATTCCATCTTCTTTAAGAGCGTCATATATTGCCTTATAAAAATCAACGGCAAACAATCCTACAGCAGGTCCTACAGGGTCTGTAGAATCAACCATTATAACATCAAACTCATTTTTGTTGTCCTGAACATATTTTATGCCATCTGCAACCAATACCTCTACCCTTTTGTCACCAAGAGCACAGCTTATCTCAGGAAGATATTCCTTTGAAAGCTCAATAACACGTCCATCTATTTCACAGAGTACTGCCTTTTCAACAGAAGGATGTTTAATAATTTCTCTGATTGCTCCCCCATCTCCACCACCGATTACAAGAACCTTTTTGGGATTTTTGTGTGTAAAAAGCGGAACATGGGAAATCATTTCATGATATACAAACTCGTCCTCAATAGTTGTTTGTACTGTTCCATCTAATACAAGCATTCTACCGAACTGTTCTGTTTCTATCAGTGCAAGGTCCTGAAACTCAGTTTTTTCTGTATGATAAGTCTTTTTTGTTTTACATGTAATGCCAACACCAGGTGTTTGAAATTCTGTGTACCATAAATCCATTATTATCACTCCTTATAGTATTGTTTTATATCGTAGTGCTGCTTGAAGCAGGATCTTATATTTTAATCATAGTTTAACTGGCAATAATCAATATTTTAAATTGGAAACATTAATTTGTCAAAGAAAACTTTGTAAACTGTACCTTTGCATGGAAATCTGGCAATAAAAACTTTTTAACAAGAACAGTATATAAGCAATCATTATGCATATAATAACTTTGCACAAAAATAATCTTTTGGAGGGGTTTCTATATGGCTGATTGTCAAAAAGTAATGTGCTCAGTGGGTAGTTGTATATACAATGAGTTCAGTGAGAACTTATGTACTTTAGATGCAGTACAGGTTAGTGCAGCAGCTAAGTCAGATAGTGGTGCCCCGTACGATGAAACGCTTTGTGCAAGTTACAAATCCAGCAAGGAAAAAAAGTAAGGCTGCTTTAGTTACCGGGTCAGGGGAGACTTCCCCTGACCCTTCATCATCAGTTACACTGGGAAGTTTATTTTTCTTCACATTTATTAAATGTAACTAGTTACACTGTCTTTATTAAAGTCTCCACTTCATCACGACTTAATTCACGCCAATTTCCTTCTGATAAACCGCCTAGTTTAAGGCTCCCTAATGATATCCTTTTTAGGGACAGTACAGGGTGGCCTATAGCTTCACACATTTTTCTAACCTGTCTGTTCCTTCCCTCATGTATTGTCACCTCAACATCGCAGGTACTTTCTTTTTTACTTACTATCCTTAACTTTGCAGGAGAAGTAGTGTAATTTTCAATGTTCAATCCGCTTTCAAAACTGTTTATTTCTTCCTTTGACGGTGTCCCTGCAATAGTAGCAAGATAAGTCTTTGCTATCTCGTGCCTTGGGTGTGTCATTTTAAAAGTAAAATCACCATCATTAGTGAGGATTAATAATCCGGTAGTCTCATAATCAAGTCTTCCCACCGGAAATACCCTTTCGTTTACGCCCTTTAGCAATTCAATGACAGTAGGCCTTCGAAACTGGTCTTTTACAGTAGTCACATATCCTGAAGGCTTGTTTAACATAATATATACTTTTTTGCTTTCAGGTCTTATAAGTGTTCCATTCACTTCTACTTGGTCGCTGTTACTCACTTTAAGTCCCATTTCGTTTACAACACTGCCATTTACCTTTACACTTCCCTGTTTTATCAGTTCCTCTGCTTTTCGTCTTGAAGCTATGCCGCAATCAGCTATATACTTCTGTAATCTTATCATTTCCATAAGTTTTGACAACCTCTTCATATCTTTTCTTAACGTCTATCTTATGTCGAATAGTCCTTTTGAACCTGGAAGTTATACTGAATTCATTCCTTATCTTGACTATTATACTGTATATAACAAAATATTTCTACGAATTCACCTGAAAATATTGTCCCTTCCAAAAATTTTTCAAATTAAAAAGGCAGGATTTATATTTTCCCACCCAAGGTTGCATAGACGAGCAAAGCAGCATATTTGAAACAACCAGCCGATCATTTAGTTATTTACTCTTCTTCATCCATCTCAAATTTTTCATTTCTGCCTGCAGATTTAAAATCCTTTTTTACTTTCAATTTCTTTTTAATCGTATCATTTGCCTTTTCAATCAAATCCGGAATAAGGTCAAGAATTTTCTCAACCGATGCATTTACATTTACAGGTAACAGCTTGATTTGCCCTTGTCCTACTACCATAAATGCCACCGGATTTATGCTTACACCGGCACCACTACCTCCGGCAAAAGGATGTTTACCACTTCCTTCTGCTTCAACTCCTTTACTGTTACCTTCATCACCTTCAACAACAACTTTGCAACAGGAATTGTATTCTCCTCCACCCGCAGCAAATCCGAAACTAACCTTAGAAATAGGTATTATTATCGTTCCATCGGGAGCCTGTACTGCATCGCCAACTATAGTGTTCACATCAACCATGTCCTTAATGCTTTCCATAGCTGTTGTCATAAGTCCCTGAATTGGATGTTCCGCCAATTATATCACCACCTGTATAAAATTACTTAATGTTATCCGGCTACACTTTTTCTTGCTTCTATGAAACCGAATTTATTTCTGATAATGTTGATTAGTATTATTAAACCAACAATTATAATGTGTCCAATTCTAACACTAAATATACAAAATAAATCAACTTTAAACTTTTTTCCCATATAATCCGGCTTTATATTTATAGTCTTTTCCATAATATTTAGTTTGTTATGAAGAAAAGATACCAGCAAACCGACAGCCGACCAGCATAATCCGATAAGAACTGCTGTGTGGTGGGCATTATCCATACCTATTGAAATATTAATATCAATTTTCTTAATATGGAGTCGGCATTTCAGGTATTTGTATATGCGGCTAATGAGCATATTGTACTTGTTAAGGAGATTCCGAAACCTTTCAAATTTTGCAATTATATCGCCATATGCCGTTTTGTCCTTATTATTTGATACATCCTTTTCCTTTTTCCCTTTTTTCTTTATTTTACGGTACTTTATCCCCTTCTTACCTGCATCTAGCTTCGGAATCTCGTATTTATACTTTATTATTTTGTTCAATATAAAAAAAGACAGCACAAAATGGTCGTTAATTCCTTGCCTGCTATACTCTACAACTATATTCAGTTTTACCAGACATATAATTAAAAATACCAAAACCAATATAATCACAATAATATATAACACATTATCACACCTCTTATTAGATATTTTTTCCTAAATAACAAAAATAATACACCCCTTAAGAGTGTATTATTAGATATTTATGGAATTCAATCATCCGTGTCCATACCATTTGATTCAGTATTTGATTGAGCATTAACTCCTGATGTCGTTTCACTCATCTCGTGAATTTCGTTCATTTCAAATATTGGCAAGTCACTGTCTGATCTGTAACCAAAGCTTCTGAAGAATTCTTCAGTGGTTTCATATAATATCGGTTTACCGGGTGCATCTAATCTTCCGGCCTCCTTAACAAGGTTTTTGTCTACAAGCTTTGTGACAGCACTATCGGAATTAACTCCTCTGATCTGTTCTATCTTTGCCTTTGTAATAGGCCTGTTGTAAGCTATAATGGCAAGTGTCTCAAACGCTGCCTGTGATAATCCGCTCTTTTGTTTTGGCTCAAATAACACTTTCACATATTCATACAATTCAGGCTTTGAACACAATTGATAGCCATTGCTGATCTCCCTGATAGTAATACCTCTTGAAGGATTATTGTTATAATTTACAACCATATTGTTTATAGCAAGCCTGGCAGCCTTTTTATCAATACCTGCTATCTCACATATTTTTTCCAAAGATAATCTGTCACCCGAAGCAAAAAGAAGACCTTCAATTATTCCTTCAAGTTTTTTTGAATCCATGTGGGCTTTTCCTCCAAATACAGTGCTTTTCCATCAATAACACATCTTAATTCTCAGCAGCAATTTTCTCTTCATCAAAATCTTCAAGGTTTTCGTCCATTCTTTGGACAACAATTTCAGCAAACTGAGCATTCTGAATAATTGAAACTTTTTTTAGTTTTGCAAGTTCCAATATTGCCAGAAACCCAGTAACCACCTCAAGCTTTGACTTGGTGGCAATTGAAAACAAATCCGAAAACCTGAAATACGCCTTATTGATAAGAGTTTTTATTACCTCTCTTATCTTACTTTTAAGGGACACCTTCTCAACTTGAAGTATCTGAGTCATTTTCCCTACATTCTTGTTCATCTTTCGTTCATTTCGCTCAATCAGATTTACATATACTCTTTTGAGCTCATCATAAGAGAGTTCTATAGGCTCGTCCTCTCTTTTTATATCGATTTCTTCAGGCTGCCTGTAGCATACCTTTTCCCACTCTTTTTCCCTGACCCTTAAAACTTCTGTAAACTGCTTATACTTTTTGTACTCAACAAGCTTTAATATAAGCTCTTCTCTTGGGTCAACTTCCTCTTCCTTATTTTGCTTGGTGCTCGGAAGCAAAAGTTTTGATTTTATGTGCAAAAGTGTGGCAGCCATAACCAAAAACTCGCTTGCCACTTCTAAATCCATTTCCTGCATCTCAAAAAGATAGTCCATGTACTGATCTGTTATCTCATTTATCGGGATATCATATATATCCACCTGATTCTTTTCAATCAGGTGGAATAAAAGATCAAAGGGACCTTCAAAATTCTGTATTTTTATTGTACAAGCTTTAGATAAAACACTTTCCAAAAAATCCACCACCACTCTAAAAGGATAGTAGAACCACTATTACCTGATGAGAACTACATAAAATCTATCTTCATTGCGCTTCTTACATCTTCCATGGTCTTCTTTGCTGCATTTTCCGCCCTCTTATTACCTTCATGAAGTACTTCCTTTACTATTTCAGGTTTTTCAAGTATCTTCTGCCTTCTTTCATATATTGGTCCTAAATATTCAGCCATTTTATCTGCAAGATTTCTCTTACACTGGACGCAACCAATTTTTCCCCCTCTACACTGCTCTTCAATTTGAGGTATTTCACTTTCATTGAACACCTTGTGGAAAGAGAACACTGTACATACTTCAGGATGCCCCGGATCATCCTTTTTGATTCTTGCCGGGTCAGTAACCATTGTGCTCACTTTTTTTCTCACAGTATCAGGACTGTCAGAAATTGCAATGGTATTTCCATAGCTCTTGCTCATCTTTCTTCCATCAGTTCCTGGAAGAACTTTTGCTTTTGTCAATATAGGCTGAGGTTCCGGGAAAACTTCTCCATAAAAGAAATTAAAGCGCCTTGCAACTTCTCTGGTCAGCTCAAGGTGCGGCAACTGATCCTCACCAACCGGTACAAACCCTGCTTTGTATATAAGGATATCTGCCGCCTGAAGATTAGGGTAACCCAAAAATCCGTAGGTAGTTATATTTTTATCCTTCATTTGGTTTAACTGATCCTTGTAAGTCGGACAACGCAGCAACCATGATAACGGAGTGGTCATTGAAAACAACAAATGAAGCTCCGCATGCTCCTTAACTTTTGACTGCAAAAATATTGTGCATTTTTCCGGGTCAAGTCCTGCACTTATCCAATCTATAACCAAATCGTTTATGTTATTCTTTATTTCCGAAGTATCTTCATATCCGGTAGTCAGGGCATGCCAATCAGCAACAAAAAAGAAGCAATCATAATCATCCTGTAATTTCACCCAATTTTCAAGTGCACCAAAATAATTCCCAAGATGTAATGCTCCCGTTGGTCTCATGCCACTCAATATTGTACCTTTTTTCACCACAAATTCACTCTCCTGTTGTTGAAAATCTTATAGAACATTTCAAAACATTATTTGCTGGTAATGACTATTTGAAATGCTAATAGCAATGTTATCTCTGATAAACACCATTAATAAATTATATCTTTTTTTTAATACAAAGTCTAATTAATTTTTGTCTTAAGTTTTTCATATATAGTAAAACAGTTACAATAACAATTTAACAATAGGGACAACTACAAACATTATAGCCGTTTGAACAATATCAATCAGAGGACTTATAATTCTTCCTAATATACCTGTAAACATAAGGATAACAAATGCAATTGTTATGTAATTCTCGTACTCAAGCAATTTAAAGTACTGCCTTGAAGGCAATATCCCCGATAGAATTTTAGAACCATCAAGAGGTGGTACAGGCAGCATATTGAATATTCCGAGAATTATATTCATATTAAATCCAATATAACAAAACATAAACAAAAAATTCATCCATCCGGTTCTACCATAGCCTTTTAACAATATATATTGATAAGGAAATGCAAAAAGCAATGCCAAAATCAAATTTGACAAAGGCCCTGCAAGGCTTGACAGCATCATACCCTTTTTACGATCCTTGAAGTACATTGCATTGACTGGTACCGGCCTGGCCCAACCAAAAGAAGTAAACAAAATCATTATTGTACCTAATGGATCAAGGTGTTTTAACGGATTTAGTGTAAGCCTTCCCTGATTTGCAGCGGTATCGTCTCCTAAAAGTTTTGCAGAATACGCATGTGAAAACTCATGCACCGTAATTGATATTGTAAATATCAAAAAAGATATCAAAAACAACAAGGGGGCTTTAGGCAAGTAATTTATCATACTATTTCTCCTTATCTTTTATGTTCATCTTTACAAACTCTATTTCTTCGTTACGAGTAAATATTTTACCATTAATTTTCTCTTTAAGCACTATTTCCAGAATGTTTTTAATT
Organism: Bacillota bacterium; assembly: GCA_023398495.1. GTDB lineage: Bacteria > Bacillota > Clostridia > Acetivibrionales > Acetivibrionaceae > Acetivibrio. The sequence goes on from JAEWSG010000045.1 coordinate 56,623, forward strand.
TCGGGACCTGGACTAATTCCCAGTTCTATGATGTCCCTGCCTGTTATTTCCGGCTTTATCTGGCTTAAGTTATTGAGATACAAAAGCACGGCTTCTTTGACCTTGACATCATACATCAGGTTTATCACATACAGGCTTTCTATGGATAATTGTCTAAACACCAGAAAAATGTCATAGTTTGAAAATTCACTTCCCTGCAGTAATCCAGGAAGCTTTGAATCCCTGACCCTGATAAATCCAAGTATTTCATCAGTGTATTCTTTTGTAAGCCTTAGTCTGTCTGCCAATGATGGTACCTTGTCTATACAAATATTTGAAAACAGCATCAGAACATATACAAGGATTTTATCAATAATTTTCTTATTAATCAAGTTGTTATAAAACTCTTCATAATGCTTGTCCGAATTTTCAATTAGTGTTTTTAATTCCTCAGACAACACTATTTCAGGATAAATTTTTTCAAGCAGTCCTAATTCCTGCATTCTGTAAAGCATTATAACGGTATTTTTTTCCTTGAGCATATAAAGGAATTCAGAATTTATTCTCTCCCTGCTCAATTTGTCTAAAACACCACTATTTATGGCATCTGTTGCAAAATCCTCAGTTTTTTCATCCATTTTAAAACCGTATCTCTGTTCAAACCTTACAGCCCTCATTATCCTTGTCGGATCTTCAACAAAACTGAGATTGTACAATATTCTTATAACACCATCGTAGAGGTCTCTTCTCCCTCCATAAAAATCAATAATTTTACCGAATTCACTGCTATTTAACTTCATCGCAATGCAATTTATTGTAAAATCCCTTCTGAAGAGGTCATCCTTTATTGATCCCCTTTCTATTACAGGAAGTGCACCTGGAAATTCATAGTATTCTTTTCTGGCAGTTACTAAGTCAATCTTAAGATCATCAGCCAATACAATATATGCCGTCTGAAACTTTTCATGCTCTGTCAGCACCGCTTCAGCCCTCTTTGAAATCTTCCGGGCAAAGTCTATCGCATCCCCTTCCACAACTATATCAATATCAAGGTTTTCAACCCCAAGTATGAGATCTCTTACAAAACCCCCGACTACATATATGTTTACACCTTCTTCATCAGCAACACTACCTGCTGAAGCTAAAACTTCCTTGATTCTCGGCAAAAGCCCGTCAAGCTTGTAGGACAGGTTTTCAATGGTATATTCCTTTCCTATTTCATTCCTACTGCTTCCTGGCATATTCTGCTTTTTATACTTACCTCCATATAGTGTTCTTATTACATCGGTACGAGTCACAATTCCTATAATCTCATTGTCCTTCAAAACAGGGAGCCTTCCAATATCATGCTCTGCAAATAGCTCTTGCACCTCTTTTAAAGGCTCATCAAAAGCAATGGTTACAACTCTTTTTGACATATAACCTTTTACAGGGGAGTTCCCATACCCGTGAACCCTTGCTTTATCTATATCACGTCTTGAAATTATACCGGCAATTTTATTGTCACTAACTACAGGCATACCAGAGTGTCCATACTTTATCATAATGTCATAAGCTTCATCAATTGTAGTATCAACCGGCACTGTTTTTACAGGGGAACTCATTATATCCCAAGCTTTGATAACAGGACTAAGATTAGTTTTAAGGGTCTTTGTTATATCTGAATGTATTTTTGCAAGATCTGCTTCATCGGATTTTGCAGAACCCGCACCTTTATGGCCACCGCCTCCTAATAGTTTCATTATTATGCTCAGGTCAATCTCTTCTCTGACACTTCTTCCTATTATGTAGGTCTTATTTTTCATCCTCATAATGGAAAACAGAGCATCGAAATCCCGTTCTTCAAGGATTTTTCTGGTAAGATAGGCTGCATCATCCACATAGTAATCCATTTTTACTAAGGAAAAGCCCACCTCAAATCCATTTATGGAATCTACAACAATATTTTTATTAAGTAACAGTGACAATTCCTGCTGACCTTCTGATAATCGGTTTATAACCAGACTTTCGATAACCGAGAGGTTAGCTTCTTTCTCAAGTAAGTATGCCAACGCATAGGCATCCCTGTAAGTAGTACCAGAAAAGATCAGCGAATTTGTATCCACATAAATTCCCAATGCAATTATAGTTGCCTCAACCGGAGACACTTCTATTCCTTTTTCAATAATTTCTTCTACAAGTATGGTGGTATTAGCCCCCACCTCTTCAACCTTCATGAAGGGTGAAGTTATTTCATCCGCACACAAAATGTGGTGGTCATAAATTATAGTTTCAATTCCACGCTTTGATACACATTCACTGAATTTACCAATTCTAGATAATGAATGGGTATCTACAATTATTATTCTGGTAAGCTTTTCGCATTCAACTTCATTGGCTTCAACAAAATTGAATATGTCCATATACATATTTATAAATTCTCTGACATCTCTTCCGATATTGCCCGGTAGAACCAACTGTGCTTCCGGATATAGTTTTCTTGCAGCAAGCATGGAAGCCAGACAATCAAAGTCAGTATTGTTATGTCCGATAATTATCTCCATAATTTCACTCCTAAATAACTTCTCTGTTTTTCTTCCTTTTGGGCATACCTGGCGTACTGATTACATATACAAAAGTAAAAGTCACTAAAAGACTATAGACAAATAATATTACTGCACTTTTTATTGACATTATATCAAATACATACGATTCCATACATGTAATTAACAAAGTCGTCTGAATTGAAAACCAAACCAATAACACAATTATCCACACAACTCTTGATGCAACATTTTTATACCCTACCCTGCCCATTAAAAGTAAAGGTGTCCCGACAAGTATCATTGCAACAAACACATTCAAATATATTGTAACCGCAAAAAATAAGATTGTATAAAGACTGTTAAGCAGCACCCTCTGGCACTTTGTAATCTCAATATAGTTATCTCTTTTACCCCTCAATAATATGGTTCTCAATATAACAATGGTCAAAACTCCCAGAAAACTAACCAAAGCCCACATTAGTGCTAAAATAATAATGTTGAATTCTGCAGCAAATTCATACCTCAACACCTGCCATATAAACCCGGAATATGCTGATATTGCTATAGCTGAAATAATCCATGGCAGCTCACTTTTCAAAAATTCAATAAAAACCCCTGGATTCTTAACTGAATCCCTAGAATTAATAAACCACAAAACAATACAGGCAATCAACAATAATACTACAAACATTGATATAAGACGGAAATCGAGATACTTGTTATCTGCTATAACATAAAGATTGCTTTTTAGCTCAGTCGGAAAATCATTTAGTTCAATACTTTTTATATACTGTTCTGAAAGCTTACCTATGAAATCAAGAGTGTCTTCACTTATATTTGAAATAGTATCCATCTTTGTATGGAATACATCTTCAGGGTCTACCCTGTCATTGGTATTGGCTGCAATAAAGCCAACAGCCGGTATGTTTCTATCTACAAACGGCCCTGAATCGGTATTGACATCGCCGGAAACCCTTTGGGATACCATTTTATTTAGCAATGGTGTAAAAACACTCAGACTTGAACTATCAAACCCACCCTCGTTGTCTAAATAGTACTCGCTCCTTCCGCTTTTTCTTATAAGGTTATTGGCAAGAGCCGTTGTCCAAAGCGGTGAAGCACCCTTAGCACTCGCGTACTGATAAAGTCCTACAGTATTTGCATGCTTATAACCTACGCAATCAAGAATCATTGCCATTTTAACATTTTTGAGCGAATGTTTTTGAGCAAATGCTTCAGAGCCTTTTAGCCCTATTTCTTCACCGTCAAAAGAAATAAACATGTATGTATAATAGTGATCTTCATCTGTTAATACCCTCGCAAGCTCAAGCATTGATGCAGTACCGGACGCATTATCCTGTGCCCCTTCTATTGTACCATAAGTGTCTCTGTGAGCTCCTATAATAATTGTTTCACTACTTTTACCAATACTAATTCCTATAACGTTTATTCCTTTTACTTTTTCAAACATTCCATTCATGCTGAAGCTATCAAGGTCAATAGTTGAAGCTTTCTCTTCCTCCGTTGAATCCTCTGCCATTTCGCTCATTGTTGCGTTTATAAGCTTTTCGGGTGACCGGCATGAAAATTGCTCGGTATACGTTTTGAGACCTATATTTTCAAACTCCTGTGCCATCCAATTAGCAGAAGCTTCGGCATTTTCACTTCCAATCGATCTTTCAGGAAAACTACTTGCAATATACTTGATATCTTCGTAAGCTCTAGTGGCTGAAAATTCGAGTGCACCGTCATAGGTTTGAGTTTCCGGTAAAGCTTTAAGCCAAGCATTATTGAAAAAAATTGGAACAGAAATTATAACAACTGCATAAACTGCTAAATAAGCAAGTATTTTTTTAACGTTCATTTTTCCTCCCAAAAAATGTTTTACTCTATAATACATCAATTATAGCAGATGTATGACAAAAAAGAGCACTTAAATTATCTGTAATTTAGGTGCCCTTTACCTCTTTTATTATTTAATTCTATAAATCTTCAGGTATTATATCATTTCTTATTATATCGTCAAAGTCCTCTCTTTTCACAATTACCCGTGATTTGCCGTTTTTCACAAGGACAATAGGTGGTTTGGGGATACGGTTATAGTTACTTGACATTGAATAGTTGTAGGCTCCTGTTGCAAGTACTGCCAATATATCTCCGACTTGAATTTCCGGCATACTGATATCTTTTGCCAGAAGGTCTCCTGACTCACAGCACTTCCCTGCTATAGTCACATCCTGCACCCTCGGAGCATCTGCTCTGTTTGCAAGCAAAGCATCGTACCTTGACTGGTATAGTGCGTACCTTGGGTTATCCGTCATCCCACCATCAACAGAAACATAAGTCCTGACATTTTTTATATCTTTAACAGCCCCGACCTTATATAAAGTTATGCCTGCTGAAGCGACTATCGATCTTCCCGGTTCCATAACTATGAAAGGAAGTTTTATACCCTTCTCTTCACATACACTTCTGACAACTTTTGAAACCGACTCAATATAGTGATCATACTCTATGGGGTCATCATTCATAGTATACTTTATTCCAAAACCGCCACCAAGGTTTAATTCTTCAATTTCCAAATCCAGTTCATTTTTGATCTTTGCAATGAACTCGAGCATTACTTTTGCAGCCAGTTTGAAAGGATCAAGGTCAAATATCTGTGAGCCTATATGGCAGTGAACTCCTTCAACCTTTACATTACTCAATTGGGAAGCCTCTTTTATAATTTCAAATGCCTCTCCGTTTTCCAGTGCAACACCAAACTTTGAATCAATTTGACCGGTCTGTACAAAATCATGCGTATGAGCATCAATTCCAGGTTTTATTCTAAACGAAATACTCACAACTTTTCCCTGCTTGACTGCTATTTCGTTTATCCTTTTCAATTCGTCCCTATTGTCAACAACTATTCTTCTTATATTACTTGTTATAGCCAGCTCAAGTTCTTCAACTGTTTTATTGTTGCCATGGAAATATATTTTATCCATTGAAACGCCTGCCTTGATTGCAGTGTAGAGTTCTCCACCGGATACAACATCCATGCCAAGACCTTCTTGTTCTACAATTTTACATACAGCCATTGTAGACAAGGCTTTACTTGCGTAGAGTACCAAACCGTTACCGTTATAGTACTTGTCCATAGCATTTTTATAAAGTCTGCAGTTCTCCCTGATAAGGCTTTCATCCAACACATACAAAGGAGTACCATAATTATTTACAAGTTCAACACAATCACAACCACCAATCTCAAGATGATTTTTATTGTTTATGCTTAAAGCTTTTGATACAAACATTGTTTCACCTTCCATTATAGTAGTATCTAAATTATTCCAAAAGTAAATTAATCAATTTTATGGTAACATTTCTTTTTGCAAGTGTCAATATAAAATCCTGCAAATTGGTGCAATGCTAAAATCACTTCATACCCGAGTTCATTCTGATAATGTCTTCAAAAAACTCGTAAGGGTTGCTGTAAGGCTCTTGTAAATTAAACTTCCTCGAAAAATACCTGTTGAAATTATATGCAAAAATATAACGCTTTTGACCTACACTATCCTTTCTTGCAAGAAACGCCTTCAATACCTCGTACTCAAAATTAGTTACAGGGAACATATTAACGTTTCCGGAGTAATCCTCCTCAGCAGCATTATTGTCCAATATATCATCAATTGTAAGTAGTTTGTCTCCCTTTCTAACTTTGACCACAACGGTATTTGCAGCATAATCACCAACACGCTTGTAATGCTTTGTCAATATAACAAAAAATGCATCCATAAGGTATAAAAACGGGAATACATACACTATCCTTAAGAAGTTTCGAAAAGCACTTTCAAAAGCCCCTTCAGGCTCTCCGTTTTGGTTGATTACCCTTATTCCAAAAAGTTTCTTCCCAGGCGTTTGTCCGCCCATAAAGGGTTCAATTAATGAAAAGTACAGCAAGTGAAAAAGCGTAAGCAAGGTTATTGCAAATGCCACTACTTGAAATTGCAGTTCATCTATAAGTGCTTCAAAATCAAATCCTGCAAAAATCAAGGCTGTTAAGACCAAAACAAAAACAACAATCTGAATAAGCAAATCAACAATGAAAGCCGCAAACCTTGAACCGATACCGGCCAGTTCATATTCAACATAGACATTTTCAGGAGTAAGAATATTCAGTATTTTTTTCATGTACCTTCCACCCTTAAAATTATTCTTTCTTAAAAATATTCATTAAACACTTAGTGCTTTTGAACATAATTCATTTGTAGAAATGAATTATGCAAAATGCACATCCTACGTTTTTTGCTGATTAACAAAATTAAATTCTAGAATTTAATTTTGTTAATCAGCACTAGAATACAATTACAATTGTAACAAATAATTATTTCTGATAAAATAAGTTTTATGAAATAATTTTAATATAAAAAATGTAAAGGTGCAAACAATGAAGGAAGATAAATTCATCAGCCAAAACTCAGAAATCTGGAAGAACCTTGAAGCTATGCTCAAAAAACTCAAGTCCAAAAGCATATACAGCTTTAGCAAAGATGAATTGGACAGTTTTCTAAACACTTACAATCTGACTTGCGGACATCTGTCTTATGCCAGAACCAACTACGGCAACACAAACATTACAAATTACCTGAACAAGCTTGTTGCTTCAGCACATAGCTATATTTACACCACTAAAACTTTTAGTATAAAGAAGCTGCTGTCATTTCTTTTTTCCGGCTTTCCCAGGTTGATAAAGAAAAATTCAAAACCCCTGTTAATAGCTACATCATTGTTCCTTCTCGGCACAGCCATCAGTTTTTTGTTCACATTAATTTCAACAGACAATGCAGGAGCTTTCATAGCTCAGGAAATGGTCGACGGAGTTTTAGGCAGAGCTACAAATGAGTATGACAACACTCGAAACGGAGCAATTTTGTCTCCTTTTATATTTACCAATAATATAAAGGTCGGAATTTTAGCCTTTGCCCTCGGAATAACACTTTCAGTCGGCACTGTATGGGTTCTATATACCAACGGCTATGTCCTTGGTGCTCTTGCGGGTTTATACTTCCACAAAGGAGGCAATCTATTGTTCTGGTCATTGATTCTTCCCCATGGTATTTTAGAGCTATTTGCCATTTTTGTGTGCGGAGGGGCAGGTCTAATGATCGGTTACTCTATCATAAATCCAGGTAAATATTCCAGAAAAGATTCCCTCATAATAAGAGGCAAAGAAGCAATAAAGCTTCTTCTTGGAACCATACCAATTTTTATAATAGCAGGATTGATTGAAGGCTATTTTACTCCTTCTCCTTTTTTCTCGGAGGTTGCAAAACTAATCTTTGCTCTTGTAACTCTAGTACTTTTGGTTATATACCTTTTAATACCAAACATCATGGATCAAAGGACTAAAGCTGCATAGTTGATTTCAAATGCAGGTACTTATTTACCACTTCAACTGACAGTTTATCAGGAGGCACATCCACTACTGCAATGGAAAAATCGTTAAATATTTTCTGTATTTTCTCTCTTTCCTTTATTATTTTCATGGCTGCAACCTTTGTAAAAAACTCCTTCGTATCTTCAATGCTTCCCTCCGCATACTCATAAAGCCTCATATCTTTAATTGTAATAACCAGAGGCAAGTGATGCTTCGCCAGTGTTCTTAATGCAGTAGCCAATTGCAAAGCTTCATCTGCATTAAAAAGCTCGGTAAAGATACAAAGCAGGCTTCTACGCTTATGATTTTGGTTAAGATAGTTTAACGCCCCCATATAATCGGCAGAAACAAAGTTTTCTTCAACATTATAAAGATTTTCGGCAATCAAATGAAACTGCCCAGTTCCCTTACCCGGCTTTATAAATCTTTTTACAGTACTGTCAAACACCATAACCCCTGCATTATCGCCTTTTTTTATAGCTGTATCAGCTAACAGAAATGCTGCATTTATGCAGTAATCCAGCTTTTTTATATAGTTTATCTCTGAATTCATTACCCTGCTCGAATCAAGCATTATCATAATCTGCTGGTTTTTTTCATGCTCATAGGTATTTACAATGAATTTATTTGACCGTGCAGTTGCCAGCCAGTTAATTTTTCGATAATCATCACCCTCAGTGTATTCTCTGAGACTTTCAAATTCAGTACCGATACCATAGCTTTTATTTTTTTTGATTCCATGTATCAGCTGGCTTTTCTTTATTGCAGCCAATCCATACTTACTCAGATCCTTAAGGTTCGGATATACTTTATATTTCTTATCAAGGTCAAAACTTCCTGTTTTTACACACAGACCCATTACACCTTTATACTTTAAATGAATTTTACCAAAGGTAAACTCACCTCTTTTTTCAGGTACTACGATGTACTTTCCAGCCGCCTCATAATGCGGTTCTACACTTATAGCTACAACACTGTCTTGGGTTTTCATGTATACAGGGACTTCATCAAGTGCTTCAATTTTAAGGAAATACTCACTGTTGTTCCTGATATTTATTCCTATCTCGTTCTCTGTTCCGATTGAAAGCTTTTCATAACATACACGTTCAACTTCAAGAAACTTTTTGCCGGGGGTCATCCTGAAATCTATTACAAGAAGTGAAAACATTATTATATTGTACATTAAAAAAGCGTAGAACTCCAATCCTACAAATGAAGCTATTATTACAGGTATTATACCTAATGCAAAAAGCACTGCAAACCTGTTGCTAAATGGCATTACTCTACTCCTTCCGGCATTTATTATGCCTTAGCGTGGAACTTCTACTTTTGCCAGTATACTCTTAATAGCCTCATCATTTGTAAGTCCATCAATTCCGACCTCTGGCTTTACAATTATACGATGGCGCAATACAGGCAGAGCCAATTCTTTAATATCTTCGGGTATTACAAAGTTTCTGCCACTTACAGCAGCATAAGTTTTTGCAACCAGAAGCAAAGAAATAGATGCTCTAGGACTTGCACCAAGTATAAGACTCGGAGAATTTCTTGTAGCTCTTATAATTGAAGTTATATAGTTAATTATGCCTTCATTTACTTGAACTCCCTGAATCTCCCTCTTGCACCTTCTCAAGTCCTCAAAGCTGCATACGGCATTTATCTTCTGACTTTCAATCTCTTTACTGTCAAAGCCGGAATTATACTTTTGAAGCAGCATATTTTCGAACTTCTGAGGTATATAATCCACCATAAGCTTCATCAAAAACCTGTCAAGCTGTGCTTCCGGCAGAGGATATGTCCCTTCATATTCCACCGGGTTTTGCGTAGCTAAAACCATAAACGTTTCCCCTAATTTATGTGTTTCTCCGTCAATGGAAATAGCTTTTTCCTCCATTGCTTCCAAAAGTGCTGCCTGTGTTTTAGGGGGTGTCCTGTTTATTTCGTCGGCTAAAAATATATTTGTAAAAAGAGGTCCTTTCTTTAAGAAAAACTCGGTTTTTTTCGGATCAAATACTTTTGTTCCAATAATATCTGCCGGCATAAGGTCAGGCGTAAATTGAACACGTTTAAACTCTGCAGCAATTGTCTTTGCCATAACCTTTGAAGCTAAAGTTTTAGCAAGACCGGGAACACCTTCTATCAATACATGTCCTCCTGAAAGGAAAGCCGTCACCATATGCTCAACAAATTCATACTGCCCTACAACTATTTTACAAACCTCACTTATAATGGCCTGTGCTTTCTCTTTCGTAAATTCACAACCCGAAAACTCATTTTCTTTATTAGAATTATCTTCAATCATTACTTAATCCCCTTTCTGATTATCTCAAGTCGGTTATACAAGTTTAACAATGCTTTACTGTCACCTTTCCTGTTCTTTATATAGCTCTCACAATCAGCAAAAACCCCAGCAACATCCAGATCCTTTAAAGTATTGCTCGCCTTCGCAGCATTCACAAGATCTTCATCACTAAACAGTTCCTTTCCGGCACCTAAGAATTTTGCAAGTTCAAGCTTCAGATTATTAAGATAAATCTCCAACGCCATACTGTTGGCCTTCGCTTTATAATATATATTTGATAGAGCAAAAAGATTTTCATTTTCTTTTCTCTTGATTGTCTCAAATACAATTACCGGCTTTCCAAAACGCCGTGATTTTATATAGATAAGTATAAGAACACAAATAATTAATTGCACAACCACAAGTCTTCCAACTGGCCCTAAAATATCCCAAAGATTTGTTCCGGCATTTCCTATTCCGTGCAAGTACTCATTAAATAAAACTGTCTTATTTTTTGCTTCTTCCAGTACATCTATAAACTGAACACCCGGTTCCAGTTTCTTTAAACCTGAATTTGTATAGTTCTCACTTAATTCAAAATAAAAAACGCTGCCTTTTCCAACACTTAACCTATAACCTCTGTCATATAACCCAAAGGCCTCCTGACTTATTGCACCAAGCTCCTTAAGATATTCCTCACCCTCAAAAGATATCAAAATCAGAGCATTACCCTTTTCAAGCCATGATTTTAAGTACTTCTTTTCTAAATTACTGTTGAGCATCTCTAAATTGGGTTCAATGGCAACCAAAGTTGCATTATCAGGTAAAAATCTTGATGGCCTTGTAAACCTTTGAACATCATAGCCCATATCCCTCGACAGCAAATAAAGAGCCTTTGTACCATCACCTTCTGCACTGTAGCTTGAATATTCAACACTTTGCTCCATATCACCCTTAAAGCCATAAACAACAAGTGCTGCGACTATTAAAACCAGTACAACTGCAGTATACAAAAGAATTTTCTTTAATCGTTTCATTTTATTCTTGTTCACCTCATCCTTAAAAGGGTGTGCAGATTGCAGGTATTGTTCCAGCTATCAAATGTGGATTTGTCAGCATCTCTTCCACCATACCAGTGTCTGTTAAAAGCCTGAGTAAAATCATTCATAAAGTCATATAAATCAGACCTGTTATTTCTTATTTCATTTAAATACTGCTTGTTTGTCTTTGCTTTGTTTATCCTGATAATATTCTGTTCATTAAACCTGATTAACAATGAAATATACAAAAATCTTAAGCCTTGGGTATAATCGCCTTTATTATAATATTCACAAGCCTTTTTATAGACCTCGTCGGGGTCTTTCAATACGTCAAGGAGCAGTGCATCTTCCTCCTGCCTTAGTTTACGCGGTCGTGTAAATCTTTTGGTTATAATATATATAATAAGAACTATAACCGCTAGCATCAAAACAATAGACAAAATTTTGAGGAAAAACATGGCTTCTTTTGAAACCCTTGCGTTTTCCAAAACACCTTCAACCTTACTGCCTATATCAAACTTCTTCCATATGCTCTTTATAAAGTCTATGAATTTTTCATGCAGAATTTCAAGCAGACTTTTTGACTTTTTTTTGTCAGCAAACTCACCAGAGGCTAAAATCTCTGAAAGCTTCTTTTTTACCTCTTCCTCATTCTGAGGATTTAATGCCCAGGCAGAAACGTTAAACAAAGCAACCACACTTAGTGTTGCTATAAAAATGCAAGCTTTATTTATAATACTAATGTACCTCTTCACAACCAATTTAGACATTAGCTGGCTCTCCATCCCCATTATCCATTCTCTTCCTGTCATATTCAATCAATTTTCGCATTTTAATTTCAAGATCAAGTCCTTCCTTCTGGACTTTCATATTAACAAACAATAAAGTAATATATGTTAAAATAAATGGTTCAATCAAAGCACCGCACATCTGTGAAAAAGCATTAACAACAATATAAGCAGTTTTATTTACAAATACAAGAAGCATTGACCCACCAACAAGCAAAGCACCGAACAGAAAATACAGAAGGAACGCAAAAATGCTGGCAAAAGCAATATGCCAGAACTTGCCTTTAGACAGGTAGAAACTCCTCTTAATACTTTCGAATACGGAGGTTTCTTCTATGACAATAGCATTTGCCCCAAATATAAGCTTTATCGCAAAGAAACCTATACCAAAAACGATTCCGATAAAAATAAGCAGTACCATTATAATTAAAATAATCCCTGACACCACAGGTGGCAAGCCTGATGCAACAAGTATCCCAATGGGTAGCATAATAACTAATGCTGCTGTTAATGCCAATACAAAATATGCAGTTCCAAGAATAAGTACAAATAAAACAGCATTCCCCATAAGCTTCGGCAAAAAACGGAAACACCCCTTTATAAGCCTTAATGCATCAGAAAGACTATTAATTGTAACCAGATCGTTAATTGCATATTCATAAATCATCTTTATTACAGCTGCGTTTAATACTAGCTTAAAAGTAAGCATATACACAAATTGAAGCAGGTACATTATAAGCATTACCGAATTTTCATAAGCTGGATTTTCTTGAGTATAATAAAACATATCTTCTGAATATGAGCCACTAAAAATATTCTTATATATATCTAAAACATTTGACACCTGATTGTCTAAAACTAAATTCAAAGTTATAGAATAAAATACAACCCATGGAATATATAAAATCAGGGAAAGAAGCAGCAAACCTTTGAAATTCTGCTTGAAGGATTCTACTGAATAATCTAGAACATCACCAATGTTTAAAGGTTTTAAATCATTTGATTTTTGATTCATAATAACCTCACAAATTATATTTTCTTTTTAAAAATATCACATTTTCCTTAATGTTTCAATACAAGATAATCATCAGGTATATGTAATAAATGTGAAGAAAAGTATTCCAGAAACTTAAGTTTCGCAGTTTAGAGCCTGTAAATACTCCTCGAGGTCGTGCAAAACTCGCTTCGCTCAAACAATGCTCTCCCTTTCCTCGTCGCATTAACAGGCTCTACAACTAGCTTCACAATGTTTCTTCCATACTTTTCTTCACTTAAACTACATGCACCCTAATCATCAAATCCCTTCCCCACTAAAAGAAGAACAAATCAAAGACTATTTCTCACTTTGATTTGCTCCGATTTTTACTTTGCTGGAAGTAACAGCATATTAATTAAAGGATAATGTAAAAATAACTTTCTATTTTCTTAACACCATTAAGTATAATTTTTACATTATCCAAAGCAGAAACTTATATTTTAATCATGATCCTTAGCTTTAATTTTTACCTACACTAAACCAACTCTTAAACATTCTCGAAAACAAATTTATAACATTCGTTTTTTCAATATCTCTATCAGAGATAATATCAACTCTTGAAATTTCATTTTCATCTATCTTATATATTATTTCTCCAACTTTTTGGCCAGTTTTCACAGGGGCTGTTATTGACTCATCAAGAGCAATCTGGCGCACTATTTTGGTCTTTTGACCTCTTGGCAGAAGAACTTTTACATCATTTCCAATGATGCCGCCTGCTTTCGAATTTATTCCCTTTTTAACCAGAACCTCAGAAACCAGCTCACCTTTTTTATTTACATCAGCTGATTCATAATTTGCAAACCCATAGTCAAGGAGTTTTCTGGTTTCAGCAAACCTTGTATTTGAATCCGGCTCACCTAATACAACAGAAATAAGTCTCATATTATTCCGTGAAGCTGTCGCAGACAAACAGAATCCAGCGGCTCTTGTAAATCCTGTTTTGAGGCCATCACAACCGTTATAGAATTTAACAAGACGGTTTGTGTTAGTCAAATCGAATTCACCATTTCTAAAAGTATCGGTATAAATTGAAGTGTATTCTAAAATCTTAGGATGTTTTGTGATAAGTTCTCTTGACATTAATGCGATATCAATGGCACTGCTATAATGGCCTTCGTCAGTCAGACCGGTGCAGTCCCTGAACATAGTATTTTTCATACCTAATTCAGCAGCTTTTTCATTCATCTGCACTACAAACCCTTCTTCACTTCCGGCAACAAGTTCAGCCATTGAAACGGTAACGTCATTTGATGAGTGAAGAGATATAGCTTTTAAGGCATCATGAACTGAGTATTGTTCTCCAGGCTCAATATATGCCTGTGAACCACCCATTCCTGAAGCGTATTCTGAAGCAGTAACCATGTCTTTTAAACCTATCTTCCCAGAGTCAATTGCTTCCATGGTCAAAAGCATTGACATTACCTTTGTAACACTTGCAATTGGTAATTTTTCATTGCTGTTATTCTCATACAAAACCTGACCGCTTGATGCATCCATTAAAACAGAACTTTTGGCCTTTAGCTCCGAAACACTGGTATTTGCCATTATGCTATCAACTGTGTTGGGATTATAAACAGGTTTTAACTCCATTGCAAAAGCAAATACAGAAAAAAGATTGACAACCACACAAATAATGATGAGATATCTGAATAATATCTTTCTTATCAACTAATATTCCCCCCAATTAATTTTCCGTTAGTAAATTTTTATGCAGAAATTTAATTGGATATGCACAAAAAGTCTCTTTATTCTATTCTTCTCAAATATATTGAACGCTAAAAAGATTTAAAATCGCTCTTGAATTAGATGAAAAACGTCCTCTAATTTTAGTTTTAGAGTTTTTCATCTATAGATTGCATTTTAGTCAATCTTTCTATATATTAACCCGTTTCCAGAAGGTTGGCGTTAATATCAGCAGCAACGGATATATCTCTAACCTTCCAAAAATCATACATAGAGATAGTACCGCTTTACTAATTACAGAGAAATCAGAAAAATTACCAATAGGGCCAACAGCTCCTAATCCCGGACCTATATTGCCCATAGCTGATACAACTGATGTAGCAGTAGTAACTATATCTTTGCCTTCGATTGATATTATCAAAACAGACACAATGAATATAAAAATATAAAGAAAGAAAAATGTAAGAATCCCCATCAGTGTTTCTTCCTCCACCATGTTACCACCTATTTTTATAGTATAAACCGATCTGGGATGTATAATTTTGAATATTTCCCTTTTAGCAACCTTAAAAAGCAATAAAAATCTTATACACTTAATTCCGCCCCCGGTGGAACCTGCACTTGCACCTATAAACATTAATAACAGCAGAACGAATTTGCTGAATCCCGGCCAAAGATTAAAATCTGCTGTTGCATATCCTGTAGTTGTTATAATTGAAGCAACCTGAAACGATGAATATCTTAAAGCTTCCCATATGGAGTGAACTACCCTGCCATTGATATTCAAGGTAATCAATATAATAGAAGTTGCCACTATTCCTACATAGAAGCACAATTCCTCATCTTTATAGATCAATTTGAAATTACCTTTATAGACTTGGTAATAAAGAGCAAAATTCGCACCGAACAGTAACATAAATACAGTGATTATAACTTCAATATAAGCACTATTATATGCAGCTACACTCAAATTTCTATTTGAAAATCCACCGGTTCCTGCTGTCCCGAAGGCATGAATCAGTGAATCATACAACGACATTCCTCCCGTTAGCAGAAAAATAATATGTATAACCGTAAGTGAAATATAAATGAAATAAAGAATCTTTACTGTCTGTTTAATTTTAGGGACAAGCTTTTCAGGAGTAGGACCTGGGCTTTCGGCTTTCATAATATGCAAAGTATTAGCCTTTATCGACGGCAATATGGCAAGTGTCAAAACCAGAACTCCCATTCCACCCATCCAATGGGTAAAACTTCTCCAGAATAAAATTCCTCTTGGAAGTCCTTCTATTTCTTTTAATATAGTTGCTCCTGTAGTGCTAAAGCCTGATACTGATTCAAACAAAGCATCTATAAAAGAGGGAATAGCCCCGCTTAATACAAATGGAAGTGCTCCAAAAAATGAAACCATAAGCCATCCGAGAGCTACAATGGCAAAACCATCTCTTGAATAGATGTTGGTTGTCACAGTTTTGATTTTATTCATTAGCAAACCAACTACCACTAATATTAGTATAGTAATAACAAAGGCCATTGTATCATCTTGCCCGGAAAATGAGGATATCATGAGAGCAGGTACCATACATAGAGCCTCGATACACAAAACCATTCCCAGACTTTTAAATATCATTCTAAAGTTCATCGGGTATTCCTCCGTAAGACATGATGTCATTTAAGTCCTGAAATTTCTTATCTTTTGCAATAAGGATAACATTATCTCCTAATTTTATTGCATCCTTTCCATGTGGAATAATGATATCATTTCCTCTAACAATAGCAGCAACCAAAACTCCTTTAACCATTTTAAGATTTTTTAGTGGTACATTCAGAAATTTAGTTGTTTTGTTTGCTATAAACTCAATGGCTTCAACTTTATCTTCAATAAGCTTGTAAAGGGTTTCTACGGGGTTTCCCATAGCGTTTTTTAACCCCCTTACATAGCTGACTATCCGATTGGCTGTAATGAGCTTCGGGCTCACTATATTGTCTATACTCATACTCTTGATAACACTGGTATAATTTATCCTGTTTATTTTGGCCACCACTTTCTGAACACCACATTGCTTAGCCAGCAGAGCAGACATGAGGTTTTCCTCATCACGTCCGGTAACGCAAACCAAAGCATCCATATCTCTGAGATTTTCCGATTGCAATACTGATTCATCAGAACCATCACCATATATGATCAACGTATCAGGAAGGGACTGTGAGAGTTCAATACATCTTTGGCGATCTATTTCGATAATTTTTACTTTTAGCTCCATCTCATTTAGATACTTTGCCAGATAGTATGCTATTCTTCCACCTCCAACAATCATTACATTTCTGATTTTAGGAGCATATTTGCCAATCTTTTTACAGAAGTCGGATACCCTTGAAGGCCTTCCGATTATGTATAAGGTATCGTTTTCATTAATAATAAAATCACCGTTAGGTATTGTTACCTCGTCTTGTCTGAGTACAGCACCGATTAGAACCGATGAAGATACTTTATTAATAATTGCTTTTAGCGTCATACCTATTACTGACATACCAGCAGTCACTTTGATTTCTACCAATTCAGCCAGTCCTTTTGCAAAGACCTCAACATTTGCAGCTGAAGAGAACCTCAATAGTCTTGCAATTTCGTTCGCTGCCGCCTGTTCAGGATTGATAACCATATCCAGACCAAGATCTGCCTTCAATAAAGAGAGTTCGTTGGCATATTCCGGATCTCTTATTCTAGCAACAGTATAGTTAGCTCCTAGTTTTTTTGCAGTAAGACAACAAACCATATTCATCTCGTCGCTGCTAGTAGCTGCAATCAGAAGATCAACATTCTTTACTCCTGCCTCCAGGAGAATTTTTGTGCTCACGCCATTTCCCCTGATACACATGACATCAAGGTTCTCACTGGCTTTTTTCAAGGCTTCCGCATTTTTATCTATAATTGTTACGTCATTATTCTCTTTTGCCAGATTTTCAGCAAGACTATATCCAACTTTGCCATCCCCGATAATAATAATTCTCAATTCCTCACCTCGTTAATTACAAGTATAATGATATGCCATACTCTAAAAGTGACTTTTTTCTTTACTACAAACTATAATACAGTGTTTTCATAAAAAATATTATTGTGCACCTAGCCAGGAAGCTTTAAACTTAATCTACATAGGATAGAATAAGTGGCCTTTGAAGCTCTGATATATCTGAAAACACCAAGCTCCTCTTAAAAGGTTCAAGCGAAGCATTTAACTTTTCACTGTTATCGGAATAAAGCGTTGCAATGAGTTCTCCCTTTTTAAGTAACATTCCGGTCTTCTTATTGAGCTTTATACCTGCTGAATAATCAATGGCACTCTCTTTAGTTTCCCTTCCAGCTCCTAAAATCATAGACGCTACCCCTAAAAGGTCAGTCCTGACACTTTTCATATAACAATCCTGCTCTGATATAATCTCATATGCAACCTTAGGCTTTTTAAAAAGTTGATAATTTTCAATCACATTAGGATTTCCACCCTGCAATTCAATCATTTCAGCCAGTTTATAAAGTGCCTTCCCATTATCAATTACTTCCCTTACTCTGTCCCTGCAATATACCTCATCACCTGCTCCCGCAAGTACCAGCATCCTTAAAGCCAATTCCATTGATACTTCCCTAAGATCTTCAGGCCCTTTTCCTTTGAGCGTCTCAATAGCTTCAATAACTTCCAGTGAATTGCCTATTGAATTCCCCAAAGGAATATCCATATCTGTCACTACTGCAACTGTTTTCCTTCCAAGATCATTGCCGATCTTAACCATCGTCCTTGCCAATTCAACTGACTTTTCCAGAGACTTCATAAAAGCTCCGCTTCCGGTCTTTACATCAAGAACAATCCCATCTGCTCCACAGGCTATCTTCTTGCTCATAATGCTGCTCGCTATAAGAGGAATGCTGTTAACCGTTGCAGTCACGTCACGTAAGGCATATAGTTTTTTGTCCGCAGGAGCTAAATTTCCGGTTTGTCCTGCTACCGATATCCCAATTTTATTTACATTGCTAATAAATTCCTCTTTTGTAAGTGCAGTCTTAAAACCGGGGATAGACTCAAGCTTGTCTATTGTTCCGCCTGTGTGACCTAATCCTCTTCCTGACATCTTTGCCACTGGCACTCCACAGGCTGCAACAATCGGTCCTAATATAAGAGTAGTCTTGTCACCTACTCCTCCAGTGCTATGTTTGTCTACCTTTATAGCATCTATAGATGAAAGATCAATTACATCTCCCGAATTAGCCATAATTTCGGTCAAATCAGCAGTCTCCTGCTCGCTCATTCCATTTAAAAATATAGCCATAAGTAAAGCAGATGCCTGATAATCAGGTATCTGTTCATTACAATAGCTTTTTATAAAAAAACTCATCTCATCATAACTGAGCTCTTTTCCATCACGTTTTTTCTCAATTATATCATACATTCTCATATGCCTGCACCCCTTATAAGACTATTTAAGATTAGATATAGCTAAAAATTAATTCCGCTAATAAAACTCGTACCAGGTATATCCGCTGTAATATTCAAGTATTCTGCTATTGTTGCTGCAATATCTGAAAATGAGCTTCTTGTGCCCAAATTGACATCTTCCTTAAACTTTTTGCCATATACTATCAACGGAACGTATTCCCTTGAATGATCGGTACTTTCAGTTGATGGGTCACAACCATGGTCTGCTGTTATAAATAGAAGATCATCATCCTTTAGTGCAGATAAAATTTCGGGCAATCTTTTGTCAAATTCAACCAGTGCATCTGCATAGCCTTTTATATCATTTCTGTGTCCATAAAGCATGTCAAAATCAACAAGGTTTGTAAATAGTATCCCTTCAAAATCTTCTGCAAGGTATTCTAAAGTCCTGTCAACTCCATCCATATTGTTATGAGTATGGATAGCATGAGTAATCCCTTGTTTGCTGAAAATATCTTCAATTTTTCCAACAGCCTTAACCTGAAAACCTTTCTCCACAACGTGGTCAAGAATAGTCTTGCCTAATGGAGCTAAAGAGAAATCTCGTCTTCTTTCGGTTCTCTTATAATTTTTACTGCTACCGGTAAATGGTCTTGCTATTACCCTTCCAACAGCATGCTCACCTTTTAAAATTCTCCGGGCAATCCTACACATCTCATATAAGCTTTCAACAGATACAACTTCCTCGTGTGCAGCAATCTGAAAAACACTGTCAGCCGAAGTATAAACAATAGGACATCCTGTCTTTACATGTTGATCTCCTAATGTCTTAATGATTTCGGTTCCAGATGCCGCAATATTGCCTATAACCTTAGTATTTATTGCATTTTCAAAGGCAGTTATTATATCCTTTGGAAACCCATGTGGATAGACAGGAAATGGTTTATCAAGTATTATCCCGGCTATCTCCCAGTGTCCAGTTGTGGTGTCTTTTCCTGCAGATTTTTCTGCCATCTTGCCGTAGCAGCCTTTTGGATTGGCTATCTTGTTAAGTCCCGCTATATTATCTATATTCCCCAAGCCCAGCTTTTCAAGATTCGGAAGGGAGAAGTCCTTTATAGAGGATGCTATATTGCCAAGAGTGTTACTTCCCTTATCACCATATTTCTCTGCATCAGGTAGTTCACCAATTCCCACACTATCTAAAACAATAATTATAGCTCTCTTCATTTTTGTTTCTCCTTATGTAAAAGATTTTAAAGATTTTAATTTTGACATTCAAAAAAAGTAAGATATTTCTATCTTACTTTTAAAGGTATCATTAAAATGTCAACTGGTCAATAAAAATCTAATGAGAACTAATACTTATAATATTATGCTCTCGGATGGGTTTTTTTGTATACTTCTTTAATTCTATTTTTTGCAATTTGAGCATAAACCTGGGTTGATGAAATATCCGAATGTCCTAACATCTCCTGAATTGACCTAAGGTCGGCCCCATTTTCTAAAAGGTGTGCAGCAAATGAATGTCTTAATGTATGTGGAGTGATGTCTTTATTTATCTTTGCCTGGTTTTTGTATTGTTTGATTATTTTCCAGAACCCCTGTCTTGTCAGTCTTTTTCCATTTACGTTAACAAATAATGCCTTTTCATCACTTCTTTGAATCAAAAGGTTTCTGGATTTTGCCAGATACTCATTCAAAGCTTGAATAGACAGAGAACCGATAGGAATCATTCGTTCCCTTGTTCCTTTGTTACATTTTATAAAGCCCATATCGATGTTTACATCTACTACGTCTAAACATATCAGTTCAGATACTCTTATACCTGTAGCATAAAGCAACTCAAGCATTGCCTTGTCTCTAAAACCCTTAAGATCATCACACTTTGGCTGATCCAAGAGAAGTTCAACCTCTTTGGTTGATAATATCTGTGGCAATTTCTTTTCAACTTTTGGTGATTCAAGTTCTTCTGTAGGATCACCACTAATTACGCCATTCTTTGTTAAATACTGGTAAAACGATCTTATTGATGCAAGATTTCTGGATATGGTTGAAGTTGCTCTGCCCTTCTTTTGTAGATGCAGGAGATAAGCAATCACCGTAGTTTTATTTGTATTTGAAATGTTTTGAATTTTTATATCGCTTAAGTATGTAATATACTGCTCAATATCCCTCCTGTATGACTGTAACGTATTAAGAGATAAACGCTTATCTTTCTCTAAAAAAGTGAGAAATTTCAAAACTAAATCTTCCATTGTTTCCCCTACTTCCTCTCTTCTTTTAAAATAATTATATATTTGAATCCGTCCACAAATACTCTAGTTCTGATTAACAAAATAAAATTCTAGAGTTTAATTTTGTTAATCAGCAAAAAAACACAGGATGTGCATGTTGCATAATTCATTTCTAGAAATGAATTATGTTCAAAAGCACTAGTATATATTCTGTACGAATTGCCAATCTCTCCCCATATAGTTAATTAAACCCACATAAACTCTAATTATATAAATCCTTACTATTATACAAGAAAAATTGCTCTTTGTACAATATTTCCCACGTAATATAAAATAGTTTGTATCAATGTCTAAATATTTACAGCTCTTTTTGTGCAATAATTACAAAAAATGCTATAGGAGTTATTTTGGTTATTAAAACTTTCATTGTAACTTCCTCTGTAACAAGAAATTATAACCATATCTACATATATATTGTTAACTTCAAATTCCACATATATACATATTTCCTATGCATCAGAATACTTTTGAAGTTATTATTCTGATACAGATTGGTGTAATATATGATTCAACCAGTACACCGCAAAATATAAGGCATGCGAAAAATGCTGTTGCAAAACAATAACCGAAAAATCCCGTTTTTAAATTATCCTTCGATTTTTGTTTGTTTGATCTGCTCCTTATTATATTCAGAGAAAAATTTATAGCATTTACTCCAAGTGCTATTACACACGGAATAATTATTACCTCCTTCGGTAAAATACTAAATAGTGTAAAAATAACACCTTTTACCCCAAGCAGATCAATAATAAATCCAGATGTAAAACCGGTTATAAATCCTCTTATTCCAATAAAAATATAAATCAAGGGAATTCCGATTATTGTCACACCAAGTGCCCATAATAAAGCAACCAATCTAGTGTTGTCAACAAGCGAAATCTTAAGTATTTCATTACTGTCAACTCTCTGGTTTTCAAAGAGCTCTAAAAAACCTTGAAAGTAATTAATAAGCTCAGTTCTTTGCATTGAACTTAACCCGTTTACAGTAAATGCCCCTGCGGACACTCCTGTAACAAAAGTTAAAAACAGAAACAGATATGTATTCTTGTTGGTCTTCAGGTGCTCAACCAGTGTTATTCGTATTTTTGAAATCACGTTTTATCCCCTCTTAATCCAGAGCTATTTTTCAAAACAATTTTTAAACAGCGTACATCTTTAGTCCAACCTACAATAGGTATATCTAATGCTTACAGGTACCCATCTGAGCATCTTGATTTGTTTTCTTTATCCTAATTAATTCTATGACGATAATAACAAAAAAATTACAATACAAATTAATGTATTGTAAACTTTACTTAAGGTGATTCTAAAAAAATTTGAAACGCCAAAGACTTTTAAATTAATTTTGTTAATCTTATAATATCTCTCCTTTTATAATCTTATCTGCCATCAAAATACCTATTATAGTTTTTGCATCGGTAATCTCGTTCTTAACAACCATATCAACTAGAGTATTAATGGGATATTTTTCTGCCGATATAAACTCATCTTCATCCGCACAAGCTTCGCCTTCATATAATTCCTTTGCCACATACATGTGCAGTACTTCATTACTGAATCCGGGTGTACTGTGTATATCTATCAAATGCTGTATATCTTTTGCATCTAGCCCGGTTTCCTCTTTCAACTCCCTTTTGGCACAAGCAAGAGGATCTTCTCCCTTATCGAGCTTTCCTGCCGGAATCTCCAATGATTCCTGATCAATAGGCTTTCTGAACTGTCTTACTAAATAGACTTCCCCTTTATCAGTAATAGGAATAACTACCGATGCACCGGGATGAATAACCACATCACGGGTTGCTTCCTTGCCGTTTGGAAGTAATACATTCCAACATTCAACATCTATTATATTACCCTTGTATATGGGTTTTTTAGATAATGTCTTCTCTTCATAATTCATTAAAATGCCTCCCTTATGCCCTGTTCTTTTTAATTTCATTAGTAGCTAAAAAATCACACCTGTTATTATACTCATTATCCGAGTGACCCTTGACTTTAATCCACTTAATTTTATGGACATTATTAAGTCTATCTAGTTCTTTCCACAATTCTATATTCTTTACTTCTTCCTTGCTTGAATTTTTCCAGCCGTTTAACTTCCAGTTTCTCAACCAATTCTGGTTAAAACCGTTTATAAGGTATGCACTATCACTGTAAAGCTCAACTTCACAAGGTTGCTTGAGCATCTTTAAGGCTTCAATTGCAGCAGTTAATTCCATTTTGTTGTTTGTAGTGTCTTTTTCAAAGCCCGATATCTCTTTTTCACGTTCACCATATCTTAATATCGCACCCCAGCCACCATCTCCAGGGTTGCCAGAACATGCCCCGTCTGTGTATATTATAACGTTTTTCATAAGGACTCCTATCCTTTTCTCCCTATTGTTTTTCGTTATCCCTTATTCGAATTTTTTGCCTATTTCTCTGGCTTTCTTTGTGCACTCATTCATTGCTTCAATTACCGCGTACCTGAATTTATTCTTTTCAAGTGTGCTGACTGCTTCAATTGTTGTTCCGGCAGGAGAGCACACCATGTCTTTCAATTCCCCCGGATGCTTTCCGGTATCGAGCACCATCTTTGCAGACCCTAGAACAGCTTGAGCTGCCAGTTTATATGACAAATTTCTGGGCAACCCTGAAAGAACTGCTGCATCTGCCATAGCTTCAATAAACATAAATACATATGCAGGACTGCTGCTTGTAAGTGCTGTCACTTCACTCATGAGTTTTTCTTCAAGCAACTCTGCTTTTCCAAAACAGCCCAAAATACTCATAACATAGTCAAGTTCATCCTTTGCAATGCTATTGTCAGGTGCAACAAGCGTCATTCCTTCCCCAACTAAAGCCGGAGTATTTGGCATCGTACGTATTATCTTTATATCATCTCCAATTATTTTTTTATAAAACTTTATTGGAACTCCAACCGCAACCGAAACCAGAATTTTTTTATCATCAAACGAATTTTTACATGCTTTAAGAACGCTTTCCAAAACGTTTGGCTTAACTGCAAGTATTATTATATCGGACTTTTCTACTACCTCCGAAGCACTTCCCGATATGTTTATTCCTGTCTCTTCTCTTAGCTTTGAAAGCCTTTCCATATCTACATCATAAACATATATACAATCGGATGATAAAACATCAGAAGCAGCTATGCTTTTTATCATAGCACACCCCATATTACCTGCACCCACAAAACCAATTTTTCTATCCATAAAATCCTCCTTAATACAACATTTTCTAATTTTTACATCAATATACTATTCCTCGGGTGCATGTAATAAATATGAAGAAAAATATTCCAGAAACTCAAGTTCCGCAGCCTGGTCGTTCCGCTGCGCTGCACTGCTCGGCCATGCAACCTGGCCTAGAGCCTGTAAATACTCCTCGGGGTCGAGCAAAACTCGCTTCGCTCAAACAATGCTCTCCCTTTCCTCGTCGCATTAACAGGCTCTACAACTTGCTTCACAATGTTTCTTCCATATTTTTCTTCAC
>JAEWSG010000070.1 GCA_023398495.1 Bacillota bacterium
GCACCATATTATTCCAAGGACTAAAGCTTCGAGCCTAAGAGAATGTAAAACTCGCTACGGGTCGAATCAAACTCGCTTCGCGAAGAAAAGTGATTCGACTTTTCCTTCGCTTCGTTTACATTCTCTATAGCCTCTACGCAATGCTCTTTCCATAATATGGTACACTATTAAAATATGCACCCGAGGATTGAAGCAGGAATTTACTTACTTTTAAAGAATTAGTATAATTAAAATATAAAAATCACGAAAATGATTATACATTGGAAAGTTTGATTTTCGTGATATTGTATTAAGGAAATTGGAGCACGATGTAAAATCTTTATTGCGTTCAATATAGGAACAAGATTTTTTAAGGCACTGGTCCATTGGACTTACAATAGTTAAGGAGTGAGTAATGTGAATAACTTTGGAAACGGAAGAACGGTTTGTAGTTTCTGTGGAGAGGATATTTCTGCTAATGCAAAAAGATGTCCTTACTGTGGCAGTCTTTTGGCATCAGACAACAGTATTAAATCTGATGAAGTTAAAGACGACTTGGATAGCAGTTTTTCACAAATTCAGGATAAAAGGAATGATCCTTACGAAAATTCATTCGACTATGACAGTACTGTCAATAGTGAGGACTACACTAAGGGTTTTTCTTACCAAGAGAGAGATTATGGGGACGATGTACAAGAAGAGTTATCTGAAAGAGAGACGGATGAAAAATTAAACGATATTGAGAAACCTTCTGACACAGGTGCTTTTAACATAGGTGGTAATCAGGCACAGCAAGGCGTAGATTATGTTCCTAAGGTAAAAAATGGTGATGGTCTGAGGCAACAAGGTTATCAAGGGTTTGGTGTTTCAGGACAAAATACTGCACTAAAGCCCTCCATAAGCAATGCAATGAAGGTGTTTATAACATCAATATGCAGTCTTGTACCGGGCTTAGGCCAGTTGATAGGTGTAATAATTGCAATTGTTTTTATGAACTCGGAAGGTGATACCGACAAAAGATCTTTTGGAGTGGCACTTTTAGTTAATTCATTGATTGTTTTTGTAGTGTCATGTTTAGCTTGTTGTGTTTTGATAGCTGTATTTTCAGAGAGCTAATGGCCGTATATAAAGCATTGATTGGTTAATTTAAAATATGGATACGATATTAAGAATATACTATTTTATAGGGAGTTTGGTTTGTCATCAGATTCCCGGGCGGACTTTATTTATAGATGGAATACCCTTGCCGCTTTGTGCAAGGGACACGGGTATATACCTTGGGATTTTTATTGTGCTGGTATATTGCATTGCCCGAGGAAAAATTAAGGCTGACGGAGTTCCGTCAACGAGAATAAGTATAGTATTGACCATACTAATGATTCCTATGATGGTTGATGCTGTTACTTCATATGTTTCAATTAGACAGACTGATAATATAACAAGGCTGGTGACTGGAATTTTCTTTGGTATGTCTTTAGCTGTTTTCCTTATTCCCGCTGCTAACTTCAAGGCTTATGGTGTCAACAAGCTAAAAGTAGTCGATGGATGGAATGATTTGGTCATAGTGTATGGTGTTGGTATTTTGACTTGTATTGTTATATTAAAAACCGGTTTGCCTGTATGGATAGTTTCAACAGCTAGCATAGCCGGGCTGATATTTGTTATTGTAAGGCTTATTTATACTTTGGTTAATATATTGAATATAGGAAAGCCTGCCAGACGGGTTATATATGCTTCTGTGCTTGCTTTGGCAGCTTTTGGCTTGCTTTTTATAGTTAAATATTTTGTGTTGGAAAATATTGTTATTATTAAGAATTTGTAGGTGAAGTTAATTGAAAACCAAGAAAATTATAAGAGAAGAAGTGACTTTTTTTAGAAGAAGTGAAACAATAGAAGGTGTTCAGAATAAAAGCCTCCAAATAACTAAGAGAATTATGGAACTGGATTCCTTTAAAGCAAGTAAAACAGTAATGTGTTATATGGATTTTAAAAACGAGGTTATGACCGGATATATAATTGAATATTGTTTAAAGAATGGAAAAAGAGTAGTACTGCCACTTGTTGATGTAATTAATGGTGTAAAAATGATTGTACCCTACGAGGTTATGGATCTGGAGAAAGATTTAAAGCCGGGTGTATTTGGAATTTTAGAGCCGAGGAAGGAAAGTGCAAGTCTTTTCAATGCCGGTGAAATTGATCTGATAGTAGTGCCAGGAGTTGCATTTGATGAGAAAAGAAACAGAATAGGGTATGGAGCGGGCTTCTATGACAGGTTTCTTAAGTCTGTTAAACCTGATTGCCTTAAGATAGGGATTGCATTTGAATTTCAGATATATAATACTATACCGATTGAAGAGCATGATATGCCTTTGGACTTGATTATAACCGAGAATAGAATTATAGCATAGAAGGAGTTATTACTACAGTGAATAATAAAGTGACAGTTACCGGTGTAAACAAGGTTTTTTTGTTTGTAACAATCATAAATATAGTTTTTTCCATTGTGATTGAAATTGTAAACGGATACCACGATAACTTTCTTGATGATGACACGTTACTGCTGCTCTTAATGATTCAGTTTTATTGTATTCTCTTTCCGTCATTATTCTATATGATCGGAAAGGGCATAAACATCAAAGAGACACTAAGGTTTAACAGCCCAGGGGTATTACCTTCGTTTCTGATAATATTGATTTCCATGCCGGCTTTTTATGCTGCTTCATCATTAAATTCTGTAGTTGCTTATATCCTGCAGTTTATCGGCCAGGCTCCGGAGGATGTTTCCATACCGATACCTCAGAGTGCCGGAGAGGTATTTGTTTCAATCCTTGTAATAGCAGTAGCACCAGCAATATGTGAAGAAATTCTGCATAGAGGACTTTTGCTTAAGGCATATGAAAGCAGGGGAACGATAAAGGCAATTGTAATTTCTTCAATAATGTTTGGCTTTTTTCATCTTGATATAACCAATCTGTTAGGACCGATATTGCTAGGTCTGTTGTTTGGATACTATACAGTTAGGACCAATTCCATATTTGCCGGTGCAATAGCCCATTTTATGAATAACTTCCTGGCCATATTGCTGCAATATTCAATAAGAGATGTGGAGAGCGAATCAAGTTTCTATTCATCGCAGGATTTGTTTTACGTCTTGGTTTTTGGTATTGTATGTTTGTTTTTTGTTTTTTTACTTCTGTTATGCTTTAATTCTGTCACAAAAGGGAAATATAATATCAGGAAATCATCGACAACTGTTCGCAATGATGTTATTTCGATAATTTCTCATTGGCCTGTGATTATTGTAACGGTATTATACACACTATTTACTCTGTTGTATATGCTTACTCTTTATTTGGGGGAATAACGATGGATTTCAATTTTGATTTGAGTCTTGTTCAGTCCCATAAAATAATTCTTACGCCTCAGTTAAGACAGGCGTTTGAAATACTGAAAATGAATTCAGGAGAGCTTATCGAATATATCGAAGCTGAGGTGGAGATAAACCCTGCTCTAGAGGTTAATTCCGCCGAAACTAAGACCAAAGAAGAGATTTTGTTTCCGATGTCTTTTGACAATGATTCTGATGATGACTATGCAGGCAGAAGCTATAATGAAAGTATTGATGAAACTGTTGAAAAAATTTCTGTTGACAGATCCTCTACTTTAGTTTCGCTCAAAGAACATTTGCTGCTTCAGCTTCACACCTCGGACACTGTATGCAGAGATATGGAAATAGGAGAGTATCTGATTGACAATGTTGACCGCAATGGCTATTTAACAGTAAAGCTTAATGAGACCGCATCCTTTTTCAATGTTCCGGTCAAGAGGATTGAACGTGTTTTAAAGCTGCTTCAGTCATTTGACCCTCCCGGAGTATGTGCTAGAAATGTTAAAGAGTGTCTTAAAGTACAGTTGTTGCAAATGGGTTACGAGAATAGAGAAATTATGGAGGTAGTTGAAAATCATCTTGAGGATCTGGCAGACAACAAGATAACACATATTGCAAAGAGTGTTGGCATCAGTATAGAAAGAGTTGTCAGTATACATGAACTCATACGGTCTTTAGAACCAAGACCTGGTAGGGAGTTTTATGAATACGAGGATATAAAGATTATTATACCGGATGTAATTGTAAGAGAAATGGATGGACGGTTTCTGGCAATTATAAACGAAGAAGCTCTGCCAATAGTAAATATCAGTGGATATTACAAAAAAGTTCTTAAGGATGATATAAGCATTGAGGCAAAAAAGTTTATTCAATCCAGGATAGACAGTGTGCAATGGCTGATAAAATGTATTGAACAGCGAAAATTGACACTAAGTAAAGTGACCGACTGCATTATTAAGCACCAAATTGAGTTTTTTAAAAAGGGAAAAGCAAATATAAAGCCTCTGACAATGAAAGATGTTGCAAGGGATATTAATATGCATGAATCAACTGTTAGCAGGACGGTAAGCGGAAAATATCTTCAGTGTTCCTGGGGAGTTTTTGATATGAAATTGTTTTTTCCAGGGAGAGTTTCTACAAGTTCATGCAAAGATATGACCAGTGAGAATATTAAATATAAAATAAAGGAAATTATAGATTCCGAAAACAAAAAATCTCCACTCAGCGATAACGACATTGTGGGGATTCTTATAAGGTCGGGTATCGAAATATCACGCCGTACTGTTGCAAAATACCGTTCAGAGATGAACATACCTGTTGCAGCAAAGCGTAAGAAGTATTAAAAGGGCCACAACGGTTTGTCGGGAATGGCAGGTTGCCCAAGGTAGCCAAGTATACCCTGTTCACCAAAGAATTCCCTTTCAAGTTCCTTTATTCTTTGCTCTGAGTAGTAAGTTATTTCACCGATTTTTTTAACTTTATCCGCATATTCCCTCAAGGCTTCAATTTCTTTTCCGGAAAGGGAGGTCTGGCATTCATCTGAATTTAGAATCCTACTTAACTCGGAAGCATACTCATACCCGTCATCTACATCTTTTATGCCGTTTTTTAAGAAGTACTTGAGATTTTCAGGAATTTCACCGTTCATTTTATCACCCTCAAATATATATTTATTTCACAATACAATTATATACATAAAAAATAAGTATATTCAATGAGTATTTGTATGTGGACAATTTTTATTACGGCAAATTCCGGCATATATATTTGTTAGTAGATCTAAAGGTATTTTTGTTTAAATATGAAGAAAAAAGTACCACGGATAATAGTAAGAAAATTCAAAAAGAATTTTGAATTGATGTTGACAATTTGGTCGATATATTTTACCATTATCCAATGTGGAAAAATGCTGTATAATAGTGGTGACTTTGTGAATGATTTGCTGGATAAATGTGCTTTAACTAATTTTACAAGGTGTTTTGGTGGAAATATAGTAAGTTGGATTTTAGCTTCTAAAACTTTTGTTTATATTAATACATTAATATAAAAATATAATTTTATGGGGGTATCTGTAGAAATGAGTAAAAGAATTAGAATGATTGCAGCAACTGTACTAAGTGCATTTGTTTTGCAGGTATTTAGTTCAGTGGGAGTTATTCCATTGAAAAATAATCAGGTTTTTGCTGCCGACAGCGGAAACAGTGAAGGGAATGTTGGCAATAATGCCAATAAAAGAATTGTTGTAAAGTATAAGGATGAAAAGAGTGCTGAGGATTTCAACAAAAAACTGGACAAGAGATCAAAGAAAGAAGGTAAGTTAAAGGTAAAAAAACAGCTGAATTCAAAAAAAATTCAAGTATATGAGTTGGAAAACGACGCAAATATAAAAACAGTTATAAGTGAATTGAAAAAGAATTCAAATATAGAATATGTACAAGAAGATTATCAAATAGAATTGTTTGACTATCCTAAGGACTTGGAGTTTGAAAACCAATGGTAATTAAATAATGATGGACAAGTAGTAAATGGACAAGTTGGAACTAGCGGCATAGATATAAATGTCATCGAGGCATGGGAAAAAACAAAAGGGTCATCTGAAATAGTAGTAGGAGTTGTGGACACTGGAATTGATTTTTATCATGAAGATTTGAAAGATAATATATATGTTAATCCAGGTGAAATACCAGGGAACGGAATCGATGACGATTCTAACGGTTATGCTGACGATAGTACGGGATATGATTTCGCGAATGATGATGATAGTGTATATGATTCAGCTACTCTTGATAAACATGGAACTCATGTAGCGGGCATATTAGCAGCTAAAGGAAATCAAGTTGGAATATGTGGAGTAAGCCCTAATATAAAGATTTTACCTGCTAAATTTATTAATGGCAACAGTGGCTACATATCGGATGCTATAGAAAGCATTGAATACTGCATAAAGATGGGAGCCTCTATCATAAATTGTAGTTGGGGCAGTCCGAATGATAGTGAACTTCTCAGACAAGTGATGGAAGAAAGTGGGGTTTTATACGTTTGCGCAGCAGGTAATTCAGCTTGGGATACTACACATAATAAAATATACCCTGCTTGCTACGATATCCCTTCTTCTATAAAGTTATTTTTTCTTCAAATATCTCACGATTTCTTAGAATTTCATATTTTAATCAGAGAGCGTAATACCTACATACTCCAAATTAACGTAAAACTGTAAGTCTATAGCCGTTCCAA
>JAEWSG010000105.1 GCA_023398495.1 Bacillota bacterium
TTTATTAATCGCTGGTCAGGCAGATTGAGAAGTCTTCCCTCTTATCACCTCTGCTGACTAAGACTATCATTTTTTATACGGTCATGCAATCTGATAAAAACACCCGCAGGTTATTAGAGCGAAAACAATATTGTAATAAATTTTGAAACCAATCAACTTAAAATAATTGATTTCGGCATCTCAACTGATTTGAATAATGAGAAACTTCAATATATGAGTATACTTGAGGGGACCTGTCTTTATATTTCTCCAGAACAAACTGGAAAGATAAATAGAATTATAGATCAAAGATCTGATTTATATTCTGTGGGAGTAACTTTATATGAGCTGTTTACAGGTAAACTTCCATTTACAGGAGATGATCTGGAAGTTATTTACGGTCATATTGCAAAAAAACCAATTTCTCCAATTGAAGTAAATAGCGAAATTCCACAGATAATCTCAGAAATAATAATGAAATTATTATCAAAAAATACTGAAGATAGATATCAAACATCCTTAGGTTTAAAATATGATCTTGAGTATTGTCTGGAAAATCTGCATAAAAGAAAAAAAATTATTGATTATAAAATAGCTCAAAATGACATATCAAATAACTTTCAAATTCCTCAGAAACTTTACGGAAGAGAAGAAGAGATAAAAGTATTAAAAGAGGTTATAGATAATATTGGAAAAAACAAAGTAAGGTTAATTCTTCTTTCAGGATACCCTGGTATTGGTAAAACGTCAATTGTCCAGGAAATTATGAATGATGTCATAAATAATGGTTGCAGGTTTATATCAGGAAAATTTGATCAGTTTGAAAGAAATACTCCTTATAGTGCTGTAATTACAGCATTCAGGGCATTAATAAAAAGCCTGACAACTGATGTAAAAAAACTTGAATTCTGGCAAGATAAATTTAATAAGACGTTAGGAACAAATGCTAGAATAATAACCGGTCTAATTCCTGAACTCGAACAGATTACTGGTAAGTTGCCCGATATGATAAAATTAAATCCAACTGAAGAAAAAAATAGATTTAACCATGCATTCCGCGATTTTGTAAATGCCATTTCAGATAAACAAACTCCGCTAATAGTATATCTCGATGATATACAGTGGAGCGATCTTTCGACAATAGAACTTATAAAATATCTTTTGTCGTCACCTGAGATAGAAAATCTGGTTGTTATTGGAGCATACAGGAGTAATGAAATAACTGAAAACCACCCCTTAAAGTTTGTATTAGAGGAAGCAATAAGAAAAGCAGAGAATACTGACTTTTTAGAGCACATATTTCTTAAACCTTTAAAAAAGGAAGCAGTAAATGAGTTGGTTGCGGATACGCTCAAACGTAATTATAAGGACACAAAGACATTAACGAATTATATTTATCAAAAGACAAAAGGTAATCCATTCTTTACAAATCAATTGCTAAAGTCTATGTATGACGTGGGTGCTTTTGAATTTAATGATGAGAATCTCAGGTGGGAATGGGATTTGAAAAAAATAGAACAAACACAAGTAAGTGATAATGTTATTGAATTTTTAATACAAAACTTATACTCAATGCCTGATGAAGTATTAAATATTGTTAAACTAGCTTCTTGTATAGGAAATTGCTTTGATTTAAGAACATTATTAACAATAAATGAAAGTTTAGAAAATGAATCAACATCTTTATGGATAGCAATAAAAAGAGAATTAATAGTTCCTCTTGATAATAATTACAGATTACTTTCAAATATCAAAAAAGATACCTACTTACAATCCAATATGGAAATTGGATTTAAGTTTAGTCATGATAGGATTCAACAAGCTGCTTATTCGCTAATTTCAGAAGAGGATAAAAAATTAATTCATTATAAAATTGGTAAAACATTATTGAATTCTTATAGGAGTAACGCTCCGGACAGTAATATTTTTGAGTTGGTTAATCATCTGAATATAGCAAGGGATATAATTAAAAATAAAGAGGAAAAAATTGAACTGGCCGAATTAAATGAAAAAGCTGGTAAAAAAGCAAAGAGTAATAGTGCTTATGATATAGCAATTAATTATTTTAATATAGGCAGGAACTTATTATTGGAGGATGGAAGATGTGAATTACAAGGTAAATTATTTGAAATATCATATGAAAATGCTGAATCAAATTTCCTGGCAGGAAATATTGATATAGCACTGGAATTTTGCAACATTTTATTTGATTTGGCTTCAGATACTATAGAAAAAGCCAGAGTATATTCGCTAAAAACGACTATATATGATCTTAAAGGGAAAAGCAGGGATTTAATAGTAAGCGAAATAATAGAAGCACTCAAATTATTTGATATATTCCTTCCAACAGAACAGAAAGAAATTGAACGGAAAGTTGGTCAAGGAATAAGTAAAATGCAGGAGGAACTAGCCTGCAATAGTCCTGAAGAGTTAGCAAACAAATTGCCAATTATGGAAGATAAATATAAAATAACTGCTATGAATCTTTTGTCTCAAGCTTTAGCGGCTGCTTTTCAGAGTAATACTTCCCTGTATATGCTTATTCAATTAACTATGTTTGAAATGGCTATAAAATATGGAGTGACAAATGTATGTTGTAAAGTTTTTGTTGAATGTGGGATTACCCAAGGACCGATTTTTGGAAACTACGATGTAAGTTACCAGTTTGGTAGGGCTTCTTTTATTCTTCTGGATAGATTGAAGGCAGAAGACATTAGGGCAGGAACATACTTTATTTTTGCCGGTTTTATTTCTCACTGGAAGTCTCATTATTCTGAGAGTCTTGAGTATTATGATTTGGCGACCCAAATTGCTCTTGAAAATGGAGATGTCATACATGCTGTATATTCAGCCACAAACAAGCTGGGTGTTATTTTAAATACAGGACTAAATTTGAATAAATGCAAAATAGAATTAGAAAAGACAGAAAAGTTTTTGAAGAATAATAATGCATTATTAATGTTGTATTATATTGAATATTTTCGTTATGCCATAGACCAGCTACAATTACCTTATAATTTTGAAAAAGAAAATTCAATGCTTGAAAGGTCTAAAGATATACTTATATTAGCTGTATTTGGTCAATTTAATCTGATGACTAATTATATATTGGGTAACTTTGAGGCTGCTCAAAAGTGGAGTGATTTTACAGAACTATATCTTCAGGGAATGACTGGCAATTTTAGTACTGTTGATTTTTATATGTTCCAGTCTTTTGTTTTAATTAAACAATATGAAAAAGAATCTGAAGAAAAACAAAATGAAATATTACAAAAGATAAACAGTAACTTAAGCAGGCTTAAGATATGGTCTGATAATTGTCCGGAAAACTTTGCACACAAATATTATATAGTATCAGCGGAACTTAAAAGAATTCAAAAAGATTCTCTTGAGATTATTATAGACTTGTATAAAAAATCACTGGAGTCCATAAAAGCTGGAGATTTTATAAACATGAGAGCTTTGTTTAATGAAATTATAGGCGAATTCTGGCTTTCAAGAGATGATGAAATGATTGGTACAGCGTATATTAGAGAAGCATATTATTTTTATGATCAATGGGGTGCTTCAGAAAAAATAAATATATTGAATAGGAAATATCCAGGCATATTCAAAAAATCAAATAATCAAAAAATCTTTTCGCTAAGGCCTGACAGCTTACATTCAAGCGTTTCAGATCTGGATCTTATGTCTATATTGAAAGCTTCTCAAGCAATTTCAAGTGAGATAAAGCTAGATAAGCTTTTAACAGTGCTTTTGGAAACAGTAATTGAAAATGCCGGTGCTCAGAATGGCTTTGTAGTGTTAAAAAACTTATTTGATGATAATCTTTATGTTGAAGCTATAAAATCAAGAGATGACGAAATCAAAATAATGGATTCAACTCCAATAAATCACAATTCGGATGTGTGTTTGGAAGTGTTACAATCAGTAATCAGAACAAAGGAGCCTATTGTAATAGAAGATGGCCTGAAAGATCAACATTTTCAGTATGACGAGTATATAAAAAAGATGAATGTAAGGTCGGTACTTTGTGCACCAATAATTTATCAAAATGATTTAAAAGGTATAATATACTTGGAAAATAATCTTACAGATAATGCATTTAGCATTAAGCAGCTTGAAGTAATAAACATGTTGTCCTCACAGATTGCTATATCAATTGAAAAAGCACAATTGAGCCAAGCGCTTACAAAGATAAAAGACACACAGAAGCAATTAGTACAAGCCGAAAAAATGGCATCATTAGGGAATTTAGTGTCAGGTGTTGCACACGAGATAAACACTCCTGTGGGAGTAGCTGTGACTGCAGTTTCGCATATGATTGGAACTACAGAAAATATTATAAAAAATTACAATGAGGATAATATTTCCAAACATGAGCTTGAGGAATATCTCAATGACTCTATTGAAACTATAGAATTACTATTTATGAATCTCAACAAAGCGGCATCACTAATTAACGGATTCAAGAGAGTTTCGGCAGATATGTCAAATGAAGATAAAAGAACTTTTAATTTAAAAAAATATATAAAAGACATTCTGTTAAGTTTAAGTCCGGAATTGAAAAAATATAAACATACCATAGAAGTATTTTGTGATGATGATTTGGAAATATTAAGCTATCCCGGAGTGTATTCGCAGATAATAACAAATCTAATAATAAATTCGATAATGCATGCGTATGATGAAGATGACGAAGGCAAAATTGAAATACGAGCTTTAAGAGATGAGAACAATATTAAACTGATATATTCAGATGACGGAAAAGGTATGGATGCTGAGACAAAAAGTAAAATATTTGAACCGTTTTTTACAACAAACAGACAAAGCGGAACTGGTCTTGGAATGCATATAATATTTAATCTTGTAACTCAAACTTTAAATGGCACTATAACATGTGAAAGCTCTCCCAATAAAGGTACAGAGTTTATAATAGAATTTAAAGACGACAGGAAATAAGATGGCTTAGCATTTAATGTTCTATATCAGAGCATATTTTACTGGAAGAGATAACTTTACCTTTGATTTGATAAAAATTAGTTGATAGGTAGAAATGGAAGTTTTCCTTTAGCAACGTTTGTTAAGGTATCATAGGGTGACACCAAAATTACAGATGATGCATGTTCCAATGCTTCTTCCCATAATTACAATATTGTTTTTATCAATGTCTTCCTTATTCGAGAAGTAGTCATATATTTCAAGAGAATCGCTGTATAATACTTTTTCATTAGGATTTCCTTCGCTTTCTCAATTAAGTGTTTTTAGGTTGTCGGAATTATAAACTGTTTCTGTGGTTGAAAAAATAGTTGGCTTTGAATATAATTGTTATGGTGAATTTTGTTAGCTGAAAAATAAGCTGATTAAACAACATTGCTAATTTGGGGTGGTATATTAAATAGGCATTAAATTAAAGGAGGAAGATCATGAATAAAGACTTAATTAAAAAAATGATATCAGTTGGGAAAAACTTTTACGATAGAGAATGGTTGTTTGCTACATCAGGTAATCTTTCGATAAGTACAGAGGATGGAATAATATTAACAGCTTCAGGTGCACATAAAGGTTATTTGACTGAGGATGATTTTGTATTGATAGATTTTGAAGGAAATGTTATTGAAGGAAATGGTAAGCCTTCAGGTGAAACTGATTTTCATTTACAATTATTTAATTCCTTCAAAAGTGTTAATTCGGTTATTCATACACATTCTGTTTATTCAAGTTTGATATCTTTAAATGAGAAAGTGGAGTTTAAAGATAATGAAATTATGAAAGCCTTTGAGGATATAAAGGAACCTGCAGAACCGATGATAATTCCTGTGTTTCCTAATTTACAGCAAAAAGCAGAGCTGATAGAATTAATTGGTAACAATTCGAATGTAATTAAATTCGGATATTTGTTAAAAGGACATGGGCTATTTGCGTTTGCCTCATCTTTAGAAAAGGCTCAAATATATACAGAGGCTTTTGAGTTTTTATTTAAATTTGAATATTTAAAAGGTCAAAAATAAGGGGAAGCGAGCTACATGAAAACTTATAACACAGTTTATTATTCTAGAGAACAATTGCAGGAGTTTATCAATAATAATCTACTGGTTGTCGATTCTGATATACTGGTCCAAGTGTTTACATATTCTACTGAAAAAAGTTACATCGAAAAAGTAATAAACGATATAAAAGTATTGTTAAGAAATGCGATAATTATTGGAAGCACGACTTCTGGCGAAATCATGGATTGTTGTGTTTTGGAAAAATCCACAGTTATAAGTATAACTAAGTTTGAGAAAACATCTGTTGATACAGCATATGTTGAATGTGATAAAAGTAGCTTTGACATCATATATAGAACCGTATGATGTAATTTTAGTTAGTCCTCTAAAAGGAGGGTCAAGAGACCTGCTTCAAATAAAGAAAATTTTTGAATTTGATATGTCTATAGGTGATTTGTTAAGGGGTTCAAAGCAACTATCGTTCACTATTATAAGAAATATAAATTATGCAAAAGCATTAAATGGGATTGAAAAATTGTAAAAAATAATCTCACAAAGGACGGCAGGCTTTAAACTGTCCTTTGTGAATTGTTATTTTTATTCAAGGAGATTGGAATATGAAAAAGTGGCTAATACTGATAAGCGTATTATCTTTCTGTGTTTTAATGGGTTTTGTATACATGACAGTACCCAAACATATAGATGAAAACTTTAAAGGATATGTATTTTCAAAAGAACATAAATTAATTAAGGAAGTTCCGGTAAAGTTGAAAGGGAATAGGTATAATACCTTTGGTAATGAGATGAAATTTGAAGGTGTAATAGAAATAGATGGTAATAGTAAGAAAATTAAAAGTACGGGTAGTATATTTACTGAAATTGATAATAGCAAATATTTTTTTGCGTCAAATTTTGCTAATAGTAATAATTCGGAAGGAGTAAACGAGGTTAGCACATGCGTTATTATTTCAAAAGATTTTAAGATATTATTTGGATTTACTCCGGGATTGGTAAGCAAGTATGGAGAAAGAAGCTATTTTAAGACGAATAAGGATTTAGAGACATTTCTTGATAAGTAACTCAGCTTTCAACGTTTTGTTCAAACAAATTGCGTATACTGGATCTTTTGAAATGTCTATTGTCAAATCAGGTGTATTTGTTGGTACTGGTATAGATGAAACAACTGGAGTCGAAATCTCATTTGATAAAAACTCGTTGATTTTATTCCAATAAATTTCTCCATCGTCAATTGAGTTATGATCCTCACCGGCTATTTCTTCCCAATAAACTTTTCCACCCCAGGCCTTTGCAACTCTTGTGGAGAGATGGGGAGGAATTAGGGTGTCTTCAGCAGCAACAAGCATTAAAAGGGGAGCCTTAATATCCGCAGCACGACTGATAGAATCAAATTTATTCTTCAGCAGCAAGTTGACAGGTAGAAATGGAAGTTTTCCTTTAGCAACGTTTGTTAAGGTATCATAGGGTGACACCAGAATCACGGATGATGCAGGTCTTTTTTGTGATAAATATGTAGCTACACCTGTTCCAATGCTTCTTCCCATAATTACAATATTGTTTTTATCAATGTCTTCCTTATTCGAGAAGTAGTCATATATTTCAAGAGAATCGCTGTATAATACTTTTTCATAAGGATTTCCTTCGCTTTCTCCATAACCTCTATAGTTAATTAATGCTATAGACCAATTGCTAAGATGTGACATTTTGGGAATGATGCGGGATACTTCCTCCGCATTTCCGCCAAAATAAATAAGTAAGTTTGATTTTTCACTTGTTGAGTTTCTTAAAAACCATCCTCTTAATCTTATACCATCACTCATTATAAGTTCAATATCTTCTATGCTATTTACTCCGGTTGATAGGGCAGGTACTTCACCGGATGTTTTTTGCCTCATAAAAATAAGTCTATCTTGAAAAAAATACGTTGCTATGCATATTAAAATATAGAGTGTCGCTATAATTATGAAAAAGTGCCTTATTCTTCTGAACTTTGATGGTTTTTGTGATTTATTTGCTTCAGTATTCAAAATGTTTCCTCCATATGACTTTCAGGTTTAGCCCTTTATAAATAAATATCATTGTCTAATAAAATATTGGACCTACAGGATCTGTTGCAGGGGTTACTACATAGTCTTCCACAGGAAGCTTTATAATTGTTCCTAAAATTATTCCTCTTATGTATGCAAAGTCTATGCTGTCAATTTTTCCGTCACAATTGACATCCCAAATATACTCCCTACGGAAAATAGGCTCAACTGTTATCTTAATGCCAAGAAGATATGATCTGAAGTAAGCCAGATCAATTGAGCTTAATTTTCCGTCGTTGTTTGTATCACCCCAAACAGATTTTACTGGTGCAAGTGATAAAAAGTAATCTAAGTCAATTTTATTAAAGATCCCATCGCCGTTTACATCAGCTTGCTCTTGAGCCGAACTATCAAGATTGAACTGTCCAAGCAGAGCTCCTTTAGCAATAATCCAATCATAATAATTGGCTTTGCCATCTCCACTTACATCTCCTTTTCCTTCAGGCATGGCAATTCCTAGTGCCGATACCGAACCACACACAAGAGTGCTCAAGAGAATGGCAAATACAAAAACCATACATAAAGATCTTACATTAAATCTTTTCATTATAATCCCCCTTTCAAATCAACCAAGGCTAAACCTGGAAACATAAGTCTTATTATAAACATTATACATCTTATTTTATAAAACTTCACTGCCTAATTCCGTTTATTTATATTTTGTTTATACATTTGTAGAGTGCCTTCTATGTTCATGAGAATCTAAATGCTTTACATTTTAAACTACATATAAGGCCATTTCAAAAAATAACCTATACATTATTTAGAACGTAAAGTCCATCAAATCAAGGTTTTTGAAAGGGCAATTGACCAGTTGTTTTTTTGGAATCACCTAATCTATAAAACATATAAAACCGATAAAAGTATTGCAATAGGCAAAAACATGCAGGTGATTTTCCAAAAAAATCTGCAATTTGTGGTTCTAAAAAACTTGATTTTATTGGGAATATACTAATTATGTGAGACAAATTGTATAGGAGGGTTTGTATATGAAAAAGAAGTTGTTCAGATTTTTTGGTTTTGTAATAATACTTAGTTTGATTTTAGTAACCTCATTTATTCAGCCATTAAATGTAAATAGTATAGCTTTAAACCTATACATAGTTGGAGATGGTAGTGGAGGAGGTGGTGGCGGAAGCCAAGGCGCTGCAGGGGCAGGTGGAGCTGGCGGTGATGGTGGCGGAGATAATGATATTATTACAGGAGGATCTGCGCATGATGTAATATTTGGTGATGGAAGCGGGGGAGGCGCAGGATGCAGAAGTGTTTCTTATCAAACAATAAATACCAGAGGAGGATTTGGTGGGAGTGGTAATGATACCATTAATGGTGGGTCAGGTAATGATGTGATTTTTGGTGATGGTTTTGATGGTGGTAATTCAACCGGATGGGGTGGAGGTAAAGGTGGTTTGGGTGGCGGTGGAGGTGGTGCTACTGGTGGCCATTTTGGAACTGCACCAAATGCGGGCATAGCAGGTATAGGAGGCGGTGGTGGAGGGGGTGGAAAAAACACCGATAACGCCACCTATGGATTAGGTGGAGGAGTTCTTATAAATGGTTTTGGAAACAGTGGAGGAAATGGAGGAGCTGCAGGAGGAAACAGTGCGACTAGCATGGAGAGTATAACCGGATTTGGTGGAGCCCAAGGAACATATTCAGGAGGAGGTGGTGGTGGTTTTGGAGGAGCATCCGGAGGTGACGGAGGTCAACCGGGAGCAGCTGGAGAAGCTGGGGATACAAATTTGCATCAGTATGCCGATGGGGCAGAATTGATCAGATCATATTTTACTAAGGAAATTTTAAGAGCAGTTTTAAGCAGTTATCCAAATTTCGGATGTGGAAATGATGTTATTGACGGAGGAAGTGGAAGTAATGAGCTGTTTGGATTAGGTGGCAGTAATACTTTTATTGTAGAGTCTACTGATAATCCAACAGCAAATAGAATTTGGGATTTTAAAGCCGGTGATCAGTTACAACTTAAAACTGGAGGTTCACTTATTACAGAACTGGATGTTAGCAATGTTTTAGACGCAGGATTAACAGGGGATTATGATGGTGACGGAGATGCAGATGATACAAGAATTGTTTTTTCCGGGTGTGACATTGATCTTATTAATGTATCTCATGGGGATTTAATAAATGACGGTGGAGAAATTAAGCTTCCAAATTTATCACCGAATGTAAGTTTAGCTGATGGTATGATAAGTTATACAACCGAGGATACGGCAGTTACAATTGATAATGCAGGAACAATAAGTGATGCAGATGGTGATAGTCATTGGAATAACGGAACATTAAGTGCTCAGATTACTGGTAATGCTTCTCCTAATGATATGCTATCTATTTCCGATACTAACGGAATTGCACCACAGATTACTGTTGTAAGTGGAACAACTATTTTGAGAGCTGATGGAATTAATGTAGCTTCGCTTTCAAGTATTGATGGAACTGTTAATGGTAACGATGTGCTGACAATAACATTTAAGAGCACTGCTACAAATGCTATTGTTCAGGAAGTGATGAGATCAATATGTTTTTCGACAGATGATGTTGGTACAGGAAACAGAACTGTAACTATAACTGGTACGGATATAGCAGCTAGCTCTGGTCAGGATACCAGAACAATAGATGTTGAGGTGGCTGCGCCGAATTATTTGAGTTCTCAAACCAATACATTGGGATCAAGCATTATTATAACATTTGATAAAAATATGATGTCAGATCCTAGCGGAAATGAAGCTCAGTTCGAAGTACAAGTGGATGGGGTTGAAAATTCTGTTACTTCAGTAACTAATAACGATAGTAATGATACAATTGAATTGACTTTAACTACTTTGATAGTAAATGGACAAGTAGTTACTGTAGCATATACAGCGGGAGATATATTGTCTGCCGATACAGGAGTATTAGGGAGTTTTGTAGCTCAAATTGTTACAAATATTGTGCCTACATATACGGTAACATATAACGGAAACGGAAGTGACGGAGGAAGCGTACCAACAGACGGAGAAAACTACAACTACGAAGATACGGTAGTGGTAGAAGAAGGAACTATGACAAAGGACGGTTACAGCTTTGAGGGCTGGAATACATCGGCAGATGGAAACGGAACAGATTATGAAGTCGGTGCAAATATGACAATGCCGGCAAGCGATGTAACACTATATGCGAAGTGGACAATCAATAATTATACAGTTATATTTAACAGTAACGGAGGAACTTCAATCGACAACCGGTTAGTTTCGCATAATGAATCTGTGCAGCAACCAGACAATCCCATAAAATCGAATTACCATTTTGTTGGGTGGTATATGGATGAAGATTTTATAACCGAATTTGATTTTAATTTATTAATAACGGATAATATTACTTTATACGCAAGATGGAGGTATGAAACTGTTTCAACACCGACACCGACACCGACACCAACACCAACACCAAAAACAACACCAACACGGACAATTAAAGCGACCGATAGCCCACTATCGGATATTAGTATATCGGGAGACGAATTGCTAAATGAGAGCAGTGATATAGAAAAAGATATAAGAGTAGGTATTTTAGTTGATGGTAGTAAGAAGGATAAAAAGGCACATGCAACAATAGAATTTATAAACAATAGAATAAATGTAAATGTGGTGGTTGACAAAGAATCGGCATTGAGTGATTTAAAGGCAGCAAAGAATACTGTAACTATACCGGTTAAGGGAAATGTAGATAAATTTAGAACCCAATTGGATTCTGATATGATTAAAATTCTTGAAGATAGTTCAGCATCGGTAGAAGTAAAAACAGATATAGCTGAATATACTGTTTTGGCTTCTGAGATAAAAATTGATAAGGTATCAGAAAAGCTTGGATCAAACCCTGATTTAAAAGATTTTAATGTAAGTATAACAATTGAAAAATCAAAAGACGAAAAAGTTGCAAAATTAAAAAAAGC
The DNA here is from genome assembly GCA_023398495.1 of Bacillota bacterium. Classification (GTDB taxonomy): domain Bacteria; phylum Bacillota; class Clostridia; order Acetivibrionales; family Acetivibrionaceae; genus Acetivibrio. Next base: position 12,018 of record JAEWSG010000105.1, read on the forward strand.
TTCTGAGAGCAAAGGGTTTCAGGTTATTGGAACGCCAATGGAGTTTGATATATCAGTTAAGAAAGGAAGTCAAAGTATTGAGGTTAATGAATTTGATAGTTATGTACAGAGAAGTATCAAAATTCCCAAAGAAGCAGATCCTAAAAAAATAACAACTGGTATTGTTTATGAAGAAAATGGTGAGTTAAGGCATGTACCGACAAAAGTTATAGTAAAAGAAGGCGAGTATCATGCGAAAATTAACAGTCTTACAAATAGTGCTTACTCGGTTATTTGGAATGAAATTGAGTTCAATGATGTAAAAGAACATTGGGCTAAAGACATAATAAACGATATGGGTTCAAGGTTAGTTGTAGAAGGTGTAGAAGAAGGAATTTATCAGCCTGAAAGAGAAATAACAAGAGCAGAATTTGCTAGTATAGTGGTAAAAGGCCTAGGGCTAAAGCCGCGTTCAGGAAATAAGACTTTTAATGATGTTAATCCAGATGCATGGTATTATGAGTTCGTTGAAACGGCATATAAATATGGTATTGTTTCAGGATATGGTGACGGGACTTTCAGACCAATGGATAAAATAACCCGTGAACAAGCAATTACAATAATCAGGGAAGCAATGAATATAACAAAACTCAATCTTCAGTCTGATTTGGGCGAAATTGAAAAAATAATGGAAGGCTATGAAGATTATAAAGATATATCATACTGGGCAAAAGACAGTATAGCAGATTCGTTAAAAGTAGAAGTAATTGTAGGTAAAAGCGGCAATAAAATTGCTCCAAAGAGTAATATAACGAGAGCTGAAGTAGCGGTAATAGTTTGGAATTTATTAAGAAAATCAGACTTGATTTAGTTTATGACTGCAATCATAGTTAAAATCATCCGCATTTAAAAAGGCTGTTGCTAATGATACACTTAAATTTGCAACAGCCTTTTTGCTGACTAAATATGGTTCACTATTAAAATATGCACCCTTAAAACTATGGTCTGATTGATATTTGTTTCCAAATATGATATGTTAAAAATAAAAACATGCAGAAAAGAAACAAATTGTATTATAAGGGGATTGATAAAATGTGTAACAAGGTTTTAAACTCATTTCTTTTGAGGTGTGTCACAATCTTTATATTCGTTTTGATAACTCTACTTCAAAGTATCTCAGCTTATGCAGGTCTAAATACAAATTTGTCACAGGAAAACAACAAATGGGTAGCTGGAAAAATCCCGAAACTTCTAAATTTTGATGATGCGGATGAAAATGAAATTAACATGGACAAAGCCGAAAAGGTTTTAACTAATCAACTAGGTCTTCAACGCATTAATGAACATAGAAGAAAAAAAGGTTTGAATGAATTAAGGACCGAAACCTGTAAATTTGGATATGAAATTGTAAAAGAAGATAAAGATAAAACAACTTTAAATAGAAATAATATGTTTTTTGCTTCACCCGATGAAGAAACTTCGATTGATGTTTTGCCTTCTTCTGTAGATAACAGTCAACTTCCTTCTTTTCCTCCAATAAGCGAACAGGGACAATTAGCCTCATGCGTTGCCTTTGCAACTACATACTATCAAATGACACATATGTTTGGTATGGCTTTGGGCTGGGATGCAAAAAATGACCCTGAAAACAAAAGAAAGTTTTCTCCAAAGTGGACCTTTAATTTAACAAATACTGGTGAAAATAGTGTTATGGGAATGGATAGTACCTACACGCTCTTTACAAAAAGCGGTGCAGCTTTGTGGGATGAATTCCAATATGATGGTTATGACACAAGTATGAAAAATATAACTGAGTGGCCGACAGATGCTGCTGTGTGGAGAAATGCTCTTAATTACAGGATTGATGATTATGGATACATTGAGATATGGGATAATACCGATACTCCTGTTAAAGCTCCAAATGACCCAAATCTTAAAAAGGTAAAGCAGCTATTAAATAATGGACATGTCCTTACGTTTGCAACAAGTATATCAAGATGGAGATTTTCAAGAATAAGTGATGATCCATCTACTGAGGATGATAATGATTACATAAATCAGGATATTGTTCATATAACAGATAGCCCTAAATTGGCAGTAGATGGACATGTTATGACGCTGGTAGGCTACAACGATAATATATGGGTTGATATTAATAAAAATGGAATAGTTGATCAGGGTGAGAAAGGAGCATTCAAAATAGCTAACTCATGGGGTACACATGAGGATATGGTATCAGATGATGATAGCTTTGTTTGGTATTCAAACGATGGTTTTATATGGCTTTCATATGACACTTTGAACAAAGAATCGTCTGTTCCTCAGTGCCCTGTAACTGAGCGTAAAAATTCTATAAGCTTTAATAATAGTGTATATTGGATGTCTCCAAAAGAAGTATCTACCCCAAAACTTCTGGTTGAGTACACAGTGAACCATGCAAATAAGTATGAACTAGTGACCCTTTTTGGTTACTCAAATTATGATGAAAATAGTCCTGTTTCATATTTTGACCCTCACAACATAAATTATCCATCAATCGTTAAGGCGAGTTTTGATGGTACGGATGCTGCATGTGATGCAAATCTGGTATTTGATATTAGTGAACTATACGACAGATTTGACAGTGTCAAAGGAAATCTGTATATCTCTTTTTATGATTATCTGGAAGGTAATCCCTGCATATTAAGGGATGCCAAAATCATTGACAACGTTAGTGGGCAGACTTACTATTGTAATGATACGCTTCCGGTAAGTTTTGATAATTCTATTTTAACAATTGGACCAATTGGTTTTAAGAAAGAGTTGACAGAACTAAAAGGAATAAAATTAGGAACTTCTATAATGCCGACACAACGCTCTGATCCAGCTGTGGTTACTGTACAAGACAGTGTTTATGTTATTGGAGGAATTCATGATGAGAAATATGTGAATAGTGTTGAAGTATATGATCCCGAAAAAGATACCTGGCTAAAAAAGAATGATCTGACAGGAGAACAATCCAAACTAACTAAAGCTGTTTGTGTTAATGATAAAATATATGCAATAAAAAGACTATCATCAGATGAAAGCATTATTGAGGAATATGACAGTGCTTCGGATAAATGGACATATAAAAGAAATATAAATTACTGGAAGACAATGTATGTTGGGCAAATAGATGGCAAGATATTCATAATTGGAACAAACGACAAAATCGAAAAAGGTGATGCAACCTTTTGTGTTGAGGAATATGACCCTGCTTCAAATATATTAACTCAGGAAACTTATTTAGAAAAAGGTTTGTTGCCAGGCAGCATAGGTTTTATGGATGGTAAGATATACATATTTAACAGCAGTAGATATGATCCGGATATTGTTAGAGCATTTGATACAAATCCTTATATAGATGACAGTACACTAAGAATTTATGATACAGTAAGCAAAAGTTGGGAGGTTGGGGACAAAATTAAATTTTATGGTAGTCGTGGTATTACTATTCTAAATGGTAAATTTTATGGTTTTTGGAGAGATGCATCTAAAGATGGTATAAGAGTTTGCGAATATGACCCTGTAAACAATACTTTAAAGGATCTTAAAGCTCTTCTAAGTGACATAGCAAATTTTGGTGTCACTACCTATAAAGATAATATTATTACTGTAGGTGGTGGTGCAGCAAATGAATTATACTCCTATTCGTTCACAGACACAGAAGAGGAAAAAGCACCGAAAAACCTGGTGCAAATCATTAATATCAACCACGAAAAGACACCACCGGTTCTTGAACCGCCGGCAGATATTACTTTAGCAACTACAGAACAGCTGACGGTTGTTGATATTGGATGGGCAGACGCAATCGGAAACTCTGTTGTGGAAGTTTCAAATAATGCACCGGAAGCTTTTCCTTTAGGAACAACAAATGTTCTTTGGAGTGCAAAAGATGAAGCTGGTAATATGACACAGGCTATTCAAAAAGTTACTCTGGTTATTGATGAGGATCCACCTGAATTAATTGTTCCGCCTGATATTATTATTGGAACGCACTCGGACAGCAAGTCGGTCAACCTTGGTGATGCAATTGCAAAAGATGTACTCAAGGTTTCGGTTTCAAACAATGCACTGCAAAGTTTTCCGCTTGGAGAGACAATTGTTGTCTGGACTGCTGTTGACGAAGTTGGAAATGAAGTATCAAAGCCTCAGAGAGTAAATGTCTATAAATTTGGTGACGCTAACACTGATGGCAAAATGAACTCCCTCGATTTTGCACAGGTAAGGCAGCTTTTATTAGGTTATAAAACCGGAATACTTTCAGAGATAGGGAAATATGCAGCCGATGTTGATGGAAACTCTAAAGTAAATTCTTTGGACTTTGCAATTATGAGACAATATTTGCTGGGAAAAATCGATAAATTCCCCGCTGATGATGAATAATTATCGTGAATATGCAAAAAGCCGCTAAATAGCGACTTTTTGCATATATAAATCTATTTTGTATCTTTGTCTAAAGTACTTAGCAAAGGCTCTTCAATCTGCTGACCGTTAAGTGCAACGTAAACACCTTTACCACCATGATTTTCCTTGAGACGGATTGTTTTGACCTTGGAGAAAGGCTCCATTTTGTAATGCTTCATTGTATCTGTGAGGTTCTGATAAAGCTCCCCAGCACCTTTTGCCAGACACGATTCACACATACAAATTGTAAACTCCTGTACAACGAAGGCGGAATTATCCTTTTTGCGTACAGTGTTGCAGGCATTATCTCCTCGCTTCGGTGTATAGTGAGTGTGCAAGAGCTCGTGAGCCAGGTGAGAATTTGCTTCGCCGTAGAATTCATCATATAGCCTTAAAATGTCAGGATTCTCTTGTGACTTACGATACTTTGAAACTTTATCGATATTTACAAGTATTTGCTGGCGTTTCTCCATAGCATCTATCTTTTCAGGAACAGGATGCCCTGCACCACAAATACATCCGCCAGGACATGCCATTACTTCTATAAGATCATATCCTACATCTACACCTTGAATAATTTTTTCCACTATTGGTTCAGCGTTATGCAAACCGCTAACAACGGCAACACGTACTTTAGTATTATCAACTTCAACTGTAGCCTCTTTGACACCTTCAAAGCCACGGATTTCTTCAAAGTCAAGATGGTCTGTAAGAGCTTTTCCTGTCAATTTTTCAACTGCCATACGAAGTGCAGCTTCAGCAACTCCACCCGAGGCACCAAAGAGTATACCGGCACCTGAAACCTGTCTGTATGGCTCATCAAATTCCTGAGGAACAACTTCGGAAATCTGGATATTTTCCAGTTTGACCATTTCGAGCATCTCTGTTGTTGTGAGTACAGCATCGACATCACGGATACCTTCTGGAGCAAACTCCGGACGTGCTGCCTCGTGTTTCTTTGCAAGGCATGGAACAATGGAAACCACAAAGAGGTCTTTTTTATCTAAACTGGCAAGTTTTGCATAATGATTCTTAACCGTTGCCCCCATCATCATTTGTGGTGATTTACAGCTGGACAGGTGAGGGATTATTTCGGGGTAACGCTTTTCAACAAAGTTGACCCAACCTGGACAACAGGAGGTAAACTGAGGCATTACACCTTTATTTGAAACCCTTGTCAGAAACTCTGTCGTTTCCTCCACAATGGTCAGGTCGGCTGCGAACGTAAAGTCAAATATCTTGTCAAACCCAAGTTTTTTAAGAAGTCCTGCCATAAATGGTGAGGCATCTTCAAAAGGAACCTTAAAAGTTTTTGAGATAAGGCTGCGTACTGCAGGTGCAACAAAAGCAACAACAGTTTTTTCGTTATTGTTGATTGCCCTCATAACTTTCCCTTTTTCACGACGGTAGTCTAAAGCACCACAAGGACATGCAGTTACACACTGACCGCAGCTTACGCAATCTGTTTCCTGTAGAGGAAGACCACTCTTGGTACCGACTAATTGGCGGCCGTTTTTCATATAGAAAGTGAGTACATCCGGACCTTCAATTTCAGAACATGCAGCTATACAACGGCCGCAGGAGATACACTTGTTGTGGTCGCGAATAATAAAGGGATGATCATCAACAATAGGTATATATGGGCGTTCATGAATAGGATTTTCAAACTCTATACCATGTGAGGTTGCTTCGTTTCTCAAATCACAGGTATAACGTTCGCGGCAGCCGCACTTTAAACATCGGCGAGCTTCTTCCCGGGCAGTCTGCTCCATTAAACCCAATTCAACCTCATTAAAATTGTTTTTACGTTCAGTAACTGAAATTGACGGCATTTTAGCACGCTGAACTTTAGGAATTTCCCGGAATTCCCATTTTGGAAGGTCTTCCATAGAACCTCGGCTACAACTGTAGTCAACATTTTCTTCTTTTATATAGCCTTTCATTAAGAAGTTATCCATAGTGTCAGAAGCATAGCGGCCAGCAGCAACAGCCTGAATTACGGTTGCAGGTCCGGTTACACAGTCTCCTCCGGCAAATACATTGATTTCAGAAGTTTGCAATGTCTTTCCGTTGATCTCAATATCTCCCCACTTGTTAAGTTTTACAGGGAGGTCGTTGTACAGGAATTGTGTATTGGTACTTTGACCAATAGCTCCGATTATAGTATCTGCCTCAATTTCAAGGTCACTGCCTTCAACAGGGACAGGACGGCGGCGACCTGAACGGTCAGGTTCACCAAGAGTCATCTTTATACAGCCAAGCTTCTTTTTGCCGCCTTCAGAGGTGATTTTTGTAGGTGCCATCAGGAACAGCATTTCAACACCCTCGTGCAGAGCTTCTTCAACTTCATAAGGTTCGGCAGGCATTTCTTCCCGAGTACGACGGTATACAAGCTTGACAGATTTTGCTCCTTTTCGGAGGGCTGTACGAGCACAGTCAATAGCAGTATTTCCGCCACCGATTACTATGACATTTTCGCCCATATTTATTTCTGCATTCTTTGTCACCTGTTCAAGGAATTGTATTCCCAGCCAGACACCTTCAAGGTTTTCACCTTCAATATGCATAGGTGTTGCATTCCATGAACCGATTGCAAGATAAACAGCATCAAAATCTTTATGCAGATCCTCAAGGCGTATATGAGTTCCTAAAGATTTTCCTGTCATTATTTTTACGCCGAGGCTTTTGATTATATCAATCTCCTTGTCCAAAGTTGTCTTTGGAAGGCGATATTCAGGTATGCCGTACCTCATCATTCCACCTGCATGCGGTTGGCGTTCAAACACTGTAACATCGTGCCCTTTTATAGCACTGTAGTATGCAGCTGAAAGACCCGATGGTCCAGCACCGACTATAGCTATCTTTTTTCCGGTTGAAGGGCTCTTGGCTGGAACCCATTGCTTCGGTTGTGACATGTCCCAGTCGGCAGCAAAACGTTTTACATAATTGATTGCTACAGGTGAATCAACAAGATTGCGTCGACATTGTGCCTCACATGGATGCGGACAAACTCGTCCACAAACTATAGGAAAAGGATTTCTTTCCTTTATGGTTCTTATGGCAGATTCATAATTACCATTGCCTACATGACGTAGGTAAGTCTGTATGTCAATGTTTGCAGGGCAGGTCATAACGCAGGGTGCCACGCAATCGGCATTATGGTCTGAAAGTAGTTGTTCAAGACGTACTTTACGGTAGCTTTCCAGTTTAGGGCTGTTTGTACATATTACCATTCCTTCTTTAATAGGGGTCTGACAAGCTTTGACGTCTTTTTCACCGTTCGGTCCAATTGAAACTACACACAAACCGCAGTTCCCGTTTGACCTTTCAAGCCTTATATCATAACACAGATGAGGAATATGTATATCCTCCTGAAGTAATGCCTGAAGAATGGTTAAATTGTCATACACTTCGATTTCCCGGCCGTTAACCGTTACTTTGATACGGTTTTGACTTGTTAATGTTTTCATTTCCTTTCACCTCAAAATACATTCGTAGACTTATAGTAAAAATTAAAATAATAGTAATTTTAATATCCACATCTATATATTATAGCGAGGTATTTCAAAATTGTCATCGGAAATTGACAAATATTTAACTATTATTCGCCAAAATTTTTCATAATGTTATTGTGGAAGAGAGCAAAGGAGATTCCAGAGGCTTGGGAAGAAAGGCTCAAATAGGGTTGTAATCTATATTATAATGGAATATTTGTAAAGGCTGGCGGGAAATAGTCCCCCAGCCTTTCAAAAAATAAAATTAAAGTCCGCTTTTGCAATTTTTACCTTTTTTCTTTTCCATTGTTGCTTTTACAGGCTCTTTATTTGCGTCTATCTGGTCATTGTAGAAAGCAGGATCACCTATTGGCTCTTTAACTGCTTTTTTGTCTCTCATTTTTTCCCTCATTGACTATTCCTCCTGTGTTTAGGATTAAATAATGTTATCTTTTATATTATTTGCGTATTGAATATAAATATGAATATTATTTGGTTTTGCACAAAAATCATAGTGAATCAATTTTGAAATTATGCCGAAATATATAGTGCATTTACGTTAAACTTGTTTATTTAATAAAAACATACATAAGAGCTATATATTTGTTTTGTAAGATTCTGAAATAAAAACAGGATGCTGTAAATCACCGTAAGTGTTAAAGTTTTACAATAGTGGTCTGTAATACCATTAAAAAAGGAGTGAATGTATATGATGAAATGGATTTCAAACTTGGCAATAAGAACAAAAATATTAATGATTATAGCTTTATCAATAATTATTTTTACTGCTTACTCGGCTGTGGCTTTAATAAGCATTACATCTGTCCAGAAAGACCTGGCAAATATGCTTGACACTGTGAACTATGTGCAAAATGATGTTTTAAACGCTGACAGGGATTTGTATCAGGCGTATACAGCAGTTCAGTCGGTTCTGCTGACAAAAGAGTTGCAGGAAAGTAATCAAAACAATATTGACTTCTTTAATGATAATATCAAAACTGCAAAAGAGAGAGTTGCGAATGCAGAAACTCTGTTAAAAGAAAGCAAAGAGGACTGGGAAAATTATAAAAGCAATGCAAGTAAGCTTTCGGCCTTTGAAATTATAAAAGAAATAGACGTTGAAATAGATGATTGGGTTAAAATTTCAAACACAGTTATGGAAGATAAAAGTATGACAGAAGGCTGGGAAACATTCTTTCAAAATGCACGTGGACATTTGGATGAATTGTCAATAACAGTGGAATCAGCAATAGAAATGAATAAAGAAATTTATGCACAAAAACAAATGAAAGCTACTGTTTTTATTCTAATTACGTTAGCAATGGTGTTAGTCGTACTCATACTGATTTCTTTAGCAATAGTCAAAAACATTTCAAGACCACTTGCGTCAGTAGTAGCAATGATAAAGGAAATAGAGAAGGGACATCTCAAAAACAGGCTGAATCTTAACAGAAAAGATGAAATAGGACAGCTTGCAGCTACCATGGATCATTATGCCGATGATCTTCAAAAGTATGTTGTTTTGCCAATTAACAAGATAGCGGTTGGCGATTTTGATTTTGAATTGAACATTAAGGATAGTGAGGATGAGTTGTCTCCTGCCATTATGAAAACTGTAGAATCTATAAAAGGTCTTGTCTACGAGGCTAATACTTTAACTGGTGCAGCTATTGACGGTAAGCTCAAGGTTCGTGGAAGAGCTGAAAACTTTAAGGGTTTGTATAGGGAAATAATTGAGGGGATAAATAAGACCTTAGATGCAGTAATAGATCCTATAAATGAAGCATCCGGTGTTCTTGAAGAGCTGGAAAAAGGAAATCTGCAAGTTAGCATGAATGGAAACTATAAAGGTGAACATGCAATAATAAAAGATGCACTGAATAAAACAATCGGTAATTTAAAAGGATACATCGGTGAAATTACACAGGTATTACACCAGATGTCAGAAGGTATTATGGATATAACAATAGGTAAAGAATTTAAAGGTGATTTTGTAGAAATAAAGAACTCTCTGGATAATATATTGGACTCGTTTAATGATGTGCTCAATAAAATGGGTGATGCAGCATATCAGGTATCGGCAGGCTCAAAACAGATTGCAGATTCATCTCAAATGTTATCACAGAGCACAACAGAGCAGGCAAGTTCAGTAGAAGAGTTGTCATCAATAATGGACACAATATCGGAGAAAACCAAAAAGAATGCAGTCAATGCTAAGGAAGCAAGTGAACTTGCTATGGCAGTAAAGGAAGATGCCGTAAACGGAAATAACCATATGAAAGATATGTTAAAATCAATGGATGAAATAGCATCGGCGTCAACAAATATTTCGAAAATTATAAAGGTAATTGATGATATAGCCTTCCAGACCAATATTCTTGCGTTAAACGCCGCTGTTGAAGCTGCCAGAGCAGGTCAGCACGGAAAGGGCTTTGCTGTTGTAGCAGATGAAGTCAGAAGTCTGGCAGGAAGAAGCTCGCAAGCGGCGAAGGAAACCACTTCTTTAATAGAAGGAACGGTCACAAAAACGGAAAAAGGTATGACTATAGCAAAAGAAACTGCAGAGGCACTCAATAAAATAGTGGATGGTGTCAGCAAAGCAGCAAATCTTGTTTTTGAAATAGCTGATTCATCAAATGAACAGGCCACTGGAATTGCACAAGTCAATCAAGGTGTAATGCAGATTTCACAGGTTGTACAGACAAACTCTGCAACATCTGAGCAGAGTGCAGCGTCAAGTCAGGAATTGTCAAGTCAGGCAGACATGCTTAATGAAATGGTAAGCAGATTTAAAGTAAGAAAGTATAGTAAAGCAAAATCAGAATCAGAATACAAGCTGATAGATGCTGATATTGTTGGTTATTTACAAGAGGCTGATAAAAAAAGCAAGCCGGTTTCAAAAAAGAAAGCACTCAATAGCAAAAAGAACATCTCTTTAGACGCTATGGATTTCGGCAAGTATTAGAATAGGTTGCATAGGCGAGGATATATTACAAAAACATTACATTTCCATTTTTTTGTTGACGTGGTAATTATGGATGTGTTATTATATAAGTGTTATGCTTAGAAAAGTGTTGCTGCGTTGGTAATAAGTGATTGTCAAAATTTTTGTTATAATGATTATTTGAAAGGAGGATTACCATGTATTGTTTTAGACACTGCGAACAAAGAAAAATGAATATTACACTAAAATTATCAGTCAAACAAAGTATGGATTCCAGTTGCGTACATTGGATTAATCCTCTGTTTTATAAATGTGATGAAACATTAGACCCGTATAATATTTCATGGTGATGGGGTTTTTATTAAAATGCATTTACAAAAATAGAGTGGTTAAATCCAATTAGTGGATTTAACCACTTTTTATTTTGGCGATGTAAAATCTTTATCCAGTTCAATATAATTGCAGTGAAATGAAAGAAACGCAAGCGATGCTTCAATAAAATAAAGTTAAAAGTTGGTGAGAAAAAATGAGATTTTTTAATTCCATGCAAAAGAATATGAGTTTTGCAGATGTTGTAGCAAGTATTCGGTACTTTATTAAAGCAAATCCTGACTGTCAGTACAGGATAGCTGTTGGAACCGATTCACAGGTAAAGGGAAGATATACTTGTTTTGCGACAGGAATTCATGTACACAGATTAGGGCAGGGAGCTTGGTGCTGTGTGAGTAAAACAATTGAGAATAAGCAATACAAAAACCTTAAGGAAAAGATATCGAAAGAGACTTTGATGACCTATGAAATGGTATATATGCTCAATGATCAGCTAATGGATGCCTTGTATGATTTTACTTTTAAATATAAAAACTTTGATTGTAAGCTTGAAGCTCATATTGATGTAGGTACAAAAGGAGAAACAAGAAAACTCATCAGGGAAATGGTGGGGTATTTTGAAGGTATCGGCATTGACGCAAAAATAAAACCTGATTCATTTGTTGCAAGCAGCTATGCAAACAGATATAGCAAAAAATTCAGAGTTGGCTGAAAGGGTGATAGCAAATGTATGTTTTAAGAGTAACCCCTGTTCGAAATGTATTGATTGGAAAGCGTTGTTTTAAGAGCGAAAGGCCGGATATGTTTTTTAACAAGATCGTAGAAGCAGGTTCAAAGGTAGAAGTATATGATGTTTCTGACAGAAAGATTAAGACCTTGAATATATCTGAAATAAACAAAAGAAATCACAGAATGATAATAAACGAAAAGAAGTATTTTATCTGCTCGATAAGCGATGCAGGTGAAAAAAGAAAAGCTATTTAAGTTATATTTTCAGAATTCCTAAATGGAGCAGGAGAACTATTACCTGCTCCATTTTCATCGCGTTCAATATAGATGTTTTTCTCAATTAGTTTTACAAAGGGGAGCATCTAATGTAAAATAATTTATAGAATGAAGAATTTATATTACCTCAATTATCTGGAGTGGATTATTATGGAATATATAAAGTTGTTTGACAGCGAGTTGAAGCTGATGGAGTATGTATGGAGTAGTGCTCCTATAACTGCAAAGGAGCTGGCCATTATTGCAGATAAAGAAATTGGTTGGAATAAGAATACAACTTACACTGTGCTAAAAAAGCTTGTTGATAAGGGAGCGGTAAGGAGAAAAGAACCTAATTTCACTTGTTATCCCATCGTAAGTAAGGAACAGGTTCAGCAGGCAGAAACGGACAACCTTATAAATAAGTTGTTTAATGGTTCCAAAAAAGCTTTTTTTGCAGCCTTTGTAGGCAGAGAAAATTTAAGTGCCAGCGAGATTGAAGAAATTAAGAGAATTATTGAGAAAAGTGGTGAGTGATGTGATTGCTACAGCATTCTACTTTTTATTAAATATGAGTATTGCTGCTACCCTTGTAGGCATGATAATCGCATCGCTTCGCATTATAAAAAGAATTCCGAGGAATATAGTATATGTCTTGTGGAGTCTTGTTTTTATACGTCTTGTTATCCCCTTTGCTGTTCCGAGCAAAGCCAGTGCTCTGATTTTTTTTGGACGGCTGATAAAGAAAATAGTAAAAGTGCCTGTGTTGGGGCGGGATAATTTACATGTATCAATGTCAAATTATGTGGGTGCTGCAGAAGAATATTTTCCGATTACCTATAGGAATGATAACCTTAAAGCAGTTTTTGAAGGAGCATCTTTTATTTGGATTGCAGGAGTAGGAATAGCTATCCTCGGAGTTATTATTCTCTACAAGGTATCAAGGAATGAGCTTGGAAGGGCGTGGAAGCTTAGCGATAACATCTATGTCAGCAGCAAGGTGGAATCTCCTATAGTATTCGGTATTTTCAGGCAGAGGGTCATTATTCCTTCGGGTATTGATGAAGAATCTCCTGAGTTAAAATTTATATTATTGCATGAACAGGTTCATATGAAACGACATGACAATTTTATCCGGTTGCTTGCTATATTTACCGCATGTCTTCATTGGTTTAACCCTTTTATATGGATGTTTTTAAGGCTTTTTCTCGATGATATGGAAATTTCGTGTGACTTAAAGGCTACCGCAAGGCTTCATGCCGAGGAGAAAAAGAAATACGCACAGGCACTTGTAAATATGAGTTCCGTGCAAAAAGTATTTTTGTCTGCAGCTTTCGGCAAGAATATTGTAAAGACCAGAGTAATAAACATTTTAAACTATAAGAGGATTTCATTATTTGCAACAGTCGTTCTTACGTTTTTTGTTCTTGCAATAGTTGTTGCACTCATAACAAATCCTGTATTATAATTTTGTCTTGTAAGTTCAGGTATGGCTAAAATATAAGTTCCAACTCTGGATAACGAAAAAGTTGATTTAATAACATTTTCAAAATATGAGAATAGGAAGTTGTTTTTTCGTTATCCTTGGTTATGAGGCACGAGATTTAAAAAATATAAAAATGTACTTTAAAAAAGGTGTTGGAGAATGATAAAACTAATAGCTACCGATGTAGATGGAACATTATTAAATGGTGACGCAGAAATTCCAGATGGATTTCATGAATTGATCAGGCGACTTGAAAACAAAGGTGTCTATTTTGCAATAGCAAGCGGGCGCCAGTACCAAAAACTAATTAACGATTTTTTTCCTTTGAAGGGTAAGCTTGTTTTTATAGCAGAAAATGGTGCACTTGTTATGCATCATGGGAAAGAGCTTTTTTTTCGTGCATTTGAAAGACAAAAGGTTGAAGGAATAATCAAAGATATAAGAAATGCCGGAGATCGTGATATCGTACTTTGTGGTAAAAAAAGTGCGTATGTTGAAACAACTAATCCTGAATTTGAAGCTGAAGTGAGAAAATACTATATAAACTGTGAGCATGTTCAGGATCTGTTGTGTGTTGATGATGATATACTTAAGGTTGCACTTTACGATTATGTATCTGCTCAGGATAATTCGTTCGAGATGTTTAACAATAAATGGGGGCGGGAAGTAAATGTTATTGTTTCAGGAAAACATTGGATGGACTTTGGAAGGCTGGATGTGGATAAGGGGGTTGCAATAAAAAAATTACAGGCTGCACTCCATGTAAATTATAAGGCTACAATGGTTTTCGGCGATTACTTTAATGATGTTCCCATGATGGAAGCTGCATATTATAGTTATGCTATGAAGAATGCTCCAGAAGGTGTTAGAGCCAGAGCACGTTTTGAGGCTCCGTCAAATATTGATGAGGGAGTACTAAAGGTTATATGTAAAGCGGAAGATGAAGGCCTGATATAGGATAAATGTTTAAATTTATGTAGTAAAAATTTTAAATAATTAGCCGATAAATATATTAGAGCATTAATACCGACTAAAGAATATTTATACACCATTCTCTTCAAAAGTAAGCTCTTATCGACAAGATTGCCACTTCGAAATAGCACTTCGGGTTTACAATTAAATAAGTTCTTCAAGGATGAATCCAATAGAATAAAGCTCATAAAAGCAAGGAGGCGGTATTTTTTATGAGGATAGAAGAATCATCTGTATTGATGGCGTCAAAATCGACTTACACAGAGAGCTTTAGTGAGAGAGAATCTTTAAAAATCTGGGCTGATGGTAAATCTGGCATTAAAGCAAAAGCTAATAAGGACATGAATATTCAGAATAAGCACATTGATGTTCTGGAAATTTCAGATACCGGAAGAGGTGAGTTAAAAAGGGCAAGAGCGGCAAGAGAAGATGATAAAGAAGACAGTGAATTAAGCTATGAGGACAAACGCAAAATTTTGCTTATAGAAAAGTTTA
This sequence comes from Bacillota bacterium, assembly GCA_023398495.1. Taxonomy (GTDB): domain Bacteria; phylum Bacillota; class Clostridia; order Acetivibrionales; family Acetivibrionaceae; genus Acetivibrio. Next base: position 27,130 of record JAEWSG010000105.1, read on the forward strand.
TTGAGGCTTTATCCGGTAAAAAAGTCAAGCTTCAGGTATCAGAAAAAATGAATGAAGGAGCTTTTCGGAAAAATATCGGAACGGATTATCTGCCAGCAAATCATGAAAACACACAAATCAAAAGCGGTTGGGGATTAGAATATGATTATCAGCGGGAATACTATGAAAAAGAGACAATGACATTTTCTGCAAAGGGAAGGGTAAAAACTTCTGATGGACGAAACATAGAGTTTAGTATTGATATGGATATTAAAAGAGAGTTTTTAACTTCTGAAAGTATTTCTATAAGAGCCGGAGACGCCAAAATGATTGACCCACTGGTAATAAACTTCGGTAACAGCTCTGTAAAACTATCAGACAATAAAATAGACTTTGATCTTAACTTTGATGGCACAACTGAGAAAATTTCTTTTATATCAGAGGAAAGTGGTTTTGTAGCTTTAGACTTAAACAATGATGGAATAATAAATGATGGAAAAGAGCTCTTTGGACCTCAGTCCGGAGATGGTTTTGCAGAACTTGAGAAGTACGACTTGGATGGCAATAAGTGGATAGATGAAAATGATGCTATTTTCAGCAATCTAAAGATATGGGTTAAAGACGGGTCAGGGAAGGATGTTCTTTTTAGTCTTGCAGAAAAGGGAGTAGGTGCACTATATATTGGAAACGTAAACACGCCGTTTAGCTTAAAGGATAATTCAAACAACCTCAATGGAGAAATTCAAAAAACAGGTATATATCTGAAAGAGAATGGATTATCCGGTACAATACAGCACATAGATCTTGCAATATGAATGATAGACACAGACTTTTTTAAGAAAGTTTTTAAAACATTCGAAGGTCATATAACATAACTCTGTTAGCTGCAATCGGTATTACAACTTTGATTGCAGCTAACGCTGCAATATGTTATAATTGTTATAAGGTATGTCCAAAATATAAGTTCCTACTCTGGATAACAAAAAAACTTGATTTTTGTTAGATGAGGTTAAGTTCAATTATATGGTGGACTACTTCGGGATTATAGAAATAAATAGTTAATAACTTATAAATAATAAAAATTTCTATGTTATTTGAGGAGGTACTCTAATGAAGAGGAAAAAGTTGTTAAGTGTATTGTTATCATTTGCGATGACTTCTATGGTATTTCTTGGGGCGACAAATATTTCTTTGGCTGAAGTGGCTGGAAAGACAGTTGTACTTCAGATAAATAGTACAACAGCTACAATTAATGGCAAAAGCACGACTTTAGATGTTGCACCCTATGTTGATCCTTCAAGTAATAGAACCTTAGTGCCTTTAAGATTTATATCCGAGTCATTGGGATATATAGTTATATGGAATGGTACAGATAGAACCATTCAGATATTGAATAAATCAGGAATGAGTGTATATGACTATTCTTTTGAAGATGAAGTTACAGGTGAATTGGTTGAAAACTACAGGTCATTAAATACATACAAGTTTACAAAACTGCAGATAGGAAGTAATATCGCCACTGTATGCAGTGATTACAGAATCGGCGAAAGAGTAGAATTGAAAGATGTGACAATTGAACAGGCTCCGGTTATCAAGAATAGCAGGACAATGCTTCCTATAAGATTTGTTGCAGAGCAAATGGATCTTGATGTTATTTGGGATAATGCAACCAAGAAAATTACACTTTCTCCAAAAGGTGAGGTGTATACACCACATGCTATTGAGACAGCTGTCGATAAATTTGTAAAGCCGGCTAACATAAAACCAGTTGATAAGCTTGAAAATGACCCTACATATGTCAAGTCCGGACAACCCGAGAATTACTTCCTTAAAGTGAGTAAGGAAACTATCTATTGCAAGGTGGATTTAGCGGTTAAAGCATCCACTACTACGGAAGTGGTGCTAAATGGTATGGTTGTTGGTTTTAATAAAGATAAGGCTTATATAGAGTACAAATTAGCAGGTGAGGAAAGCCCTAAATTTGACGGATGCCTGCAAGTGGTTGGCAACGGATTGAATTTTACTTATACGGATGCTAAAGGAGAAAAGTGTTCTGTAACTTTCCCTAATCCATAGTTATGAATATATAAACAGAACAGTAAGTGTACTGAAAGTGAAGAATAAAACTTAATCATTAATGAAGAGATCTTATGCCCTTTGTGGTATAAGGTCTTTTTTCATGAATGGACGAATTATGATATGTGTGTTATAATATGCGGTAAACATTAAAGAAGGATGGTTGTAGATATTATGATTCATGCAAGTGGAATATCCCTTAGATATGGTGGACGTGCACTATTTGAAAATGTAGATATAAAATTTACTCCCGGCAATTGTTACGGTATGATAGGTGCAAATGGTTCAGGAAAGTCAACTTTTTTAAAAATTCTTTCAGGGGAAGTGGAAGCGAATAAAGGAGAAATAATTATTACTCCCGGAGAAAGGTTGGCGGTTTTAAAGCAGAACCATTATGAATTTGACGAATATGACGTAATAAAGACGGTTATTTTGGGGCACAAGAGATTATGCGAAATAATAGATGAAAAGGAAAAGCTTTATTCTAAGGCTGATTTTTCTGAAGAAGACGGTATAAGAATATCAGAGCTTGAGGCTGAGTTCGCAGAACTAAACGGGTGGGAAGCTGAATCAGAAGCAGCTACACTCTTAAATGGCCTTGGTATAGGAGAAGAATTTCACGATAAAAAGATGAAGGATATGGATGCGAACCTGAAAGTAAGAGTTCTTCTGGCCCAGGCTCTGTTCGGAAATCCTCACATACTTCTTCTTGACGAGCCGACGAATCATCTGGATATTGAGTCTATAACATGGCTGGAAAACTTCCTTTACAATTTTGAAAATACTGTTATAGTTGTATCCCATGACAGGCACTTTTTAAACAAAGTCTGTACTCATATAGCGGACATTGATTACGGTAAAATACAACTGTACGTTGGAAACTATGATTTCTGGTATGAGTCGAGCCAGTTGGCACTCCAACAGGCAAAGGATTTAAACAGGAAGACAGAGGCAAAGATTAAAGAACTTCAGGAGTTTATTCAGCGTTTTAGTGCAAATGCTTCAAAATCCAAGCAGGCTACATCGAGAAAAAAGTTGCTGGATAAGCTTACGCTTGAAGATATTAAGCCGTCATCTAGAAAATATCCCTTTGTTGATTTTAAACCTGACAGGGAAGCTGGAAATGATCTGCTTATGGTTAATGGCCTAAGCATGAATATAGATGGCGAGAAGCTGCTAGATAATATAAGTTTTAATGTTAATAAAGGCGATAAAATAGCTTTTGTTGGTCCGAACGGACTTGCCAAAACAATTCTGTTCAAAATACTTATGGAAGAATTAAAGCCTGACAGTGGCGATTTTAAGTGGGGTATAACTACTTCGCAGGCATATTTTCCAAAGGACAATTCAGAGTATTTTGATGGTGTGGATTTAAACCTGGTTGATTGGTTAAGGCAGTATTCAAAGGATCAGACTGAGACTTTCCTTAGGGGTTGGCTTGGAAGAATGCTTTTTTCAGGAGAAGAAGCATTGAAAAAGGCATCTGTACTTTCAGGAGGAGAAAAAGTACGTTGTATGCTGTCAAAAATGATGCTTTCGGGTGCAAACGTTCTTATATTGGACGAGCCGACAAACCATTTAGACCTTGAGTCTATTACTGCACTCAACAATGGTCTGATAAATTATAAGGGTACGGTGTTGTTTGTATCTCATGACCATCAGTTTGTTCAGACTGTTGCAAACAGAATAATCGAAATAACTCCAAAAGGTTTGATAGACAGACCTGTAACTTATGATGAGTATCTGGAAAATGAAGAACTTGCAGCTATGAGAAAGAATATGTACGCTTAAGTATTGCTAAAATATAGTACTTGCTTTGGATAATGAAAAAATCAGATTTAGTAGTATTTCCTTCGAGGCTGATTATTCCAAATCAGCCTCGAAATCTAAGTCTTCACCTTCAACATAGGAATATTCGAGAATATCTCCAGGTTGGCAGTTTAGGACCCTGCAGATTGCATTTAACGTTGAAAATCTCACGGCTTTAACTCTTCCGGTCTTCAAGTTTGAAAGGTTCACATTGGAGATTCCAACTTGTGCAGCCAGCTCGTTGAGTTGCATTTTCCTATCTGCCAATACTCTGTCAAGGCGTATGATGATAGCCATATTATTCACCGCCCCTTAAAGTGTAGTATCATATTCGTTTTGTAAATATGATCCGTATTTAAAAACTCCCGCAAGAATAAGTACTAAAAGTCCTGTAAAAAGAATAAAGAGATCTGGGCTGAGAACAAAATCAAAATTCTTAATTCCCAATGATTTAATGATATTTACTGTAACTAAACCATTCATAGCGTTAAATAAAATAGATCCACCTATCAGAACACTTCCGATTCTGGATAATCTTTTTGCATTTTCCTTCTCAAAAGGTATACCCATTTCAACGGTTTTTAAAATATCCCGTATTTCTTTGAATATAACTGATAGTGCCAGACAATAAGTAAATGCTGTTCCAATCATGCTCACAATGACACGTGTAAAGTCTGTGTTTTCGGGTAAATAACCTTGAGCTGGGAAATACTTCAGACCTCCATTAAAATCAAATGAAATATGATTGTTGATAAGGTATTTTGCTGATAAGTATTCTTTGGGCAAAAACTTAATTGCTACAGCAAATATTACCGTAAGTGTAATAAAAGCTATGGATGCCCAGAAAAATACATTCATAGTAATCCTTAAACCTTTTGAAAATTTCTTGACCTTATTTAAATCGAAATCTTTAGTCATATTATCTCCTCCATTTCTTTAATTTTAGCATAGCATTTTATTTAACTATAGTCAAATAAAATTTAATGATAAACGTTAAATATTTTATGAAACATTTCGCTCACCTATTGTTTTTATATACCAATTAATGTATAAAAAGCACATAAAATAGAATTTCAAAAAAATAACTTTAATTTAATTATAAAAATGTTATGATTTTTGCAAGTTTTGTTATATAATATTTCACAGAGCTCAATGAATGAGCCAAGCTCAATGGTGAGGAGAAGATAGTATGCCAAAAAGATCTGATATTAACAAAATAATAATAATCGGTTCAGGACCGATTATTATAGGACAAGCATGTGAGTTTGACTATTCGGGTACCCAAGCTTGTAAGGCACTTCGTAAATTAGGTTACCAGGTTATACTGGTAAATTCAAATCCTGCAACTATAATGACTGATCCCGGTATGGCGGATGCAACGTATATCGAGCCGTTAAATGTACCGCGCTTAACTGAAATAATTGAAAAGGAACGTCCGGATGCGGTTCTTCCGAATCTTGGAGGCCAATCAGGTTTAAATCTGTGCCTGGAGTTGTCAAAAGCAGGTGTACTTGATAAGTACAACGTAAAAGTAATAGGCGTTCAGCTTGATGCTATTGAACGGGGTGAAGACCGTATTGCTTTTAAGGAAACCATGAACAAGCTGGGTATTGAAATGCCTAAAAGCGAACCAGCATACACTGTAGATGAAGCAAAACAGATAGCACAAAAACTTGGTTTTCCTGTTGTAATCCGTCCTGCGTACACAATGGGAGGTACAGGCGGTGGCCTAGTATACAACATGGAAGAGCTGGAACTCGTTGCAGGCAGAGGTATATCTGCAAGTATGGTTGGACAGGTGCTTGTTGAAGAATCTGTTCTTGGCTGGGAAGAATTAGAACTCGAAGTAGTCCGCGACTCAAAAAACAAAATGATAACAGTTTGTTTTATTGAGAATATTGACGCTATGGGAGTTCATACGGGAGATTCCTTTTGCTCTGCACCTATGCTGACTATCAGCACTGAACTTCAGCAAAGACTACAAAAATATGCATACTCTATAGTTGAGGCAATTGAGGTAATAGGTGGTACGAATGTTCAGTTTGCCCATGATCCTAAAACTGACAGAGTTGTCATTATAGAGATAAATCCAAGGACTTCCCGTTCATCTGCACTTGCGTCTAAGGCTACAGGTTTTCCGATTGCATTAATTTCTGCACTTCTTGCAGCAGGTATGACCCTTGATGAAATTCCGTACTGGAAAAGTGGAACTCTTGATAAATATGTGCCTTCCGGAGATTACATCGTTATCAAGTTTGCTCGTTGGGCATTTGAAAAGTTCAAGGGAGCAAAAGACAAACTTGGAACACAGATGAGAGCAGTCGGAGAGGTAATGAGTATAGGTAAAACCTATAAAGAAGCTTTGCATAAGGCAATACGTTCACTTGAAATAGGACGCCACGGAATGGGGTTTGCAAAGGACTTTAACAAAAAGACACTTGCACAGTTAATGGAAATGCTAGCAGAGCCAACCAGTGAAAGACAGTTTATTATGTATGAGGCATTGAGAAAAGGTGCTGATGTAGACGAACTGAATAAGCTTACACATATTAAGAAGTACTTTATAGAGCAAATGAAGGAATTGGTAATGCTCGAGGAAGAAATATTGAAGCATAAGGGCGGTAGTTTACCGGATGACTTGCTTAAACGTGCAAAGATAGATGGCTTTGCAGACAAGTATATTGCCAAACTTCTTGGTGTTAGTGAGACACAGATTAGAAACAGCCGTACAGCACTTGGTGTTGTAGAAGGATGGGAACCCGTACCGGTAAGTGGTGTGGAAAATTCTGCGTATTATTACTCCACCTATAACGCACCCGATAAAGCACCGGTGAGTAACAATAAGAAGATTATGATTCTTGGTGGAGGGCCTAATAGAATAGGTCAGGGTATAGAGTTTGATTACTGTTGTGTTCATGCAGCGTTTGCAATACGTGAAATGGGATATGAAACCATTATGGTAAATTGTAATCCTGAAACAGTATCAACAGACTATGATACGTCGGACAAATTGTACTTTGAGCCTCTTACCGTAGAGGATGTATTAAGTATATATGAAAAAGAAAAACCATTAGGTATAATAGTGCAGTTTGGGGGGCAGACGCCTCTAAACATTGCGTCTGAACTTGCAAAAGCAGGTGTAAGGATATTAGGTACAACAACGGATGCTATAGACCTTGCGGAAGACAGAGATCGTTTCCGTATTATGATGGAAAAGCTTGGAATACCTATGCCGGAATCAGGTATGGCAAGTGATATGGAACAAGCCATAAAAATAGCTAACCGCATCGGATATCCTTTAATGGTACGTCCGTCTTACGTTTTAGGCGGAAGAGGCATGGAAGTTATATATGATGAAGAAATGCTCAGGCAATACGTTGAGGCAGCTGTTGATGTTACTCCAGAACGTCCGATACTCATTGACAGGTTCCTCAATAATGCGGTTGAGGCGGAAGCAGATGCAATTTCTGACGGTAAAGATGTGTTTGTGCCTGCAGTAATGGAGCACATAGAACTTGCAGGAATTCACTCTGGAGACTCGGCATGTGTTATTCCAACTATCAGTATACCTGAAAAGCATCTTGCCACAATCCGCAAATATACTGAACAGATTGCCAGAGAACTAAATGTAATAGGTCTGATGAATATGCAGTATGCCATTGCAGATGATAGGGTATATGTACTAGAAGCCAATCCACGTGCATCAAGAACGGTTCCTCTTGTTTCAAAAGTATGTAATTTAAAAATGGCACATATTGCAACTGAATTAATGGTTTCAAATATGGCAGGCGGCAAGAAGTTTTCGGATTACAATTTCAAGCTTTTAAATATACCTCATTATGGTGTGAAGGAAGCAGTGTTTCCTTTCAATATGTTCCAGGAAGTAGACCCGGTTCTTGGACCAGAAATGCGTTCAACCGGTGAAGTGTTAGGACTTTCGGATTCATTCGGCCTCGCATTCTACAAAGCTCAGGAGGCTACCCAAGTATCCTTGCCTGAATCAGGAACAGTTTTGATTAGTGTAACTGACAGAGATAAAGCACAAGCACTTGAAGTTGCAAAGGAATTTATTAAACTTGGCTTCAGGATCAAGGCTACGGCTGGTACCCATAAGTACCTGTCAGAAAACAATGTTGTATCCGAAATGGTAAACAAGATACATGAAGGAAGGCCTAACATTGTTGACAGCATAATGAACAAAGAGGTTCAGTTGATAATCAATACGCCAATAGGCAAAAGAAGTCAGGATGATGATTCCTATATCCGTAAAACTGCTATTAAATATAAGATTTCGTATATAACAACGATGGCTGCTGCTAATGCCAGTGTAAAAGGTATATCTGCATTTAAAGAAAGTAAAAATAAAGTTACACCAATTAAATCACTGCAGGAATATCACGGGAACATTGGTTAAGATACAAAGTTAAAGCAATTTCTATATATATATATTTATACGGTTTAAAAAAGACAAGGTGTTTTCCAAAGCCTTGTCTTTTGCTTTGCAACTTCATTCTCCCATTTCTTGGTTGGTATGAATGGATTGAATTTTGCATAAAAAAATAAATACAAAAAGGTTTTTATTAGAAAATGGCGAATATATATTAATAAACAAATTTTTTTCTTGATTATTAGAGTATCATATAAAGTCTGCAGCGATGTCAGTGATTTTCATTAATTACAGAAATGTTAAATTACATGTCTGTCTGAAAAAATTCAAAAATGATATGACTAAGGTGTTTCAAAAAATTTCATTAGGCAAAGTTTATAGTTGCAATTTTTTGGAATTACCTAATGTAAACATAATAAGGTGATTTATACCACTTAACTTCAGCAACATAAGCTCATGTCAGTCAGCATTTGCAGAAGGGATGATATAGTGGAAAAACTAAAGGTTTTAGTGGTTGACGACTCTGTAATATATAGGAAAATAATATCTGAAGCAGTAGTAGCTACTGACATTGCTGAGGTTAAACATAATGCGTGCAGTGGTTATCTGGCTTTAAAAAGGTTGCAACATGGGAAATATGATGTTGTGATTTTAGATGTCAACATGCCTGAGATAGATGGCTGGGAGACACTTAAAAGAATAAAAGCCAGCTGGCCTGAAGTTTCAGTTATTATGATAAGTGCCTCCGGAGGCGAAAATATAAAAAGCACATCGAAATTTTCTAATAATGAGGTAGAGGATTTCATTATAAAGCCTTTAGAAGATAAATTCAGCAAAAATATAGATATCTTGAGGGATAATCTTTTTCTTTCACTTCAAAAAATAAGTATGAAAAGAATTGGTAATGGTGCTGCATCGTGCTATGCTGTTCCAGAGACTGATGTATCGAAGGAGGTTATATCAAAAGGCATTGTGACAGGGAGTGAGGACATAAAGCAGGATGTTTCAAAGGAATTTGTATTGAAAGGTACTGTACCGGGTAGTGTTGTTATAGGTCAGGAAAGTAGGCGTAGTAAAAGCTTCAAATTAAATTACAGAAGAGAATTGGATATTAATATAAGAAATGGCTTGAATTCAAAAGATATAAATAAGAGGTTGACTGGAGTAGACCTGTTGTTGGTGGCTTCCTCAACTGGTGGGCCGAATGCCCTTGAGAAGTTGTTTGTTAGTTTTAAAGAAAATATTAATGTACCATTACTTATAGTACAACATATGCCGCCTAAATTCACAAATGTGTTGGCTAAGTCTCTTGATGTGAAAACAAATATATTTTTTACAGAAGCACAGGAAGGAGAAATCATAAGACCAGGTTTAGGCATTGTAGCACCTGGAGGTTTACATATGATGGTAGCTACTGACAAAGCTTTGAAGAAAGTTGTTTTGTCAAAATCAGAATATGTAAATGGAGTCAGGCCATCAGCGGATGTGCTCTTTAAATCAGTGGCACAGGAATATCAAGGGGCAAGAATATTAGCGGTAATACTAACGGGTATGGGGTGTGACGGTCTTGAAGGTGTGAGTGCTCTGAAGGAAAAATGTTTTTGTTACTGTATTACACAAAGTGAAGACAGTTGTGTAGTATACGGTATGCCAAGGAGTGTATTCGAGTCGGGGCTTTCTGATGAGGTGCTTGACGTTGAGAATATGGCAGATAGAATACAGCATATAATTGAACATGGAAGTTGATTTAAGGCAATCCTGATTATTTTTTGGACTTTTTAGGGAATAATATTAGTACGATAATTGTAACCTCTATTTACAGCAAAACAAAAGGAGGAATTTGAATGTTGATATGTGTTCCTAAATCAGATTTCAGAAAGCTTGCGGAAGGTGAGATAATAGCTCTTTTTCAGGAGGACTTGTTTATTGGATATGCAAGTGTTCTTACCATATTGGAAAGTATTGTGATTCTCGAGGTTAGCAGAAAAATAGCGAAAATATATGAAGATTTGATCAAGGATAATAAAGTTATAAATTTTCATATATACTGATGAATAAATACTACATACCTTTAGTATATTTGCTTTACAAATTACTTTAAGAAAAAGAGACAAGATAATAAAATCTTGTCTCTTTATAGTTATTTGTTTGATAAAAATCACTCTTTACCATTCCAACAATAAGTACAAACCTTATTTTCAGGTAGTCCTATTGCACTGATCATATCTTCCAAAGTTTGATATTTTAATGTTGTTAGGTTTAAACGCTTTCGAATGCAGTCTACCATGCAGCTGTGCTTTTCGGTTGATGAGTCACAATATTCATCTATCGAAGGCGGTTGAGAGCCTTCCAGATTTACGATGGCTTGTCGGGCTGCCAGATCCATCTCTGAACGGGATCTTGAAAAGTTCAGGTACTTACATCCATAGAGAAGAGGAGGACAAGCTGACCTCATGTGTACTTCTTTTGCGTTACAGTTGAATAACAATTCCGCTGTTTCACGAAGCTGTGTACCGCGTACAATTGAATCGTCACAGAACAGTACACGCTTTTCCTGTACCAATTCAGGAATCGGAATAAGCTTCATTCTTGCAACGAGATTACGGATTTCCTGATCCTGTGGCATAAAACTTCTTGCCCAAGTAGGTGTATATTTGATGAAAGGTCTTCCAAACGGAATCCGGGATTCGTTGGAATAACCGATGGCATGTGCTACTCCAGAATCGGGAACTCCTGCAACCAGATCAATATCAATATTATCATGACGTGCAAGAGCAGCACCATTACGATAGCGCATAATTTCAACATTCATTCCTTCATATGATGAAGAAGGATACCCGTAGTATACCCATAAAAATGCACAAACCCTCATTTTATTTCCAGGGGCTGTTATTTTTTCAATGCCTTCCGGTGTTAAAAAAACAATTTCTCCTGGACCAAGTTCATATTTTGTTTTATATCCTAAATTAGGAAAAGCACATGACTCAGATGCAACACAGAAAGAACCTTCTTTTTCACCTATTATTAGTGGTGTTCTTCCATAAAGATCCCTGGCTGCATAAATACCCTCGGAAGTGAGTATAAGCATTGAGCATGAACCATCAATAGCTTCCTGTGATTTTCTGATGCCTTCCTTGATAGTGCTTTCCTGATCGATTAAGGCTGCCACAATCTCTGTAGGGTTAATCTCACCTTTACTCATCTCTGAAAAGTGAAGATAGTGCTTTTCAAAAACTTTTTTTGAAAGTTCTTTTACATTATTAATTCGGCCAACTGTTGTAATCGCATAGTTACCATGATGTGAATAAATTGATAATGGCTGTGCCTCATTATCACTAATGCATCCAACTCCTAAATTACCTGACATACTGGGAAGTTCACTCTCAAATTTAGTTCTGAATTGAGTATTTTCTATATTATGAATAGATCTTGTAAACCCGGTTCCGTTCCAGACCGTCAAGCCTCCACGGCTTGTCCCTAGATGTGAATGGTAATCGGTACCAAAAAAAAGGTCCGTTACACAATCATTTTTTGACACAACCCCAAAAAGTCCTCCCACGAACAAATCACCCCTGTTTTAATTAATTATTATAAATGTTGAAAATATAACTCTAGATATATAGAATAAGTATTATTAAACAACATAATAACTATTATAAATGAACATGACGATAGTTTAAAGTACTTATTTGAAGAACTATGCTACAATCATATCCTGAGCAGCAATAATGGCTTGGTCTGCACTCCAGAAAACCATCTCTTCTCCAATGTTTTCTGCAAGATTGCTCTTTGTTAACATTTCTCTTACCTTTGGTTGAAGACCGCAAAGCATTAATTGGCAGTTTTTTTGTTTTAAATGGTGATATAGTTCATCTAAAGCTTGTACACCTGAAGTGTCAATAAGAGGAACACCACGCATGGATAAAATCAACACACTTGTCTTTTCGATATCGGCAAGTTGGGTATTCAATTGTTTTACAGTAGCAAAAAAGATTGGGCCTGTAAAATACACTACACGAACATCTTTTAAAGGTTTTGTAATAGACAAACCACTTTTTTCACTAAATCTTTTTTCATCCACTTCATGAATACTGATGCCCATATTTGAAATTTTGACTAAAAACATGAAGCTGGCAAACACTACTCCGATTATGATAGCTTGTGTAAGATCAAAAACAATAGTTGCAAACATTGTAATGATATATTTAAATATTGCACTTGTGAAACGTTTTGAGAAGATATACTTGATATTTTCCCATTCATTCATACGCCAGGCTGTTACCATCAGGACTCCAGCAAGAGCAGCAAGTGGTATTTGAGACATGACAGATCCAAGTACAAACATGGATACTAAAAGGCCTACTGCATGAAAAATACTTACAAGCCTTGTCTGGCTGCCGGATTTTATGGCAACACTTGATCTTGCAATGGCTGCTGTGGCAGGTACTCCGCCAAAGAACGGTATTATAATGTTGCCTATTCCCTGAGCAACAAGCTCACGGTTTGCATTGAGTTTTTCACCCTTCATCTTGCTTCCTACCTCACCGCAAAGAAGGCTTTCAATCATTCCTAATGCTGCGATGCTTAAAGCTGGCATAATCATTCCCTTAAATTCTGAAAGATTAATAGACAAAAGGTTTAACCTGCTGTCTGGAAGAAGGGTTTTTGGTATTTCACCAATAACTGCAACAGGAAATTTAAATAACAGATTTGCTACAAGTGCTATTATCAGGCCCACAAGAGAGGAAGGAACTATAGCATTCCATTTCTTTGGACATAAAAGCATTGTAGCGATTACTATGCATCCAAGAAGCACAGCATACCAATTAGGGTTTATTCCTGTTTTGAAATAATTTAGAAATTTAATAGCTGTGGATTCTGCTTCCCCCGATTTTATCCCGAAAAAGTTATCTATTTGACCTATGGCAATAATCAGAGCTATTCCCGAGGTGAATCCAGTAACAACAGGTGATGGTATATAAGATACAATCTTACCAAACTTTAAAAGGCCGGCAATTACAAGTATTATGCCCGACATTGCACCAGCTAGCCATACTCCATTGAGACCATATCTCTGAAATAGTAGAATCAGTATTGCTGTCATCGCACCTGTAGGACCTGAGACTTGAAAGGAAGCCCCGGAAAGTGAGGCGATTATCAGGCCTGAGATAATTGCGGTTATCAGACCTGCCGCTGCTGTTGCACCGCATCCTACTCCAAAGGCAAGAGCAAGGGGGAGAGCAACTGCAGTTACTGTCAGACCTGAGAGAAGATCCTGTTTGAGCTTTTGGGCGTTATATCCTTTAAACTCCTGCTTCAGGTCACTTATGTATTCATTTATCATTTTCTTTTCACTCCATTCTAAAACATGCATACCTAACATTTTAAGATTATTGGTCAATAAAAACAATATTCAAAAAAGTTCAAATACTTTGTGTTAGACCCAGAATGGACAATGTCTGGTATTTGTGTCTTTATTAATGACAAATTCTTTAATAAATTAGGTTTTACTTTAATATTGAAACGGTATTCTTCTTGAAATATAATGTAGAAAAATATGGTTTTAAAAAATATGAAAGGAATTAGTGAAATGGAATGTAGAATAGGTTGTGCTGCGTGCTGTATTATTATATCAATCTCTTCACAAATACCAGGAATGCCTGAAGGAAAGCCGGCAGGTGTGAGGTGTATCCAATTGACAGAGGATAACAAGTGCAAAATTTTCGGAAGCCCTGAACGGCCTGTTGTATGTTCAAGCCTAAAGCCGTGTATTGAAATGTGTGGCAGTGATAACAATTATGCATATGCTTACCTCAAATCACTTGAAAGTCTCACTAAACCAGATTAAACCAATGGAATAAATATTGCCAATTACAGGAAGACTATTGCTTAATCTTAGTAATTTATGTAAAATAAATATAAACATAACTGTGTTCAGAGCATCCTTTTTTGATCTCTGTTTTGGATATTAAGAATGATAAGCACACAGCTATAATTGACAATATTCCGAATAAGGAGGTAAGATAACATGGCTAATACTAAATATATACAGCATAAAGACGAAATTGAAGTATTGAGTAAGTTGGCTCAAAAAAGCAGCATAATTGATTCTGAACTATTTGCAAAATATCAGGTGAAACGTGGACTTCGTGACCTTGATGGTAAAGGTGTACTTGTTGGATTAACAGAAATTGGTGAAGTCCACTCCTACATTATCGATGAAAATGAGATGATTCCTGTTCCTGGAAGATTGATGTACAGAGGCATAGACATTAATGATATTGTTGATGGATTTATTCGTGATAACAGGCATGGTTTTGAGGAAACCTGTTATTTGCTTTTGTTTGGTGATCTTCCCGACAAAAAACAGTTAAAGGATTTTGAACAGCTTCTTTCCGATTACAGACAGCTCCCTGACGATTTTGTAAGAGATATGATACTCAAATCGCCAAGTAAGGATATAATGAATGTATTGGCAAGAAGTGTTCTGGCGTTTTATAGCCTTGATGACCAATCTGATGATACTGCAATTACAAATGTGCTACAGCAATGTTTAAGGCTTATTGCGTGTTTTCCGGCCTTTGCAGTATATGGTTATCAGGCATATTCACATTACCATGGAAATAATAGTTTATTTATCCATAGTCCAAAACCCGGGTTAAGTACTGCGGAGAACATACTGCACATGCTCAGACCGGATAGCAATTACACAAAGCTGGAGGCAACACTTTTAGATATTGCACTTGTCCTGCATGCTGAACATGGTGGAGGTAATAACTCATCCTTTGTGACCCATGTTGTTACATCTTCAGGAACGGATACATATTCTGTTATGGCCGCTGCACTGGGTTCTTTGAAGGGTCCTAGGCATGGGGGGGCAAATGTAAAGGTTGTTCAGATGTTTGAGGACATGAAGAACAAACTTAAGGATTGGAATAATGACAGTGAGGTTGAAGAGTATTTGATGAGACTACTCAAGAAGGAAGCATTTGACCGTTCCGGACTGATATATGGAATTGGGCACGCTGTTTATTCTATATCAGACCCGCGTTGTTTGATTTTAAAAGAGTATGCAAAGAAACTTGCAAAGGAGAAGGGGCTTGAGGCTGAGTTCAATCTCTATTCAAAAGTAGAGGATTTGGCACCGAAAGTTATAGCCGATGTACGGAAAATGTATAAAGGCGTGAGTGCTAATGTTGATTTTTATTCCGGTTTTGTGTACAATATGCTTGGTCTTCCGAACGAGATGTTTACACCGATTTTTGCTATTTCAAGGATAGCAGGTTGGAGTGCTCACCGGATAGAAGAAATCGTAAATGCCGGAAAAATAATCAGACCGGCGTATAAGAGTGTTTCTAAACGCCGTGAATATGTAAATATAGATGAACGGTAGAACTTATAATTATGTTAATGGGGGAGGGTTATATTTATTATGGTTAACTGTGCAATTGATTTGATAGGAAATACCCCGATGATTTCTCTAAAGAAGCTGACAGGAATGCCCATCTATGCAAAGGCAGAATTTTTAAATCCTGGAGGAAGTATAAAGGACAGAATAGCAAAGTATATGATTGAGAAAGCAGAAGAACGCGGAGTGTTAAAAGAAGGAATGACAATTATGGAGCCAACGTCGGGTAATACCGGCATTGGAATTGCCTTTGTAGGTGTACAGAAGGGGTATAAGGTTGTAATTGTTATGCCGGAAAACATGAGCGATGAGAGAAAAAAGCTTATCAGAAGTCTGGGTGCAGAACTAATTCTTACGCCGGCAAAAGAAAGTATCGGAGGTTCGGTTGAGGAAGTTAAGAAGCGTGCTGGTGAGGATAAATCGATCTTTATACCTCAGCAGTTTGAAAATCAGGATAATCCGGAGACCCATTACAGGTCTACAGGTCCTGAAATATGGCAGCAACTTGAGGGAAGGGTTGACGTATTTGTATCAGGGTTAGGAAGCGGTGGTACTCTTACAGGGATTGGACGATTTTTAAAGGAAAAAAATCCTGAGTGTAAAATTGTTGCAGTAGAACCTAAAAACGTATCGGCACTGTTGGGACACAGACCGGGAATTCATAAGATACAGGGGATTGGTGACGGTTTTATACCTCAAGTAATGGATACAGGCATAATTGACGAGATTATAGAAGTAGAAGACGAGGATGCAATAAATGTGTCAAGGGAACTTGCTGCTACGCAGGGCATTCTTGCAGGTATATCATCGGGAGCTAATATATGGGCAGCATCTAGAATTGGTGAAAAGATAGGAAAGGATAAAGTTATCTCCACTATACTTGTAGACAGGGCAGAGCGTTATTTCAGTGCCGGACTGTTTAGTGTTAAGGATTAATTTTTATTGTTGTATTAGGATAAAAAACATCTCATTCTTGCACTTCCTTTGTTTGTGCCCCACGTACTTTAGGAATAATATTTGTTGTGGGGCACAAGTGAATCTTAACATTACAAATTGTTTTAGTAAAAAATCATTAACGACTGAAGTTTTAATGATTTTGAGTTCTTGTACATCTTTAATAATTTCTTTATTTCAAAATTTATATGCTTACATTTGCTAATCTCACGTCTATTTTGTGATTTGTTAACATGTTTTTATAACAATTATATAGTTTTTTGAATAATAGCACTTGACTAAAATATTATAATAAGTGTAATATATTTAGCATGCGAAATATTTATGCCCGAAGTAAATTTTTGAAAGGAGAGAATTCATGGAGGATATCAGCAGAGGTATTGCTGTGGTTAAGCAGCTGAAACATATCATGCTGCTAATTAAGAATGGTATTCATCAGCGGTGCAGAGAGATGAATCTCACAGGCCCACAGGGAATGCTTGTGGGTATTTTAGCCCATCATGGAGGAATGAAAATCAGTGATTTAAGTGAAAGAATGGGGTTATCGAACAGCACTGTGTCAGGAATTGTTGACAGATTGGAAAACCAGGGAATTGTAGAAAGATTACGAAGTAAGGAAGACAGGAGAGTTGTCAGGGTCAATGTAACAACACAGTATAAAGCTGAAGCAAAAAATAAATTTGAAATTATTGAAAAAAGATTGGAAGCTATAATGAATGAAGCAAATGAAGAAGAAGTAAAAAAAGTATTCGATGGTCTGGAAATACTACAAAAACTAATTGAGAAATCAGTTTAAGTAGGACTAAAATATAAGTTTCTACCTTGGGTAACGAATAAACTTGATTTGATAGTGTTTCTAATCGTACCCAAAATTTATGAATAGGAGCAGATCTCGCAATGTATAAATTAGCTAAATATCTGAAGCCTTTTACCGGATTAATACTTATAGCTATAGTTTTTCTGTTTGGTCAAGCAATGGCAGATCTTTCATTGCCCGACTATATGTCTAAAATAGTTAATATAGGTATCCAACAGGGCGGTATCGAAAATGCTGTTCCTGAAGCAATAAGGTCAAGTAGATTTGAAAAACTCCCAATGTTTATGAATGAAAACGATTGGGTGGAGGTTTCAGGGTGTTATAACCTCATTGATAAATCAAGTTCGGATTACGCTACGTATGTAAAAAAATACCCTACTCTTGCCAATGAGCCAGTGTATGTGTTAAAAGAAACAGATGATAATGAGATTGATAAGGTCAATCCTATAATAGGAAAGGCTTTCATTGCAGTATCGCAGATGGAAAAGATGCAGGAAGAAGCAAAAGCCGGGCAAACTGGAAATACTCCGACAGATACCAATTTGTCTGAAATGAGCGGCAAACCTTCGCCAGAAGTGGTTGTTGAGCAATACAAGGAAATGAGTGAAAAGTTTGCTTCAATGGATGATAAAATGATTGTACAGGCAGCTGCAAGCAGCGTAAGGGATGAGTATAAGGCTTTAGGTATGGATGTGGATGGCCTTCCGGTCAGGTATATTATAAATATCGGGGTTATGATGTTGTTGCTATCACTTTTTAGTGCAGCTTGTGTTATTGTTGTCGGTTATCTTTCTTCAAGAATTGGAGCAAGTTTGGCATCCAACTTAAGACGGGATGTTTTTACAAAAGTTTCGAATTTTTCGAATACGGAACTAGACAAGTTTTCCACATCATCACTTATAACGAGAACCACCAACGATATCACTCATGTTCAGATGCTTGTCATGATGATGATAAGGATGGTATTCTATGCACTTATAATGGCGGTAGGAGGAGTGATTAAGGCTATTGGGAAAAGTCAATCCATGACCTGGATTATTGCAGTTGCTGTATTGGCAATTTTAGGCTTGATTCTGACTGTATTTGCCGTTGCTTTACCGAAGTTTAAGATGATACAGAAACTTGTTGACAGGCTGAACCTTGTAACACGTGAGAATCTTTCGGGTATGATGGTAATAAGAGCTTTTAATACTCAGAAGTTTGAAGAAGAACGGTTTGATAATGCAAACCAGGAACTTACCAGAATAAACCTTTTTGTAAACAGGGTTATGGTTGTAATGTTTCCCACTATGATGCTTGTAATGAATGCAATTACATTATTGATAATATGGGTTGGAGCAAATCAGATATCGACCTCGAGCATGCAGGTTGGAGATATGATGGCATTTATGCAGTATGCCATGCAAATAATGTTTTCATTCTTGATGATGTCTTTTATGTTTATCATGATACCAAGAGCATCCGTTGCTGCACAGCGTATAGCGGAAGTTTTAGATACAGATCCCGCAATCAAAGATCCGGAAAAACCAAAAACCTTCAGTTCAGGAGAGAAGGGTGTAGTTGAATTCAGGAACGTATCCTTTATGTATCATGGTGCAGAGGAAAATATGCTTAAAAATATCAGCTTTAAAGCTTTACCGGGACAGACGACAGCTTTTATAGGCTCAACAGGCTCGGGTAAAACAACCCTTGTCAACCTGATTCCACGTTTCTATGATGTAACTGAAGGACAGGTTTTGGTAGATGGAATAGATGTAAGGGAAGTTTCGCAGCATGATCTTAGGGAAAGAATAGGATATGTGCCTCAAAAAAGCTCCCTCTTTAGTGGTACTGTTGAATCAAATATGAAGTATGCTAATGAGGGTGCATCTGAAAATGACTTAAATAAAGCTTTGGAAATTGCTCAGGCTAAAGATTTTGTGGATGAAAGACCGGAAGGTATAAAGGCTGATATTTCACAAGGTGGAGGTAATGTTTCCGGAGGTCAGAAACAGAGATTATCCATTGCACGTGCTCTTATGAAAAAGCCAGAAGTTTATATTTTCGATGACAGCTTTTCTGCACTTGATTTTAAGACAGATTCGACACTCAGGAAGGCTTTAAAGGATAATATAAAATCAAGTACCCTTCTTATTGTTGCACAGCGTATTTCTACAATTATGAATGCAGAACAGATTATTGTGCTTGATGAAGGAAGGATTGTCGGCAAAGGGACACACAAAGAGCTAATGGAAAATTGTACGGCTTATCAGGAAATTGCTTTATCACAGCTGTCAAAGGAGGAATTGGCATGAGCGAGAATCATAACAAAGCAGCAGCCTTTAAGGGACCTCAACGGCGCGGAGGCGTGGGCCATGGTCCAGGTGCTATGATGGTGCCGGGGGAAAAGGCTAAAAATTTTAAAAGCACAATGAAAAAGTTAATCGGGCACTTAAGTGTCTATA
Source organism: Bacillota bacterium (assembly GCA_023398495.1). Classification (GTDB taxonomy): domain Bacteria; phylum Bacillota; class Clostridia; order Acetivibrionales; family Acetivibrionaceae; genus Acetivibrio. The sequence continues at coordinate 47,004 of JAEWSG010000105.1, forward strand.
AAATTGCTATATTTATTTCGCTTGTATTTGCAATAGGAAGTGCTGCTTTTTCCATAGTCGGTCCCAAGATAATGGGAAAAGCTACTGATAAGCTGTTTGAGGGCGTTGTGGCAAAGTTTTCGGGTACAGGAAGTATCGATATGAATTATATCGGATGGATAATGATTCAGCTTGTGGGTCTGTATTTATTAAGTGCAATTTTTGGATATGTCCAAGGCTGGTTGATGTCGAGTGTATCGATGAAGGTCAGCTACAAGTTCAGAAAAGATATTTCGGAAAAGATAAACCGTATGCCTTTGAAATACTTTGATGGTACTAACCATGGTGAGGTACTCTCTCGTGTAACTAATGACGTGGATACTCTCAGCCAAACTCTTAATCAGAGTATCGGACAGATTATAACATCGGTTACAACCGTTATCGGAGTACTTATTATGATGTTTACTATAAGCTGGCAGATGGCATTGGTTGCTTTAGGTGTGATTCCGTTGTCAATGGTGCTTGTAATGCTTATTGTAAAACAATCACAGAAGTATTTTGTACAGCAACAGGCATATCTTGGAAACCTGAACGGTCATATTGAGGAAATGTATGGTGGACACATTGTAGTTAAAGCTTTCAATGGAGAAAAGAACAGCATTGAAAAGTTTGACACATATAACAAGAAACTTTATGGGTCGGCATGGAAGTCTCAGTTTTTGACGAGTATTATGATGCCGCTTATGGGTTTTGTAGGGAATTTGGGTTATGTGGCGATCAGCATTCTAGGGGGCTATTATGCAGTGAAGAGAGTAATAAACGTTGGGGAAATTCAGGCGTTTATACAATATGTACGTCAGTTTACACATCCTATTTCACAGTTGGCTAATATATCTAATGTTCTTCAGCAGACTGCTGCTTCGGCTGAGCGTGTATTTGAATTTTTAGATGAAGAGGAAGAAATACCAGATACTGCAATGCCTGTCAAGCCAGACAGAGTTGATGGGATTGTTGAGTTTAAAAATGTTCATTTTGGTTATAATGAGGACAAAACTGTTATCAACAACTTTTCAGCAATTGTTAAACCTGGTCAGAAAGTTGCCATCGTTGGCCCGACAGGTGCCGGGAAAACCACAATGGTTAAGCTATTAATGAGATTCTACGATGTAAATAAAGGCTCAATCTTAATTGACGGTCAGGATATAAGGGATTTTACGCGGGAAGACTTACGCTCAATGTTTGGTATGGTTTTGCAGGACACATGGCTCTATAATGGAACCATAATGGAAAATATCCGTTACGGGCGTTTGAACGCAACAGACAGTGAAGTTATTGCAGCAGCGAAAGCAGCTCATGTGGACAGTTTTGTTCATACTTTGCCAAACGGTTATAATATGGAACTTAATGAGGAAGCGTCAAATGTATCTCAAGGACAAAAGCAGTTGATAACAATTGCAAGAGCAATACTGTCTGATCCTAAAATACTTATTCTGGATGAGGCTACAAGTTCGGTTGACACACGTACAGAAGTTCAGATTCAGAAAGCGATGTTAAATCTGATGAAAGACCGCACTAGCTTTGTTATTGCTCATCGCCTGTCAACAATACGTGATGCTGATTTGATACTGGTTATGGATCACGGTGATATTGTAGAGCAGGGGAATCATACTGAGTTGCTTGCTAAGGGTGGATTTTATGCAAACCTTTACTACAGCCAGTTTGAAGTTTCAAAGGTGAGCTGAGTTTTTAGTTAAACAAGCCAGGATTACCATCCTGGCTTGTTTTGTATCAGTGCAATTTGCAAAGAAGTGTCCTGAATTTCCTTGGAGTATAGGGATTTATTAAATCCTATTTTTGTAAATCCCTATACTGAGGTTTGGAAAGGGGATTCCCCTTTCCCGGTTTAAAGAGGGTGCTCAGGATGCGAAGCATCCGTCGAAGGGAACCATAGGGTTCCCTAGCGAACAAGAAAGTCAGGAGCGAAGCGAATTTTCTTGAAGATTACAATGAAATCAATGAGATTTTTTTTTATTGTTGAATATCCCAATTAACGCTATAACTTCCTGTGGTTTTTTTTCCTGTGATTTTCACCCAGTAAGTTTCATCTAGTTCAGCGTTGATTGTTGTAGTATCATAACCGCTATCGGAAATGGTTTTGATTATTTCTCCATCGAAATTTGTTATCTCTACAACCAGTTCCCCCTTTTCGATCATTGTATTAACTTTTATTTCAGCTGTCTGGCCGCTGGGAATATGGATACTCCTTTTCTTTGTACCTGTAAAATAATCATATTTTTGTGAGAAACCATTGATCGAATTTGTCTCTGAAGACATTATCTGAACATTTCCGTAGTTTATATAAGGCAATACAACCATTAGTCCTATGAAAACAATGAACAAAACAGCAACTACAGCAACTATTGTTGTAATTAGCCCCTTATTACTTTTAACAGGTTGAGCAAAGGGATCATTGAGTTCATTAGTGTATGAAAGTTCATGTCTGCACCAGGGACATATCTTCCAATCTTTTGATACAGCTTTACCGCAGCTTTCACAATTTTGCAAAAGTTCATACCCGCAGTTTGGACATATCGCATAATCCTGATGAACAGCTTGCTGGCATTGAGGGCATCTAGAGGATAAAATACTATTGTTTCTTACCACCAAATATGCTACAAGACCAAGAAAACTTGGTACAAATACTGCTACAAGAGTCCAAAGCACTTTGTTCATTCCACGTTTTCCGGCATCTCTATATACATAAACTCCAATCATTATATAGACAGCCAGTATAAGTGAAATTATAATAAAAAATATTGGTAAAACAAATAAAGCTCTCATTTAATCAACCTCCCAGTGTTTTTAACATATTTTTCTTAACTGCTGATTCGGAACGCAGCTCGAACAGGGCTAATACAAAAACTCCTAATAAAGACAATGCAGAGAATCCTAAGTATATGACCAAAATACTTTCAAGCGGCGATTGTGTAAAATGCAGGTTGCTGAATATAAGTACCAGAACAAGCACTATATTTGCAAGTATTATGATAGCTGCTGGTATAAATGAAGTTAGAATTAGTCTGTTTTTTTTGCCATAATTTTTTTGAAGAATATTATTATTAACCTTTTTTACAAGCTGTTCAGGTGCAGGAATTTCTGAATTTATCAAATTTTCTAGAGCTAGATCCAACTTTTTTTCCAGTTTATCATTCACCGTATTTCACCTCCAAAACCTTACGCAAGCGTTTCTTTGCTTCATTAATCCTGGATTTTACTGTTCCAATACTTATGTTCAAGGCATTAGCTATATCTTCATATTTCATGTCCCGATAATACTGAAGAATCAATGGAATTCTATATTTGTCATCGAGCTCTGCAAGGCTGTCTATGAGTTTTTCCCGGAACTCACTATTTACCAGACTGGTTTGGGGATCCGGTTCATTTGACTGCACCTGCTCAAAAACTATCTCCATATGATTTTCATTACCTTTACTCCAGTGGTAGAAAATTGCCAGTTTCTTTTTGAGTCTTCTGTACTTATCCCTATAAGTGTTGACAGCTATGGATGCAAGCCATGTCCAGAAAGGTTTGGTTACGTCATACTGCTCAAGTTTGGAGATAGCTTTAATCCATGTGTCCTGAAAGAGATCATCAACATCGCTGCGGTTATTCTCAAGGTGGTAACAAAGGCTGTAGAGGCGGTCTTTATACCTGTCAACGAGAATTGCTATGTGATAGGTTCTTCCCTTACGTATTTCATATATTGTTTTCACATCATCCAGTTCAACCCCTCCAATCATAAAAATCTTTCAATATTTACTACGATTTAAACAACAAATTGTTCGGTAATTTAAAAAAATTATTTTTGACCGTTACTTAGGGTAATTTAATGAGTATAATTATATAAAAGTAGAAAACAAAACATCACATATCGCAGCGGAAGCTGTAGTCAAAGTAGTAAGTTCCGCTGCGATAAACAGATGAAATATATCTTCTCAAAAAGTTTACTAAAAAAACAAACTTTTTGAGAAGAATAGTATGGATTGGTGTGTATAATATGAACAAAGAAAAAGACAACATGTTAGTTGAAAATACCTTAAAAGGCGATGTTAATGCGTTTGAGGAGTTGGTGTCATCTTACCAGAGCAGACTATTTAACTTTCTCTCAAAGATGGCAGCAACACGGGAGGATGCTGAGGAAATTACTCAGGAAGTCTTTATAAAGGTATATAAAAATCTATATAAGTATAACAACAAGTGGAGTTTTTCCACCTGGATTTACCGTATAGCTGTAAATACGCTCCGGAGCGAGTACAGAAAGGTAAAAAAGGCAAAGGATGTAGACTACTACGCGAGTATACCTGAGTTGCCCGCAAGCTTTAGTGACTACCCGGATATTGCTTATGAAATGAAAGAGAAGAGGGTGGAAATTATTAAGATTATTGACCATCTCAAAGAAGACCAGAAGACAGCATTGCTTTTACGTTGTATGCAGGATTTCTCGTTTAAAGAGATTGGAGATATTCTCGGAATTTCACCTGAGGCTGCAAAAATGAAAATACAACGGGCAAAGCAAACGGTTATAAGAAATTATGAAGAACTTCAGGAAAGGGGTAGAGTTAAATGAAGTGCAATTTCAGTCTTGAAGATATAATTAAATATGCAGAGAACCAGCTGTCTGATGAGGATAACAAGAGAATCAGAGAACATTTACAAGCTTGTGAGAAATGCAGAAGGCAATATGGAGTGCTTAATCTTACCGAAAGTTATGCTAAAGAGAATGTTCCAGTAAGCGAAAGTATTAAGAAAAATGTAATGGAGGCGATTGATGTGAGTAGATATAGTAAAGAAAAGAAATTTTTAGGGGGACGGCTCCACAAGGCAATTCCGGTAATTAAACCGATTTTGGCGGCGGCAGCGGTATTTGTTCTTGTATTTTCCGTTGCAACAAATTACGATAATTTAAGAGGGCTTTTAAGTAACAAGGGAAACTTTGGTGGCGTAGTTACAAATCCCAGCTCTATTCCTCAAAATACCGATACAGCTTTGGCTACACCTGATGCCACAGATTCAGGAATTCAGGAACCAACAGAGAAGAAAACTATTACAATTTATTACGGAAATTCCAACGCTGATGCAGTAGTTGCAGAGGAGAAAGAAATCGAAATTGGAAAGGAATCGCAGATAGAAAGGTTGGTATTTGAAGAATTGCAGAAAACCCCTATAACTCAAGGGTTACATTCAACAATTCCAATGGGGACAAAGCTTATATCGGCAGTAACCGAAGGAGGCATATGTACGCTTGATCTATCTAAAGAATTTGTAGACAACAGTCCAGGGGGATCGGCAGGGGAAGCTATGACGCTATACTCAATAATTAATTCGCTTACTGAGCTTCCAGACATTAATAAGGTTCAGTTCCTGATAGAGGGTCAAAAACAGGAGGTTTATATACATGCTGTATTTGATGAGCCGTTTGAAAGGAACGAAGAAATAATTAAGACACAGGATGTAAAGCCTACAGATGGCTTAGGTAATCTTAAAGATATGAATCAGACTGCTATCTTGGCTATAAAGGAAAGAGAAATGAGAAAGCTGGCTTCACTGGTTCACCCTGTTAAAGGAGTAAGGTTTTCAGCCTACTCACATGTAGACACTGGAAGTGACCTGGTATTTACAGAGGAACAACTGCTAGGCTTGCTTGAATCGGAAATCGTTTACAATTGGGGAGCATATGATGGAACGGGCGATCCCATAAACTTAACTTTTGCACAATACTATGACAAGTTTATATACGATAAGGATTTTTTGAATGCAGAAAAGATAGGTTTTAATGAGATACAACAAGAAGGAAATACTCTTGTGAATATTAAAGAGGTTTACCCCGATGGAAATTTTTACGATTATTATTTCTCCGGCTTTAATCCGGATTATGAAGGAATGGATTGGGCAAGTCTCAGGCTGGTTTTTGAAGAGTACAATGGAAAGTGGTATCTGGTGTGCATAGCACACGGACAGTGGACAATTTAAGTTATAGGTTAAAATAAGGATTTACTTCATTTTTTGAAGTAGATCCTTATTTTATTTTGATAGTACCAATAAAACTGTATATAATAGAATTCAACATAAGTTGGGAATAATATGTAAATTTTATGATTATGATTGCCGATATCAAAATCAGGATATTAGTAAAAATTTCTATCTATAATAAATTATAAGAAGGTTTTACAGGAAAATTTTAAGGAGGAATTTATATTATGAAAAAGTTTACATTGGTTATTGCAGTAGTATTGGTCATGATAGCATTATTTTCGGTATTTAATGTTTCTGGTGAGATGCCACTTCGCATAGTTGTAAATGGGGACAGATTGTATTTTCCTGATGCACAGCCGTTTATAGATTCAAATGGAAGAACACAAACACCAGCTAGATTCATAGGTGAAGAACTTGGTGCGACAGTAGCGTGGGATGGAACAGCACAAAAAGCTACTTTTGTGAAGGACAATAAAAAGTTGATTCTCTATATAGGAAAAAAAGAGTATGAACTTGACGGTAATACGTTACAGATGGATACAGCTGCTCTGCTACAAGAGGGAAGGACATTTGTGCCGGCTAGATATGTAGCTGAAGCATTTGGTGCGACGGTAAGATGGGACAGTGCAGTTAGAACGGTTTATGTTGATATGGTGAAAGTTGTTAGTACACCAGAACCTATAATTACACCACATCCGACGCTTAAACCTGCTGAGGGACTTACTGAGGTTGATAAAAAAGCTATAGCTGATAGATTAAGAGAATTGTTTGATGCAGACTTGAAAGCAGATAAAAAAAATATATTCAACTATCTTTCTTCTGAGTATAAAGCCAAGGAAAATATAAAAACGTATGAAGATATTGTTTTCCCTTTATATAAAGAAGGCGAGTATTTTCCATATAATAATCCCAATTATATGTTCATAAGTAGTGCGGTTAAATTTGCAAAAGAAAGAACGGGATATGCTAATGATAGTGACTTTAAGGTTCTATGTTTAATTACTGATTATGACAAAGCACATTATAAAGTACTTTTCGGGTTGTTCGATAACAACAAGTACCCTGATAAATTAGAAGCATATTCCTATGGTTATGAGTTGGTTGTAAAAGAGAATGGTAATTGGTTTTTTGACAATGTTTGTGAAAGTCCTAAAACAAGTGAGCGATTTTTGAGAAGAGAAGTTTATTAAAAGAGGGGGATATCAGTTATATATGAATACAAGAGGGAAATTTATAGTTTTTACATTTACATTTATACTATGTTACATATATTCTTCTTCATATTGTCCGGTATATCATGCTGACTATGTAGAAGATATTGAACCATATGAGCCCGTAGTGTTTAAAAGAAATGATGATACTATTAATATTATTACATCTGAAAGTGAAATAGAGAACTATAGAAAAGATCCATTTGGAACACAAAGAATTATGAAAATAAATAAGGATCATATTATAGTTCATAGATTTTACGAACTATGGGAAGCTACTTGCCAGCATGTAGCACATGATGAATGGAAGGAATACAAAATATACGGTAATGGTGACGAGGTTATAGATGGAAGAGGATGTATTACATACCACCAATTCCCCGAAGACTCCTACGACCCCAATAATCACACATGGGGAGAATGGAAACTGATAGAAACAAAGGAACCGACTGCTACTGAGGAAGGGTTTAAAAAATATGAAAGGTCATGTGTTAAAGGAAAAGGATATTGGGCTAGCAGGGGAGAGTGTGGTGCAAAAGAGTATAAAATTGAAGCAATAAATAACCAAGATATCAGTGTCCAACTTGAAGAACCAGTATCAAGTGTTGCAGAGGGTGATAAGGTTTTAGTAGGAGTGAATATTAAGTCAAGCTATGATACAGAGCTGACAAATATACCTTTTAAATGGGAAATTACAAAGAAAGATGGAGAGGCTGTAGCTGTTAGTTTTACAGGACATGCAGAGACAGGTGAAGGTAATATAGAAAAAATATCAGCAAAAGGCGAACTAATTCTCTATGCAGCCTTTAATATGCCGGATAGTGATGTGAATATAAAGTTTGAGATAAACAAAGACGGAACAAATCCACCAGAGACAGAACTTGAAAATAATGTGCTGGAGACTATCATAACCTCTGCTATTTCAATCAATACAGCTGGTGATTTTAATCTTGACTATAATGTTTTGAGCAAAAAAATAAGATTTCCATTGGTTGATGGTAAGGATATAACTGCAAGATTATCAGCACCAAGAGGAAGTTTGTCTGGTAATGCATGGGGAACTCTGAATATCTACAACAAATCTACTGATTTATATAGAGGGCTTAGTGATAAAGCTCTTGCTGTAAATGAACCGGCAGGTACAATAATAAAAAAACCTATAATTAACACAACAATATATAGAAAAGATGCAACGTACGATTCAACTACCAATCGATATGATAATCCAATAGAAAGCAAATGGCTGGATGGTCCGGTATCAAAAACAGTAAGTGGTAAAATTCGTTTTAGTGGTACTGCTTATGCTGATTACAAATACAATGTTACCAAATTCAATGAGGATGGAAGCACATATACTGAAAATAGAACAAGGACTACAAGTGCTGCATTTAATTCTGGAACAGATACAAGGACTATAACAACTAAGATATACAATGGCAAACCAACAATACCGACAAAGACTTTTGAAAATAAGATAGGCTATAATACAGTAAACTATTTACAGAAAGACTTGTTTTGGACAAGTGAGCCATATAAGTTTGATGTAGTTCGCTGGATGTGTCACCAGGACGTGGATGATTC
>JAEWSG010000132.1 GCA_023398495.1 Bacillota bacterium
AGAATGTAAACGAAGCGAAGGAAAAGTCGAATCACTGTTTGAGCGAAGCGAGTTTGATTCGACCCGTAGCGAGTTTTACATTCTCTCAGCCTCGAAGCTTAAGTCCTTGGAATAATATGGTGCACGATAATTAAATACACCCATACAGTTAAATGGATAAAAAACTGACGCATCAGCGGTTATTTGACCACTGATGCGTCAGCATAGCAAATTAATAAATAATAAATTATTCGGCTGGGAACTTACTGATCATGCCAAGGAGCTTCTGTCTCATATATGCAAAATCCAAGGAGTTTAATTGACCGTTGCCATCCACATCTCCATTAGCTGAATCAATAATACCAGGATTACCTGAAGTTAGCAAGAATACTCTAAATAGAGCAAAATCAATAGAGTTAAAGAGGCCATCTAAGTTTACATCACCTAATACACCTTTTGATGGCGTGGGTGTCACAGTCGGTGTTGCGGGTTTAGTCGGGGTGGCAGTACCAGTATTTCCGTAAAGGTCTGCCGGCAGCTCATCGAGTGTAATTACTTGTTGACTGTTATAGACTGTGTTGAGAAGTTTGGGGTCATTATATCTTGAGCTCATCAAGAAATCGCCATACCAAGGACAGAAATACAACCACCACGCATGCTCATTAACTATATTCTGAATGTCGGGAATAATGTCGTTTTCAGTCATTGCAACCATTTTTTTATCATTTGTGTAATTCACGAGGGAGAGGAATACTGTTGTTGCAGCACTTGTATTCCATGTGGAAGGAGAACCTTCATACTTATCATATGCAACAATATCTACATATTCATCTCCGGGATACCATTCTAATGAATTGGCATATGTATAAAGATTTACTTCCCATATTAAATTATGAAGTCCATATTCCTCGGTCAAAGTTGTGTAAAGAAGTTTCCATAATTCCTTGTAAACTTCTGAACCTGAGGAACCCCACCAGAACCATGCACCAGACCCGTTTGTGTTGTTGTAACCTTCAGCTTCATGGAAAGGACGGAAAAGCACAGGAACGTTTGCCTCCTGAAGAATAAGAAGCTGTTCGGCAAGGTCTTCAATTGCAAGCATCAGGTAAGCATATTCTTTTGTTGTTTTATCAAGACAATTAGCGGTATTAAAGCTTTTTGTAGGTTTATATGTGCAGCTCGTCCATTCCAATGTATCGCCGAGTTTATAGCTTGTAAAATCAGAGGGTACATTGATATGCCAGCATCCTGTTGCAATACCTCCGCGTTCCTTTACCCACTCGATAACGCGCTCTGTTGTACCATCTTCCCAGCCGTACAAGGGGTTGTAGTTCATAAAATCAAAGCCTCTGATTGCAGGGTATTTACCTGTTTTGTCATAAATATAGTCAAATTCAAGTTCCATATTGCCGTCATTTCCGCCGCCGTAAATCTCCTGTTGTCCAGAAATAACCTGTTTGCCGTAAACGCCGGTAAGGTATTTCATAAGGGATTTTGTTTCAGCGGTTGCATTCTTATCGCATGGAACAGGTTCAATGTCAAGGTCGGGTAAATCGGCATAGTCAAAAGATATGGTATCGTAAAGAATATAGCCCCAGCTTCCGGATGTTCCGATCTCAATCTTTGAGGTACCTGCTTCAAGATAGACAAATCCGAAACTGTAATCAGTCCATTTGCCTTTGTTTGGAATATAATAATTGCCAAGTAGTTTGCCGTTGATAGTAACAGCCTGAAGCCTGGTTTCATTTTCAGCTCCAAGATACATCCAGCAGTTTGTTGATAACTCATACATAGCGTTTTCTGGAATTGTTACTTCGAGAGTTATTGTTCCTCCGTTGGTTACCCATACAAAACCGTCACCCGAATATCCGGGATAAGTAGTTCCGTAAACATTCGTGGCAATAGCAGCGCCATTGGAAAGCTTGCATGCTTCCGCTTCGACTTTTACAGGAAGGGAATTGGCCGCTTTAATTGAAACGGGCATGGCTGAAAAAATAGTACATGCCATTGCAAGTGTTGTCATAAGAGACAGCACTCTCTTCAATATTTTGTTCATAAAATACACCCCTTTAAAAAATATATATAAATAATGTTTTACTAATTTATTATTTCCGTTCGCAAAACAATTTAGTTTTGAAATATAGTGAATATTACTTGTTATGTACGTCTATAAAACTATTCTACCTATTAAAATTGTAACATATTCCAATAGCAATATCAATTTTATGTCTTTATCTGGGTGTATATTTTAATAGTGCACCATATTATGGAAAGGACATGGCGTAGAGGTTATAGAGAATGTAAACGAAGAGAAGGAATGGTCAAAGATTCAGAGGGAACTAAGAGAATTATGCCCATGTTAAACTTTTACATATAAAGTGGCATGAGAATTGAAGAAAATTAAAGGATTCAGGATGTATTAATATTGTAATAAAAAATATTGCAGGAAGCGGAACGAATTTTGTCAATATTATTGATTATTTGATAGATTTTATATATAATCATTTTTGTCGCTTTTTTTTGTTGTATTTGGAGGGTAAGGATATGGGAAAAGCTTTAATTATTGGTGCTGGTGGAGTTGCTAATGTTGTAGCACATAAATGCTGCCAGAACCCAGAAATTTTTCAAGAAATTTGTATAGCAAGCAGGACTGTCGAAAAATGTGACGCAATAAAAAGTACGTTACCTGACAGTGGTACTATAGTATATACTGCACAGCTTGATGCAGATAATACTCATGATGTAATAAACATGATAAAATGGTTTGGTGCAGACATCGTTATCAACGTTGCACTTCCTTATCAGGACTTGTCAATTATGGAGGCATGCCTTGCTACAGGTGTTCATTATGTGGATACAGCCAATTATGAACCACCCGACACTGCAAAATTTGAGTATAAGTGGCAGTGGGAATACAGGGAAAAGTTTGAACAGGCTGGTATTACAGCATTACTGGGAAGCGGATTTGATCCAGGTGTTACTGGCGTTTTCTGTGCGTATGCACAAAAGCATTACTTTGATGAAATACATTATATTGATATTGTAGATGCTAATGCAGGTGATCATGGATATCCCTTTGCAACAAATTTTAATCCCGAAATAAATATTCGGGAAATAACTGCAAACGGCAGATACTTTGAAAATGGTACATGGGTAGAAACTGATCCTCTCTCAGTGAAAGAGGTTTATGATCTTCCTGAGATAGGTCCTAAAAATATCTATTTATTGTATCATGAAGAGCTAGAGTCATTAGCCATTAATATAAAAGGACTAAAGAGAGCAAGGTTCTGGATGACTTTTTCGGATAATTATCTGAATCATTTGCGTGTGCTTGAAAATATTGGAATGACATCAATAGAGCCAATTTTATATGAGGGTAAGGAGATAATCCCTCTGCAATTTTTAAAAGCTATGCTTCCTGATCCTGCATCTCTTGGGCCTAGGACAAAGGGTAAAACAAATATTGGCTGTATTATTCAGGGAATAAAGGATGGAAAACCGAAGTCTTATTATGTTTACAATGTTTGTGTACATGAAGAATGCTATAAAGAAGTGGGGTCACAGGCTATTTCCTATACAACAGGAGTACCTGCAATGATAGGTGCAATGCTTATTCTTAAAGGTATGTGGAAAAAACCAGGTGTTTTCAATGTTGAAGAATTTGATCCAGATCCTTTTATGGATGCTTTGAAAAAGCATGGGCTTCCATGGCATGAGCAATTTTTACCAACACTTTTAGATTGAGGTATATAATATGAATATAGATTTTTCTGGTCTACCAACACCGTGTTATATTGTTGATGAAAGACTTCTTCGAAAAAACCTTGAAATACTACATTCTGTTCAGGAACGAACAGGATGTAGTATTCTTCTTGCTTTAAAAGGTTTTTCCATGCATTCTGTTTTTCCTTTAGTTGGCCGGTACCTTAAAGGTGTAACTTCGAGTTCCTTATTTGAGGCCAGATTGGGTTTTGAAAAAATGGGAAAAGAAGTTCATGCTTATGCACCGGCTTACATTGAGGAGGAATTTGACCAACTGATTAAATACTGTGACCACATAGTATTTAATTCCTTCGATCAGTGGAAAAAGTTTAAAGACAAGGTGAAGAATGGCCCCAAAAATATAGAATGTGGTATTCGCATAAATCCTGAATATTCTGAAATCAGTACTCCAATCTATAACCCTTGCTATAAGAACTCAAGGCTTGGAGTAACTTTGGCTAATTTCAGACCGGATGAGCTCGATGGTATTGACGGGCTTCATTTCCACACAATGTGTGAGCAGAATTCGGACACTCTTTCTAGAACTATCAAGGTTGTTGATGAAAAGTTTGGAGAGTACATTAAGAGGATGAAGTGGGTTAATCTAGGTGGTGGTCACCATATTACAAGGCCTGATTATGATATTGAAACGCTTGTTAGTTCAATTTTGTATTTTAAGGATAAGTATGGCGTGGATATTTACCTTGAGCCAGGTGAGGCGGTAGCTTTAAATACAGGTTATCTTGTTGCAAAGGTGCTTGACGTTATTGATAATGACATGAAGATTGCTATTCTTGATGCTTCAGCAGCATGCCATATGCCGGACGTTCTGGAGATGCCGTACAGACCTAATATTATTGATGCAGGAAATCCAGGTGAGAATCCTTATACCTACAGGCTTGGAGGTAATACATGCCTTGCGGGGGACATAATAGGAGACTATTCTTTTAAACAACCTTTAAAACCTGGTGATAAGCTTGTTTTCTGTGATATGGCACATTATACAATGGTCAAGAATAATACTTTTAACGGTGTTAACCTTCCATCTATCGCACTTTTTAATGAAGACGAAGGTATTAAAATCATCAGACAGTTTGGGTATGAAGATTTTAAAACCAGATTATCCTAGTGCTTTTTATCATTACAAATTCATTAAATTGTACAGGGTTTTGGGACACCCCAAAACCCTGTAGTATCCTAACTTTAATTTGCTATAAATAACAATCTGCTTATTTAATCTTTCCTGATTGGCTTTAGAACCATATAACCTTCTGAAACTCTATCGTCTTCATACACAGGATTGTCTGAATTGTTCCATTCCCAGCCATTGTCTTTAGGAGACCATGCTTCGCTTATATTCCAAACGGCTTCTGTTACCGGTTCGTGAACTTCTTCAGCATATGGTGGATGACAGAATTTGACGTAGTCGCATTCAGGTGCATCAACACATTCGAGACCCTCGGGAATTACTCCATCATAATTTGTTGGCATTTCAACTCCCCAAACATACCTTGATTCTCCATTTTTATTTAACCATGCAGCAATTACACCATCAAGGGTTCCACTCATGCTTTCAAGAAGTCCCCATACTTTTTCTGCATCTTTAGCATCGCATAACTCGTGATAATCTGTTGCTCCTTCGACATGCCACACCAGCATCTTACGAGCAGGTTTGTGTACAAAGGTGATACTTACATTCTGCATAAAATTTTCATTCATAATCAAATCATCTCCTTTTTTATGTTGATGGTTAATATGACGATGGAGGAACAGGGGCAATGGCATTAATAGTCGCCTGTAGGCGCCGGGGTTTACATCGAAAGTTTCTGTAAAGGAACGGGTAAATGCTTCCTGGGAGTTGTACCCATACTCAAAAGCGATATCTAGAATACGCTTTTTTGTATCTCTTAATTCTAGAGCTGCTGCTGACATCTTCCGTAGACGGATATAGTTTTTCATACAAATACCTGCTTCTCTGCTAAAGGCTTTAGAACAATAGAATTGTGAATAACCTACATGCAAAGAAATATCAGTTAGCGTTATATTGTCTTTGAGGTTGCTTTCGATATAATCGATCATTTTTTGGACACATTCTTTCCACTCCAACGTTTATCACCACCTTGTAATATAATTATAAATATAAGGAAATTAGTTTTTTTGATTTTACTTGCACAATTTGGCCGACTGTTTAAAAAGTATCATATTATTACGGGCAAGGCAAGAAGAGAAATGGGTGATGGGTGCATATTCTAATAGTGTACCATATTATGGAAAGAACATTGCGTAAAGGCTGTAGAGAATGTTAACGAAGCGAAGGAAAAGTCGAATCACTTTTCTTCGCGAAGCGAGTTTGATTCGACCCGTAGCGAGTTTACATTCTCTAAGA
>JAEWSG010000139.1 GCA_023398495.1 Bacillota bacterium
AGAATGTAAACGAAGCGAAGGAAAAGTCGAATCACTGTTTGAGCGAAGCGAGTTTGATTCGACCCGTAGCGAGTTTTACATTCTCTCAGCCTCGAAGCTTAAGTCCTTGGAATAATATGGTGCACGACAAATAAATACACCCCTATAGATTGTATAGATAAAGGTAAAAATAAAAATAATTATGTCGTTATGTAGTTATTTTTCAAGGGAAATATTATGTTATTTTCCATAAAGTATTTTATATTGTCAGTATTTATGCTATTATGAAAAAGTTGTTATTATGTTAATGGAGGGATTATCTTGAGATATAGGGTCGAGACAACAAAAAGTGTAGCATTTCAATTAATCGGAGCATTTGTATTTTCAGTATTCACCTCTGCATTTTTACATAGTAAATTGATAAAATATATTGATATTTATCATACTGTATTGGAAGCAGCATGCATTTTTATAGCGTTATCACTCTTTATGTCTGTTTTGTATACGTTTGACAGGAATTCATCAAGTAGTTGTATATTAGGATTTGGATATATTTCAGTAGCAGCATTTGATATTATGCATACAATATTTTACTTTAAACTTAATCTTAGCTTGGATGCATATTTTGATCTTTCGACAAAGTTCTGGATATTAGGCAGAATAACTGAGGCAATAGTACTACTTCTAACAGTCATTTTAATAAATAAAAAACTTGGTAAATGGATATATATATTGACTACAACAGTATATACTGTCGGTATAACATACTTTGTAATTATACTTCAGGAGCACTTGCCGATTTTGCTTACAGAACAAGGAGTAACCAAGCTTAAAACTATTTTGGAATACCAAATTATAGGAATTTTTATACTTGCCTTGATTGGTTTAAAGGATAAAATAAATCAAAAGAGCATGATAGAATATAAGTATATTTTTATTTCACTTGCATTATCCATATTTTCAGAGATGTGCTTTGGCATATATAGTTCAATCAATTCAACTAGCTGGACGTTGGGTCATGTGTTAAAAATTGTGTCCTACTATTTTCTTTATAGAGGTACTTTTATCAGTACCATAACATATCCTTATTCAAAGCTTGAAATTGAAAGGAGAAAGCAGGAAGAAGCAAAAAATAAGCTGAAATACTTAAGCGATACAATGAATGACGTTTTGGACGATCTTCCTGTTGGAATACAAAAATACGATTACAATGGCAAGCTGGTATATATGAATAGCAAGTTTGAAGAAATGATAGGCTGTGACAGAAATGAGTTGTGTGGCAAAACTTTTAAGCAGATTTTGAAGATGTTCCCTGAGGAGAAAAGAAGGAAAAACAGGTCTGTGCAAATAGATAAAAAAAGTACCGGTAATGTTTTCAGAGCCTTTAAGAATATTAAAGGGGATAAAATCAAATTAAATATAAAGGTTCAAAAGATCAGAAATGAGACTTTATTAATTGCGAATGATGCAAAGAAGGAACAGGAACTTGAAAATATAAATATTCAGACACAAACAGTATTAAATGCCGTGAGTAATGGAATGTTAGTAGTAGATAGGAAACAAATGATTATTTTATGTAATGAGGCAGTAGAAAAAATTATGGAGATGTCTCGCAATGAAATTATTGGTATGGACGTAGAAAGGTTGAATGAGTCTTTGAAATTGCATATTAAACCTCAAACAGACAACGAGTTACTAGAAAGTGATGAAAGAAGTGTCGAACAGGTATCCATAATAACTAAATCTGATAATCAAAAGGAAATACTTCGATATGTAAAACCTATTGAGAATATTGATGGTGATATAATTGGAGGTGTAACTATGTTTACAGATATAACCAATATAAAAAATGAACAGCAAAGAATGATACAGCAGGAAAAGTTGGCTATGTTAGGACAGATGGGTGCAGGAATTGTACATGAGACAAGAAATTATTTGACAACCATAAAAGGCAGTTGTCAGCTTATTAACATGATGACAAACGAAGAAAATACGAGAAGACATACCGAAAACATTAATAGAAATATTGATGAAGTAAATAGGATAATTAGTGAATTCTTATTTTTGTCAAAACCGAGAGAACCGGAAATGGTTGAAGTATCGTTATATGACGTTTTCGAGTCGGTTAAGAGTATGATAGAAACCTCTTCGCTGGTAAAAGGTGTTGATATTGACATAAGGATGAGTAAGGAAGAACGATATATGCTGTGCGATGAAGCACAAATCAAGCAGGTTATTTTGAATTTATGTAAAAATGCTATTGATGCCATGGTGGGCCAAAAGTATGGGAAAATTATAGTTGATACAGGATATGATGAAGTGTCAAACGAGATGTATGTAAAGGTAATCGATAATGGAAGAGGTATATCCGATGAAGAACTCAAAAAAATTGGGAAACCTTTCTTTACTACAAAGAAAACCGGTACAGGCCTGGGATTAAGTGTCTGTTATGGAATTGTTGAAAAACATGGTGGAAGAATAGAAGTAAAAAGCAAAATAGGTAAGGGTACAACTTTTACTGTATTTCTACCTTGTATAGAAGATGATGACCTTGAAGGTGTTTCTTCTATCAATATTGTGGAAAATGATAAATTATTCATTAAAACAGAAAGAGAATTAAGAAAAGCCATAGTATAAGATTGGAATTTTATAAATATAAGAATCACCTCAAAAAATAAGAAAAATAAATTATTGATATTGAAATTGTGGATAATTTTGTGTAAACTTAGAGATTGTTAGTGTTTTTTGGGGGGATCTTATGGATAAAATGATTAACAAGGAAGCTAATCGAATAATAAAGAATTTACAACCTAATTATTCTATTATTATTTTTGTGTTGAATTTTTTATTTTTAGTAATTTTTACGAGTAAGGAAAGCAAAAGATTATTCCCATTTGTTCCATTGATTGTAATATTTACTGTTTTAATGTTTGCAGCAAAGTTGCTGGTAAAAAATAAAAATACAAAAAAACTATTAGGTATATTGTCTTTTGTTATATATATTGTGATTATTGAAAGTAGTTCTATGGGTTTTGTCTATAAGCTTGTGACAAACAAGTGGAGTTTTATAGTCATAGCTTATATACTGCTTATAGATGATTGGCTTATTCCTCTTCTCGTTGGATTATATCCTGCGGTTCAACTTGCTTTACTACTGCCAAAAGCAATGCTGCCTGACAGCGGTTATATTTTTGGCCAGATAATAGGAAATATCAATGGGCAAGTCGCGTTTACTATTTCTGCAGTTCTCATAAATCAGATGTTTTCAAGATTGATTATTGAGAGAAACAGGTACAGGGCTTTAAGTATTACCGATTCACTTACAGGAATTTCAAATTTTACTCATACCATAGAAACAGCAAAAAAAATGATTCAAAAGGGTAATATATCAATTCTGTTAGCCGATATGGATAGGTTTAAACAGGTAAATGATACTTATGGACATGTTGCCGGAAATAAGGTGCTTATTCAGATTGCAAAGCTTCTTGAAGCTGAAACTGAGGGGTTGGAAAGGATACTTGGAAGACTTGGTGGAGATGAATTCATTATTGTGGTGAGCAATGATGGAAGCCAAAAAGTTCTTAACCTTGGAAAGAAGCTGTTGGAGATTATGGCAGAAAAAGTTTTTGTTATTGATCCTGAAATAGATCCCATCAGGCTCTCGTTTTCGGTGGGTCAGGCAAATTCAGAGTCAAAGTTTGACGATGTTGAGAAATTGCTTCATAAAGCAGATGTTGACATGTATTACAACAAGTATAAAATCCATAGGTTGAATATATTTGTAAATAAGGAAACACCAGTGCTTTGCAATGAAGGTTACGAACTGTTGAATGTGCTAGCTGAAAAGGATATGTACACTTATGTACATTCAGGATATACGGCTCAATACGCAGCTGCACTGGCAAAAGAACTGGGATATAAGGATGATGAGGTGGAATCAATTTATACGGCTGGATGGCTACATGATATTGGTAAAGTATTAATCTCAAACGATATAGTCAGAAAGATCGGTTCACTTACTGATGCGGAATATCACTTTATGAAAAAGCATGTGAATTATGGAATCAGTATTTTGAATGATTTGGATCTTTCGAGTGAGACCCTCAATTGTATTGAGAATCACCATGAATATTGGGATGGTTCAGGTTATCCGAAAGGCCTTGCCAGAAATGATATTCCTCCTGAAGCAAGGGTTTTACAAATTGCAGATTCATATTCTGCTATGATAATTAAAAGAGTGTATAGGAAAACGCTTACACCGAAGCAGGCACTTGACGAGATTACAAGAAATGCAGGAAAACAGTTTGATCCCGAGTTTGTTAAGGTGTTTGAAGGTCTTGTAAGAAACAGAATGGAAATGGAGGTGGCTAAATAAGCCTTTTACTTATCCGTTTTTTGCTCTTTACATATGTTTCTCAGTTAGAAATTTCCAATACCTTGCCGGCATATTTCGTCTATGGAGTTTTGGGTTTACTCTCTCTTTTATACATATATTGGTAAAATAATTTTTCCATAGCTCCTCATAATTGTAGCCATTATCGGAACAGCCTGTCTGCAATTGTTCATCAAGGTCTACAAAAATACAACTATTTCTGTCAAAAACTGCAGCATATTTTCTCTTAAGATCGTGAATTATCCAATTTTGGTCTGAAAACCTCTTGATAAAATGACTTGATATCAAAGTTGTTACATTATGGTCTGGAGAATATTTGGCATAATAAACATTGTTTTCAAGTTGCTTGAACCGTAATATGCCCAGCATAAGATGCTGCTCATGCATAACCTTTCTGGCAGCTGCGTGGATAGCTAGAACTCTGTCATCTGAAAGGTATAGATCTACATTTTTACCTTCTTTAAATCCAAGCCTGATATACTGAAGAATATGAGCTTCAATATCATATATTTCTGATAAATAGGCGTGATAGATATTTTTTAACGCCTGGTACGAAATTTTTTCGCGTATACTTTTATAAACTTTTGAAGCCTTTTCTTCATCTGTTGTTATGTGTACATTAGTATCAAGTAAGCTCTGCTGAATGCTTGTTGTTGAATTAATATGCGAGGGAGCTTCATGCCTGTAATAAGCTTCGTATACTGCAGTCAGAAGACCTTCAAATGTGCCGTCATAAAAATAATTAACCATCATATCTCACCAGCCAGACTCATAAATTTATCCTCAAGGGATGGAAGCTCTATTAAATTGGAAAACATTGATATTTGTTCCCAATTATTTTGAGTAACTTTGCTTTTTTCTGTAAGAGCCAGCCTTATATGAAACTCGCCTAAGGCAGCATTTGTAAAGTATTTGCCTTTGCAGGTTATAAAAAACCTTGCCCGTTTTAACACTATTCCAAGCTTTTTTAAATCATCAAAATCCAGTAACCTGACCTTTCTTGCTGTAATTATTTTTCGGGCTGAACGGACCCCTACACCAGGAATTCTAAGGAGCATTTCGTAATCGGCCTTATTAATATCTACAGGAAAAAGGTTCATATTTCTGAGAGCCCAGCTGGATTTCGGATCCAATTCAGTATCGAAATCAGGGTGTTTATCATCAAGCAATTCACTGCTGTTAAAGCCATAAAACCTTAGTAGCCAGTCTGCCTGATACAGGCGGTGTTCTCTCAAAAGAGGAGGATTTATGATTGCTGGTAGTTTTGGATTGTTTGAAACAGGGACATAAGCAGAATAGTAAACTCTTTTAAGCTTGTATCCTTTATAAAGGCCTTCGGACAACTGCAATATCTTCAAATCGTGGTCAGGTGTAGCTCCAACAATTAGTTGAGTGCTTTGACCTGCAGGAACAAAGCTTGAGGACGATTTGAAAAGCTTTTTATTATCTTTTGTTTCAATTATTTTAGAATTGACAAAACCCATAGGTTTTAATATGTTCTCACGGGATTTTTGGGGAGCTAATAGCTGAAGACCTTTACTTGACGGTAACTCAATATTTAAACTCATACGGTCAACAAGTCTGCCTGCTGCTTCAATTAAGCTAAGGTCTGCACCGGGAATTGCTTTAAGATGAATGTATCCGTTAAAATTGTATTCCTCACGCAATATTCTGACTGATTCATAGAGCTGTTCCATGGTGAAGTCAGGGTTTTTTATAATGGAGGAACTTAAGAAAAGTCCTTCTATGTAATTTCTCCTGTAAAAATTTATGGTTAAGCCAGCTACTTCATGGGGTGTGAAAGTAGCTCTCGGAATATCATTCGAAAGCCTGTTAATGCAATAAGCACAGTCATAGACGCAAACATTGGTAAGCAGTATTTTTAAAAGAGATATACATCTTCCATCATCTGACCAACTATGGCATATACCGCATGCTGCACTGTTACCTAATCCACCTTTTGTATTTTTCCTTGTGCTGCCGCTCGAAGAACACGAAACATCATACTTTGCAGCTGCTGATAGAATTTCAAGTTTGTTTTGAAGCTCCATGTCTGTACCTCCAAATTTTTATATAAAAATTCTATCATACTTTACAACAAAAATCAAACATATGTTCGAAGTTAAATGCTTCGCTAAAATGACAAATTATATTTCGTAAGAACTTCGATTTATGTTGAATAAATGTAATTTATTTGATATATTCAAGATAAATTGTTGGTATTAATCTTTACAACAGTTTTTATAAAAAACTCATTATTATAACATTTGTTATCTGTTCTTAATATAATTATTTGTTTTTCTTATTTTGATATGAATAGTTAAAGGGTTTCCAATTGTTTCTATTTAAATGTGTTCTCTACAGTTCTCGTGTTCTACAAAAAAATCTGATCGAAGGGAGGAGTTTCTTTAATATAAGAGATATAAAGAGAATTGAAGAGATACAAAAAAACGCACTTAAAGCATCAAGTAACAAAAAATATGATGATTATGGGGGGATTTTCATGCATACACGTGTGCATCCGTTAATTGTAAAATCAGCAGGTTCTCTATTGCCAGCCGAGTTAAAACATGAATTAAATACAATAGTGACTGAAGGAGAATACACAGGCAAAACTTATCTTGACTTGATAATGCTTGGAGCGAAGCTGGAAGATTCAACTTCAATACCATGTCCGTTACCTGACCCTGGATTACAGGATATTCCGGAAGGCTTATTTGATGGAAAATACCATCCGTGGATGGAACATTTCTGGAATACCAGATTGGAAGAAGAAAAAGGTTTGGTTATATCGGCTGAGTATATAGGTGAAATCATAGGTGGAGCAGCTGGTATTGTTGTTGGTGGTCCGCTTGGTGCATATATTGGTTCTTGTGTAGGAGGAGCTATTGCCGATAATTTCAATCTCGCTGAATACAGATCAGCAGTAGATAGAGCAGTGGCATACTGGACACCATGGGTTATAAACCAATATAAGGACGGAAACAAGATTGAAGCCTATATAAATCTTGGAAGGGTGTGTCATCTTATTGCAGATATGGGAACTCCGGCTCATGTTCACAATGATCCGCACCCGGGAAAGCAATACCTTGAAGATATAGAAGATTTGAAGTTTGACGACGATGATTACGAAGACTATACAGCTGAAATAGTTGATCAGAATAATAATAACTTACCTTCAAAATGGAATGTATCAAGTACTGACAAAATTGTGTATAATCCAAACTGGGATTTAAAACGTCATTTTAAAGAAATGGCAGAGATTACAAGACTTTATGATTCCGATGATGTTGACGGCAGAGGTCAGGGACATCCTTACCATTGGGATCACTGGTATGATTCAGCTATAAATATCCTACCAATAGATCGTGATATTCAAGGTGATCTGACTGACTATGCATGTGATTGTATTGCATGTGATTTGATACCGGCTTCAATTCAATTTACGTCAGGTATTATGTGTATGTTTTTTCAGGAGGTCAATTTTAGATTTAAATTAAATACAATTGAAGTTCAAATTACAAAAATCAAAGTTCTCGATGATACAGATCCTTTCGGTAATGGTGAAATATATTTGAAAGCATGGATAGAAGGTGTACCTGCAGAACAATATGGTGAGTATGATTTGGGTTCAGGAGATTCAAAAACATTAAAAAATGCTTATTTTTCGGCTGTTCTTAAAGAGGAAAATTCTCCTGTAACCTTTTTTGCAAAAGCATATGATGATGATAGTACATATTTTTGGGATGACAGCGAAAGTCTTGGGAAGATAGAGCTTGTTATAGATCCTAAAACCATTTCAAGTAATGCCAAGAATTTTGTTGTTGAATCTACGGGAGGAGACGGGAAATTCGAACTATACTTAAATGTGAGGAAGTATGAAAGTGGTTATAGCGAAAAAGAAGTTAAGCATCTTGTAAAAAATACTAGAAAATTCTCAAATTCTGCAACTTTTCTCAAAAAATCCAGATTTAATTTGTATAAACGTCCGCCAATACTTGTAAATATGGAGACACTTTGTAAACATGGTAGCTCGGGTAAGAAAAAGCCCCAAAAGTGTGGTCACTGGCAAAAAATAGATGACACTAAGAAGCTTGAATTCTCAATGTATGAATATGAATTGTTTGAAGATTTGGAAGGTAATACAATGTTAAAAGAAATTGTTAAAAAGAAATACGGAGAAGAAAGTTCTCAATATCAGAAAGTTAAAGATCTTACCAACTTCAAAAGCCAGTGTAGCTGTTTGAAAGATGGAAAGTAAAAAAATATTTTGAAAAATAAAAGACGTGACAAGAATAGTATATTGCTAATCATACAATGGACGAGTATAATTACTACTATGATAAATTTTTGTCAAGGAGGAGTTGGGTATGAGAGCAATTGTAACCGTTATTGGAAAGGATAAGGTTGGGATAATAGCTTCATTGAGCAATATACTTTCAAATTGCAACGTTAATATTCTGGATATTTCTCAGACTACCATGCAGGATGTTTTTACTATGATAATGCTGGCTGATATTTCGGGTTTGTCGATTCCCTTTTCAGATTTAGCCTCTCAGTTGGAGAAAAAAGGTGTTGAAATAGGCTTATCTGTCAGAATTCAACACGAAGATATATTTAACTCCATGCACCAGATATAGGGGGGAAGTATTGTGATTAGACCTTTCGAAATAATTGAAACAATTAAAATGATTCAAGAAGAAAATCTTGATATCAGAACAATAACAATGGGAATTTCTCTTAGGGACTGCTGTAGTCATGATGGGAATATTGCAAGGCAGAAAATATATGATAAAATTACGAGGCTTTCTGCCAATCTTGTGAAGGTTGGGGAAGATATTGAAAAGGAGTATGGCATACCTATAATCAATAAAAGAATTTCGGTTACTCCCATTTCTTTAATTGCTGAGAGCTCTGATGAGGAAGATTATATTAAATTTGCCCAGACTATGGACAAGGCAGCCGATGAAGTTGGTGTCAATTTTATTGGTGGCTTTTCAGCTCTAGTTCATAAGGGATATACTAATGGGGACAGAAAACTGATACAATCCATACCTGAAGCATTAAGTATTACAAAGAAGGTATGCTCTTCTGTCAACCTTGCTACTACAAAGACAGGGATAAATATGGATGCTGTAAGGGAAATGGGGCAGATAATAAAGAAGGCTGCACATCTTACGGCTGACAGCGGAGGACTAGGTTGTGCAAAACTTGTTGTTTTTGCAAATGCACCGGAGGACAACCCATTTATGGCTGGGGCTTTCCACGGAATAGGCGAGCCTGAATGTGTTATAAACGTTGGAGTAAGCGGACCTGGAACAGTAAAATGTGCCCTTGCAAAAGTCAAAGGAGCAGATTTTGAAACAGTATCAGAGACAATCAAAAAGACTGCTTTTAAAATAACAAGAATTGGTCAGTTAGTGGCAAGGGAAGCCTCAAACCGATTAGGAGTTTCTTTTGGAATAGTGGATTTATCCTTAGCTCCAACACCGGCTATAGGTGATAGCGTTGCATATATCCTTGAGGAGATGGGTCTTGAAAAGTGTGGAACCCATGGAACAACCGCAGCCTTGGCACTATTGAATGATGCAGTAAAAAAAGGCGGCACGATGGCATCATCTTTTGTCGGTGGCTTAAGCGGAGCATTTATTCCCGTAAGTGAGGATGCCGGTATGATTAGTGCAGTAGTTGACGGAGCTTTATCAATAGACAAACTTGAAGCCATGACCTGTGTGTGTTCTGTAGGTTTAGATATGATAGTAGTACCTGGGGATACAAGTGCTGAAACTATTTCAGCCATTATTGCCGATGAAGCTGCTATAGGTGTAGTAAACAATAAGACTACGGCAGTAAGAATTATTCCGGCTCCCGGCAAAAAAGTCGGAGATATGGTTGAATTCGGAGGGCTTTTGGGTTCAGGTCCTGTTATGAAAGTTAACCAATTCAGCAGTAAGGAGTTTGTTGATAGGGGTGGACGTATTCCTGCTCCTTTGCACAGCCTTCGTAATTAGTACTTGCTGTCAGAATCGACTTAAAAGGAGAGGTACGAATAAAATATAGCAGTGCTTCTCATTCATCAAAATCAAGTGTAAAAAAAACAGGGGCTGTTAAGCCCCTTTCAAAAAATATGGAGTAACTTGAGAGCGTACCATTGGACCTCGTTTTAAAACCTGTAATACTAAATGTCTTTATCATAATAACATAAATTACCATAAATATCAAATGCTGTAGCGTGAAGTTTTAGACAATTAGGACGATTTATATCGAATTATATCATAAAAATGGCAGAATACGAATACATAAGATTTATTATATATATTTTTGCGTTTTTCATTAACATTGCATTTCAATGCAAAATAAGGTATAATGTATGTGTATAGATTTTCTTCACTTATTTATCGACTTTTTGAAACTTTCTATGTTTATTCCCGAAATACTCTTTTAATTTGATCTGAAAGTTTTAATTTTCCTTTAACTAAAACTTGTTTAGAGGCTTATTCCAGCCCTGTTTTAATAAGATTCTTTAGCAGCTGCGTCTTAGTAACCGATACACTTATCTACATAGAAGGGAGATATGAAATGGATTATAAGAATATCTGGAAAAAGTCATTTTTCTTGACTATTATTTGTTTATTCCTATTTACGACTTTGCTTTCAAGCAATAATTTAGTATTTGCAGGTCCCGGATTTGGCCCTCTTCCTGGCCCTGGATTTGGCCCCGGCCCTGTCCCTGGTCCTGGATATACAACTGGAGTAAGCAATGTTGTCCTGGGAAAAGCAACTTCTTCCGACAGTATGAACTTTTTTAATTGGTCGTATTGTGGCAATGACAATAACCTTTTTACTTTTTGGGCAGCCAAAGACAGTAATCCAAATCACTGGTGGATGGTAGACCTAAATTATGTATATTCTCTTTCAGATTTTGAGGTCGTGTGGTTAAACAGTGATGTACTGTATAAGTACAAAATTGAAGTGTCAAATAATAAAACAAATTGGGATATTGTAGTTGACAGGAGAAGTAATACCATTACCGACCAGAATCAAAGTGGAAGCTTTAACGCAATTGCAAGATATGTAAAAATTACTATAACTGAAGTTCAAGCGGGTCATACAGCAGGTTTCTACGAGTTCAGGCTTTCAGGAACCTTCCATTCAATGTACAAACCGGTTCCACCTACTAAAATAATTTCTACACCAACTCCGACAAAGACACTGACACCAACCCCGACAAAGACCCTGACACCAACTCCGACAAAGACACTGACACCAACGCCAACGCAGACCAAATCTATGGTACCATCACCAACAGTTGTTCCCGAGACAACTACAAAGCCATCCAATGAAAGCCTGAAGGTTCAGATGTTTAATATCAATACATCAGATTCGGTAATTGCAATAAATCCTAAATTTAAAGTTGTAAACACAGGAACGACACCAATCAGTTTATCAGATGTAGTGATTAGATACTACTATACTAAAAGTAGTGAAATGGCACAGCAAATTTTCATTAACTGGGCATCGGTAGGTAACTCGAATGTAACGGGAACCTTCAATAGTATAAATCCTTCAGTGGCGGGTGCAGACAGTTTCATTGAAATAGGTTTTTTACCTGCGGCAGGAAGCCTTGCTGCTGGTTCGGATGTTGAAATAATTCTACAATTCAATAAATCTGACTGGTCAAATATGACACAAACCGATGACTACTCTTTTAATTCATCAGCTTCATCTTATGATGACTGGAACAAAGTAACAGCATACTTATCAGAAACTTTAGCATGGGGTACTCCTCCAGCAGGCATAATTTCTCCAGCTACACCGGCAGTGACAGTAACGATCACGCCCGCAATAACACCTACACCAACACCTACACCAACACCTACACCAGTAGTTCCTACTGATACTGTTGTGGTTACACCGCAAACAGGTGTATTTCTCTCAAGAAGTGCAAAAGGAACAGTGGATTTTGCTGATAATACTGATTTATCATTATCACAAAGTGGTGAACTTCTGATACCCGGGACTTTAAAGGGACAGAAGGAAATAATGCTTGTTGTTGAAAACTCCGTTACTACAAATGAATACTACAGCGATGTAGCAACTCCTCTGGATTATGGATTGTTTGCAAGAAACAATATTACTTCAGTTGGAATTATTGCCACCATCAATGCGAGCGTTATAGCCAACAACGAATTTATCTCCAACGTTGAAACCCTTAACGTAAAAGAGGTTCTCTCGGCTGGTGAATACAATATCTCAACTCCCTATATGAATATTGAATGGTACGTTAAAGGTGGGGAACCTGTAGAAATGCCGGATTTTTACACTGAATTAATAAGTTCAGCTGAGGCAAGTTCTTTGGTGTTTAGGCCATCTGACTTCTCTGTTTTTAATACTCAGCCCATGCCGGGACAGCCAAATTTTTCAATTAAATACGAATCTTTATCAAATACATTTGTTATAACAGGTATGGGTACTTTGAAAATTGAAGAGTCCATGTATTTTCAGGGAAACATTAGAATATCTGTTCCTCAAACAGTAAATAAAAATGATTGTTTTTTATTAGCAGATGGAAGTATTATAATTGAAGGAAATAATATTTTACCTTCTTCTTCGGATGACATTCTCAATCTGTATTCTATACATGGTGGAATCAGCATCGACACTAACAATTCGAAAATAAAGGGTATTATGTATGCATCCGGAGTACCAGGAAACCCATTGTATACCAAGAATGTAGGGGATATTGTTATAGCAGGTGTGAATAATATAATTGAAGGCTCTTTAGTTGCCGGAAACGATATCTTTATCAAGGGGGAAAATACAACTGTAAATTATCCTGAAGAAGGCCTGGTTAAGGCAAAATCCAAGTACTATAATATTTCGGGTTCTACTTTTGACTTCAGGGAAGCAGCTAAAAAGATTGTTGATAGATTTGCAGGTACAGAAACAAAGATGGGTGTTATACAGTATGGAGCTTCTGCAAATAACAACAGTTTCTTGCTATATGACCTGTCTAGTTCTGATGGGGTTAATAATCTGAAGAGTGAAATTGATGGTATTGAGACCAATATTACTGAGCAGCGTAATATGGGTGATGGTTTAAGACGTGCTTATCACACATTAAAAAACCAACCTGTATCGGAAGCTTCCAAATATATAATAACACTATCTGCTTCTGAACCAAATAAATGGACTGCCGGCGATGGGGCTTACATAGCATACAAATCTGATGATGGGGAAGCTGAATATATATCTGGCGATGGGGCTGATGATGCAGATGGAAAAGCCTTAGATTATGCAAAGGCTATTGGTGGTATAATTGGTTTAAGTAATATTGAGCCGATATTCATTGACTATTCTAATAACTCAAACGTTATGGACAAAGTGGAAAGTATTGCTGTATCATCTGGAGCAGAAGAAGTATCAGAAGGTATGCATTACTATTCTATGTTATCCATATACGATTTTTACTCAATTATTAACGAAATATATCAACAACCTGCCTACAATGTTACTTTAGATGGGGTGCTCTACGAGGAGATTTACCCTGCAAAAGTTAGTGTTGTTAAAGTGCCTGAAGGAATGAGTATTTCACAAGTTGAAATTGATGGTGAAAAAAGGTCGAAGGTGTCAGGCATATTGGACAATATAAAACTAACCTATGATGGATCAAAATATATAATAAGTCCCTACAGCTTTAATGTAACGGTTCAATATAGAACTACTGGAACCGTAAGATATGTCGGTACAGATTCGAAGTTCACTTATACACTTGACTATATAGATTCAAGTGGTTTTGACAGGACAATGATACTTGAAAAAAGCTTAGAAGATTTGCTTGTGAGTGTAATATGGATTATTGATATTCAATAAAGATTTATTAATAAAAAGATGGTTCTGAAAATATCCGATGTTTCAGGACCATCTTTTTTACAAGAGAGTATTTTTTCATTATCCTTTAAGTATGACTATACAATAATCAATTCCAGACCGGTCCTTTCGAAAAACTCATTTTTTATACTTTCGGCAGTTTGTGAATCAATGGAATTTACTACTGCTTTAACCACCATTTCCTTTGGTAGGTATGCGAGATTCTTTTTTAGTATTACTCCTTTTTCATTAAAGATCCTTATACCAACGTTAAATAATTCATTCTGATTTGGAGTGGGATTTATACGCAGGTTCCACCTTATCCGGCTTTCTAATTCATCAAGTAAATACCTGTACTTTTCACCGATTGCAGGAGATATAAAGGTGAGCTCTATAAAGCTGTCGGAGTTAACAGTCTTGATACTTTTCCTATAAAGCTTGTCCGGCTTGCCCAAAAAAGCTTCGTTAATTAAAGACAGGGCTTGATTCTGCTCCATTTGATAATCAAACTTTTTTATGGGCATTTGACTGGAAGAGGGGGACTTGCCAGGTTGAGCAATTTCCAAGGTTATTCCGGTTGTATTTATGAAGTTATCAGAGATTTTTTTGGTGATTTCCTGATTTACACTTTGAGATAATGTGGCTTTTATACGGTTTTCATTTCTGAAGTATGAAATTGATCCTGCTAATTCAACGTCAGGGGGAAGTAAGTTTAAAATCAGATTCTGTACAGCTGAAAGATTACATTCTTCATTCGTTTCAACCTTCCAACCGGTTATTTCTTCAAAAGCACGTATTTCATTATCGAACTTTTCCGATGCTGTTTTTGGGAAATTGAAAGAAATAAGTGCGATTTTTTCTTCAAAGCGGGCACCTTTTTTGTATATACCGGCTTCTTGGGGAAAATGGGTATCCACAAGAGCAAGCATGGCATTTACTTCTAAAGGGCCCTTTTTCTCAAGCGAAGATATTACATCTTCTTCAACTGCGTGAAATATAAAGGGGCGTTTTAATTCGGCTTCAAAGTATGGAGTTGAATTTATAATATCAATTACATCCCTTAGTTCAAATTCATCAAAGGTATATGCTCCTGACCAGATAAATAAGATTTCTTCAATTGTTAAAGCTTTATCTTTACCACAGGTCTTTAATATATATGACCATAGCTCGTTCATATGGTTTTGGGTAAGTTTCAGGTCTTTGTTCATGGAAGTTAAGCTGTTTTTAGTAAGCTGTTTTCTTGGATTATTTAGGATGATTTCATGCGTATCACCATTTGAAGGAACATATATTTGTCCCCTGTATTCACGCTGCACATCACTGGCAAGACTATGGATTATTTCTTTATTTCCGTGTATAAAGAATACCTTTTTTGCATTTAAGGCGTGTGTCAGGGAAATTATGCCTGTTTTATCGGCATGAGCCGAGAGACCGAATTTGCCAATGCCGCATTTTACCGCTACAGTTAATTCGCCGAGCTTTAAAACTCTTTCGCTGTTATCGGGAGTATCGGATATTTCAAGAAGTTGCCTGCCTGGTGATTCTTCATCCTGATAGCCTGTTATTGCTATAAAGTTACCTTCATCGCCGGCAAGCTTTTCAGCATACCACTGACTGGGACCTCCTGTTAGCATTCCAGAACTGGCAATGATTGCACAGGGTTCCTTTGAACTAATTATCTCTTCACGCTGCTGCTGTTTTCCTGTGACAGCTGTTATATTATCATCAAAAAAGATATCAATTCCCTTTAGTGTTTTTTTGGAAAGCTGGTTTTTCAAATAGTTTGGGTTTTGCTTATAAACACGGCATATATCATTTACCATACCGTCTGTAAATATCTTAAAGGGTGGAAGAGTTCCTTTGTTTATTGCAGCTTTTAAAATAAGAATTACTTCCTGTGCCCTCCCTAATGCAAAGGCCGGAATCAGGATTTTTTTGCCGGCTTTTATTATTTCTCCAACTTTTTCTACCAGCTTTGTTTCTTCTGTTTCCCTGCTTGAATGAAGCTTGTCTCCGTAGGTTGATTCAATTACGGCAACATCAGGACGAAGCTTTGGAAAGGATGCTTTTTCTACTGTTTTTTGAGGTTGAAGGGAGAAGTCACCACTATAAAAGAAAGCCCCTTCCTTGCCGCTTATGTAGATGGCAGCCGCTCCTGCTATATGGCTCGCATTATAAAATGTGACAGAAATATTATCTAAAGGTTGAAAAGTGTAACCAGGTGAAAAACAAAGAATCCTGTCAAGCATGTTTTTAACATGAACTTCAGCAAAGACAGGGATTTCAGCTTCACGGTGTTCCATAATTTTCAGACTGTCATATAACAATACTCGAACGAGATCTTTTGTAGCATGCGTCATGTAAATTTTTGCTTCAGGGTACTCTCTGCTAAGAACAGGAAGACTACCTGTATGATCCATGTGTGCATGGCTTACCAATATGGCGTCAACACCGCCATTTTCCTGAATCATACCAAGGTTTGGCAGGTTTTCCTTTGTGTTTGACATTCTTATCCCACAGTCCAAAACAATATTTTTTCCGTCTATATTAATAAAAATACAACTAGCGCCTACCTCTCCAGCACCGCCACAAAATCCAATTTTCATATAATTCGCCTCCGCAACTTATTTTAAATTAATGTTACATATTTTTCAAGGGTGGGAGTAGTATTGGGTAAGAATTTAAGAATTGTTAATATAAATTATTAAGGTAGATATTGAAAATGTTTATCTAAATTGGTATAATTTTTAATAGATTCAAAAGAGAATATATATTTATTTTTTGTGGGGATTATTAAATTGTGCACTTATGAAATCAATTGGTTAGAATATTTCGATTATTAATGTGTTATAGTGATTTAAATTCTATAGAGTCAAAAGTTTATGTGTTAAAATCTCTGATTGATTCAGAAATTCTAATCTAGCCTTTCTATAACTACATTCACTCACAAAAAAATGAATATAGAAGTTTAATTAAAATTAAAAGTGGTCTATAAGGATTACCACAACAAGGAGGAACAAAATGATAAAATTAAGAAAAATAGTCATGTTATTTTTTATATGCATGACGCTTATGATGCTGGGTGTGAGTGCTGGTGCAGCAACTTACAAATACGATGACCTGGGTAGAGTAACAGAAGTTACATATGACTCTGGTCAGAAAATTGCCTATACATATGATGCAGGAGGAAACTTGCTTTCTGCAAAAGATGTTTCATTGATTAAACTTAATCCAATAGGAAATAAGACCATTTCAGAAGGTGAGGAACTTAAATTTACGGCTACTGGAGTTGGACAGACAGGAAGTATTCTTACATACTCTGCATACAATTTGCCTGAAGGTGCGAACATTAATGCCCAAACGGGAGTGTTTAGTTGGACGCCAACATCTGGACAGGCAGGGGTATATTCTAAAGTTATTTTTCAAGTAACAGACGGTACAAATGTATCCAAGCAACAGATAACTATTACAGTTACAAGTACAGTTATTAAAGGTGATATTGACGGCAATGGTGCATTCAACTCAATTGACTTTGCTTATATGAGACTGTATTTGACAGGTGCAAAAAAGGACTTCACCAAAGAACAACTTGAAGCAGCTGATGTTGACAATAATGGATTAGTCAATTCAATTGATTTTGCTATTATGAGGCAGGTAATACTTGGGATAAAACCGGGTTTTTGAGTTGATGATTAAAGTAAGTCAAGAATTAAGAAAATTTATTTACTTTCACAAATTAAAGAAATATTTGAACTAGGGGGAGAATATGAAAAGAAAAGGAATTTGTTTAGTTACCTATCTATTGATAGTAACATTTTTGCTTAATCAATTAACAAATGTAATTATAGCTTATCCAATAACAAGTGCTCAAGCATTTGTTAATCAAGAGCAAGCTGATTTTCCGAGTAACAACACTTCATTATTCAATTCAAACATGCAGCAATCAGTAAGCAATGTAGTTTATAATAACTTTGAAGATGTTGATGTGAGCTCTGATCTGATTTTACAATTTGATAAGGAAGTTGGTAATCTGAATCTTTTATCGGGTAATCTGAACTTGAATGGTCATAAATTAACTGTACATGGTTCAGTTATCCATTCTAACGGTAATATGAATATTAATAAAGGCGAGTTAATCGTTGATGGAGATTATACAATTTCAAGTGGTGCAAGTGGTTATCTTATAATGACTAATGTAAATGACTATGTCAGAATAGGTGGGAACTTTTACACTCAGGCATATAATTCTCATAAAAGTTGTCTGACAGAAGGAGTACTTGAAGTAAAGGGAGACTTTACACAAAGGAGACATTCATCAAGCTACTCAAGCACTGATAACTTTAAGGGTACAGCGAACCACAAGGTTGTTTTAAGCGGAGACAAGTTGCAGAGAGTTGATTTTGCAAATCCCCAGTCAGGGTTTAATGTGCTGGATATAAGAAACCATAGTGATGACGGAATTGTGGTTGTTATGCCATTAAATGCTATAGAGCTAAGAACTAATGGGTGTAAGATGAATTTCTCAAACGGTGATTTGACTGGTTGGACAATGTCTGAAGATCAGAATATAGAGGGTAATCTTTATCTTGCAGGAGATGAATTGAATCTGAATGGTCACAATCTAACAGTAAAAGGAAACTTGATACAATCAGGTGGGACAGTGAATGTAAACGGAGGAACTCTGAAAGTAGAAGGAGACTATCGGATACAATCAATGACTGTTGCAGCTAATGGAACAGCGACCTATGGATACAGCAATGGATATCTAAAGATGGTAAATGAATCGGACTATGTGAAGGTATCAGGAAGCTTTGTGACACAGTCGCAATATGATCACAGCAGTTTGTTAACAGCAGGGATGTTGGAAGTTGGCGGAGATTTTA
>JAEWSG010000163.1 GCA_023398495.1 Bacillota bacterium
ATTTATACACAATTGACTTTTTGTTATAATCGGTTACGGTAACTTCTTTCTTCTCATCATCATAAGAAGCTTCCATGTACATTTTCAAAGGCAGTGTCTGTTTTTTCAGCCTTCCTACGCTGTCATACTCCATTTTTGTCACTTTAAACCTTGGGTCGGTTATACTCTTTAGGTTGCCTGCTTCATCATAAGCATAAACCCAAGTCTCTTCCTTACCTGCAATTCCATAAGCAAGGGTTACCTTTTCAACATTTCCTGCGGCATCGTAATCTTGGTTTTCTTAATTGTACCGTTGTCATTTAATTCATAATCATATGTAAAACTTCCTTTTGACCCTGTCTCAGTATCAACAAGACCATTATCCTTATATATATAGGATGTTGTATTTCCGTCAGGATAGGAAACCTTTATGTAATGAGGATTATCTTCCTTTACAAAATATACACCTGATCCATAGTTTTTAGACCAGCCCTCCGACAATTTTATTAATCATAAAACAACTTCAAATTTTTTAACAAGTGTCTCAAATGATATATTGACCAAAACGATTGTATGTGGAATCAAAATGTACTTCCAGGCTTTGCCACCATTTTGTAAATTATACTCTGTAGCATTCTTGCAAAATTCAACACCCGCAACAGCCTTTTGGCGTACAATATCATTCTCTATCATATTCGTACTCTTCGTTTCAATCATATAAATGGTATCAGCTGTCTCAACAACAAAATCCGGTTCATATCTTCGTGATTTAGACTTATCCCAAAAAATTCTGAATTGTTCCCTCGCAGGCATCAACCATTTTATAACACTATTATTCTCTTCCTCTAAAATCACTGTAAAATCTTTTTCGGTTTTGGATTTAAATTTATATTTATCATGGCAAGCTTTTTTAAATCCTGAGAATACTTTTTTAGGAATATCTGATGTTGGTGTAATTGTCTGCCTGAAATAATAAATCTCATCCAGTTCAAATTTTGTGAAATTATGCTCAATTATTCTGTCAAATGGGTATATTCTTGGCTTTTCATAAACAGGTGCCTCGCAATAAAAATGCTCTGGTTCCATCATTTGGGTATATATGTACCTTCCGATTTCTCTTTTGTATGATTGTATTACATTGATAATGTCACTTTCATTTTCCAGATAAGATGAAAATTTTGAAACTGCCTGTCCTGCCAGTTTAAATAGCAGATCACTACACTCGTCATAATCCACTTCCGAATAATTAATCAATTCATTAACAATAATATTTTCAAGACTGTCATACTTTACTTTTCCGCTGTCTGTTTCAATTTCAAAGCTTTTTCCATCCCGTAAACGCTGAAAAACAATTTTTTCTGATGTAGGCTGGAAATTAAGGCTTTTTGTATCAAGATCAAAGTTATGAAAACCTGCTGTTGTAAGTTCGCTTTGAATAAGAGTCATCCTTGGTATTGCAATTATATTGTTTATATAATCATCAACTGTTATAGCAAGGTTTTTTTCAACTTCTTTAATAATTATATCTGCCAACATTGTTTGCTGAGGATTTGAATCAATACTATCTTTGATCTTCTTCATCATTTTTTCCTTATTTTGCTTCAATTCAGCAACCGAACGAACTTCCTTATTCATTCCTCTTATTACTGAAATAATTTCCTTCTTTGCCTCAACCTTTGCAATTGCTTGATTCTTGTCCCCTTCATTCTCAATTGCTTCAGCTCTTACCATTTCTTCTTGTAGTTTCTTCTCAATATTTGAAACTCCTGTGACTACAACTTTCTGTTTATCAATATCCAACAATTCGATCTCTATAATATTTTCCTTTTTAATGAGTGAATCCGGACTGTTTGCAAGATCAACAATTTCCTGAAACTTGTCATGAGAAACTATAGTCAAACGATCAACCTTCTCATTTCCTGTTCTTTTACCATAGGGTAAACGCAAGCCTCTTCCTATGGTTTGCTCACGTAATGTAGTTGAAGCTGCTGTGCGTAAAGGAATTATGGTATATAGGTTAGTTACATCCCAGCCCTCTTTTAACATATTCACATGAATTACAATTTCTATGTTATTATCAGGATCTTCAAGAGCAAGCAGTTGCTGTACGTTTTCCTCTTTTTCCTGACCTCTCTGGTTTGAATGAACTTCGATCACCTTATCTTTATACCTTCCATCAAAAAAGTTATTGGAAGTAATCAAATCCTTTAATTTATTCGCATGATCTGTATCTTTTGCAACAACCAGTACAAAAGGCTTAACAAGTTTTACTCTGTTATTTCTTGCATACATATCCAATTCAACTTTTGTATCTTCATGAATCCTGATGCCATCCTCAAGTTTTACGATGTCCATATCTTCTTCTCTGCCTTTATACTTCCCCGGATCAAAATCCTTTCTTGTCGCAACTGCTGGATCTTTCACAAATCCGTCCTTTATTGCTTTTGCCAAAGAATATTCATAAACAACGTTTTTGAATTTAATTGTTGCTTGTCCTCTTTCAACTTGCGGTGTAGCTGTCAATTCAAGACCTAAAATTGGATTAAGTTCATTTATGACCTCAATCCCTCTATCCGCTCTGTAATGATGAGATTCGTCCATTAACAAAACCAAATCCGGCAAGGAAGATAAATATTCAAAATATGATTGTCCTATGTATTCTGAGAGTCTTTTCATTTTTGGAATATTTCCAGCCCTTGCTTCAGCATTGATTTTGGAAATATTGAATACATTTATTGTTATAGTTGAAAGCATGTCTATTTGTCCCGGCGATTGTTGGTTATAATTATCGCCAGTTATTATCCTGGGGGAATTATGTACAAACTCACCTATTCCGTGAAATACGTACTTTGGACTTTGTGGATTTCCAAAATCATCAATCAGCTTATTATAAATAGTCAAATTAGGTGCAAGAACAAAGAAATTTTTTATCCCCTTTTCAATGTACAAATAGGCTATAAATGCTCCCATAAGTCTGGTCTTGCCAACTCCGGTTGCAAGTGCAAAACAGACAGACGGAAAGTTTCTCTCAAAATCAGTACATGTTGGGTACATGCTTCTTAATTTTTCCAGTTCAGATGCCAAATCAACACTCTTTCTTAATAGCAAACTATCTGCCAATACAGATAGGATTTCCAGACTTTCCTCCTGTGGTTGTCTTAAGCTAAGTCTGTTTCTCACAATGTTGCCTGTCCTGTTCACTCTGCATCTACTCCTTCCTAAGCATCCAAGGTGTTATCATCTAAATTTATAATATTAAGGCTATAATCTTCCTTTCCGAATTCACATCTTCCAATAAGCATAGTCGGTATTTTTTTGATAGTAATATTGGGATATTTGTCACTACATGCTTCATGAAATGATTTGCAGCATATAAGCAAACTTTCATCTGGTAGCATATCCTCATGAATACGATCAAGATACTCTACAGTTATAAAGGTAGTAGTAGTGAAAATAAAATCTTTTTCTGTAGACCTTCCCTGCTTCCAATAGATATCAGGGTCAGGTGAGTATTTGAATCCTTCCTGCTTTGCCATTGCAGCTGCCAGCATATCAGCATTATATTTTTCTTCTATAATCCAATTTCCGTGCTTGTCCTGCCTGAGTAGACTTGGTGCAAGGGTATAGTATTTAAATCCCCCTCCACCTTGCCAATTGACTGCTTTAGAAATGCCTCCTTGATCAGTCCCGTCAACTACTTTTTTAAGGCGAGGTAGGCAATTTGTTTCACAGTGGTTTCCAAGTTCAATCCCAATCCATTTTCGTCCCATTTTGTGAGCAACAGCTGCTGTTGTACCTGAACCAAGGAATGAATCAAGGATTAAGTCACCAGGATTTGATGCTATATGTATAATTCTGAATATTAATCTTTCTGGTTTAGGTGTATCAAAAGCATTTATTTTCCCAAATAGACTATGTATTTCTTTTTTAGCTTCGTCGGTATGTCCAACTTCGTTAGATGGCCACCAAGTCCATGGTGTAAACCCTTCAACTTCAGATAAGTACCTTATTATATTAGGTTGTGAATCTCCATTTTTTCCAAAGTATATTTTTCCTTCCTCTAAAAGCTTATTAAATGTCTTTTGGGAAAGACCCCAACATCTTCCTTTAGGTGGAGTAAAGATTTTTCCACTTGGAGATACTATTTTATAATATTGCTCAGGTGTAGCATGTCCTTCTTGTGCTGTCATTGGTACTGGACGCCATGGCCCCAAAGGGTCATTATTAGGATTTTTATAAACCTTAGTTTGTTCCTCAGTTGGAGGAACTTTATTTCTAGAGTTTTTAAATGCCATAGGATTTTTTGCATAAACAAGTAGATATTCATGAACATCACCTATGGCTTCTCTATTTTCGCGTGAATATCTTTTTTGCCAAACATTGCATGCCACAAAATTATTTCTTCCAGCAATCTCATCCATCAAAATTCTTAAATACGCCATTTCATCATCATCAATTGAAATCCATATAGATCCTTCATCACTAAGAAGTCGCCACAAAATTTCTAAACGCACTTTCATTAGACTTAACCAAATCGAATGTTCCAAACCATCGTCATAATGTTCAAATGCATTTCCTGTATTATAAGGAGGATCTATATAAATACACTTTATCTTTCCAGCATAATCCTGCTCTAAAGCCTTTAATGCCAGCAGGTTATCCCCATGAATCAACATATTCTCACTGTTTTTTTCTCCATATGACTTATCCGGGTCTTCGAGTAATATTCTTGGTTCCAGTTTAACCTCCTTATCCTTGCCTATCCATGTTAGTTCCAACTTTTGCATTTATCTGCCTCCTAAACAATTTTCCATGATAACGTAAACAATTTATCTACACTAATATTCTGTTTCATCCGAGATTCGATTTCCGATATAAGTTCATCTTTCTTTTCATCAACCTTGTCCTGTTCCTCATATGAATTCAATCTCAATGTATTTCTTCGTTTTTCCAGTTCCTTTATATTCCGATGAACTGCCAGTTTATCTTCTAACCTAGCTATTTTTACTGATTCCGTTTTTAACGTTTTGATTTCAATATCCATTTCTTTAAGCTCAATTTCTATAGAGCCTTTAACGTCCTCTGCCCATTTATCCAACTTATTCATCTCTTCATCAAAGAAAATTGCATTTTTCTTCGATATCTCATCCATTATGGTGTTCTTTCGTTCTTCAAACAATTGCTTTAAATCCTTGTCATAGTTTGTATATAAATTATTCTCTGTTATATCGCTGCTGACAAGCATTAGACGTCTTAATATTTCTTCATCAATCTCTTCGCCATCTTCACAAACTCCGGTAAAAACAAGGTAATCTTCAGTTTCAAAGGATTCTATCGTCAGACACCATATTGAAAGTTCTCCGGTTTTACCGATATATTTGTCAAGAACAGTTATTTTAGGTAAATGCTCTGAAACTCTAAAAGTTATTTCTGCCTTGGGTAAAATCTTATTCTTAGCTTCTCCAATAATCAGTTGTGCCAATGGATGTCCAATCCTATAAACATGTTTGTCATCAGTCATCATGCCAATTTTATATGGACCAATCGGGAAGTTATACTCTTCAAATGGATTGCTTTTTAAATAAAAATAGTAACCTTCATCATTAAAATCGCCACATTGTGCCAACTTATATTTTGTAAGCTCCCAAAGCCAATTTTCATACCTGTTCAGATAATTTCTGCTCTCATTAAGACTGATCTTCAACTTTTCATGTACTTCTTCATCAAAGTTTTCAAGAAGTTTTTGTCTTGTAGCTTGCATTCGTTCATCTATCTCTACCTCCAGCTCCTTCTGGAGTTCATCAAACGCTGCTTTGATTTCTTCCGGCTTTCTGCATTTCTGATATATATCATTTATACGCTTTTCAAAATCTACACCCGATTCAATACTTCCCAAAACCTCATCACTAGAACCGAATACACCGTCAAACAACTTGAACTTTTCCTTTAAAAGCTCATAAACTCGCTGATCGGCTTCATTACTTTTATTAAGAAAATTCACCACTACAACATCAAATTTTTGTCCGTATCTGTGGCAACGTCCAATTCTCTGTTCAATTCTCTGTGGATTCCATGGAAGATCATAATTAACTATTAAGGAACAAAACTGAAGATTTATACCCTCTGCTGCTGCCTCAGTTGCTATCATTATATTTGCTTTTTCTCTGAAATAATCAACTATGGCAGCTCTTTTATCAGCAGTTTTAGAACCTGTTACCCTATCAGTTCCTTTATACTTATCAAACCACTCCAGATATATTTCAGTTGATTTTTTGTCATTATTTGTGCCGTTAAATAAAACTATCTTATCTTTGTGTTCTGTTTCTTGAAGAATTGAGTACAAATAGTCCTGAGTTCTCTTTGACTCAGTGAATACTAAGGCTTTTTCACTTGCACCAAGTTTTCTCATTTCCTCAAATCCACGCTTTAAGGCAGTCATCAAAACTTCGCCCTTGGCATTGTGTGATATTGATT
Source organism: Bacillota bacterium (assembly GCA_023398495.1). Taxonomy (GTDB): domain Bacteria; phylum Bacillota; class Clostridia; order Acetivibrionales; family Acetivibrionaceae; genus Acetivibrio. Next base: position 6,454 of record JAEWSG010000163.1, read on the forward strand.
GCGCTAGTTCTGCAAACGCCTTTAATTCGCCTATTTCAGCTTCTATTAATTTGACATCCTCTTCCGTTAATGGCTCTTCGCAATCGCTTTCATCGGTTTCCATCTCATCTGCAAATTCATCATATCCTTCATAATCCTGTACTATATCATCTTTTATGTTTTGCCTTGTTCCTTCTTTCAGTGTTTCCTCAAGCTTTGACTTCAAAGAAAAAAGTGTACCTGCAATAGCAAATGTTGATGATGCAAGTAATCTACGCAAAATCATAGTCATTAAGTGTCTTTGGCTTGGTGGAAGTGCTTTTAAGCTATCACGGCTCAAATACTCTGTCACATAATCATATAAGATTTGCTCATTTTCTGTAGGATAAAACTCCTCTGTCAAAGCACGACGGTTTGTATAATTAATGTACTCCAAGACCTGTCTACGGAGTGTACGTTTACAAATTGGAGTAAGCCTCTGTTTCAAATCGACAAAATAATCCATCCTGTCATCCGAGAGTTTTGAAAATTGACTTTTAAAGCTTTTAATATCTCCAAAAGCATATTCATCAATAAAACTTACCAGACCATAAAGCTCAAGCAATGAGTTTTGAAGCGGTGTAGCAGTCAGAAGAATTTTAGGGTATTTATCTATAGATTCCTTAATACAACGGGCTACCTTGTTTGAATTCTTATATACATTACGTAGTCTATGTGCCTCATCAATTACTACCAGATCCCAATTTATATTTTTAATATATGCATTTTTATTTCTAACAAAATTGTATGATGTTATTATTATTGAATCCTGATCAAAGGGATTAAACTTACCTTGCTTTATAAAGTCGTTAAAAGACTTTGATTCTAAAATTAATCCCTGTAAAAAGAACTTTTCCTGTAATTCCTGATGCCACTGTTTCCGAAGATTTGAGGGAACAATAATAAGTATTTTTCTTTTGCGTTCCGCCCATTTCTGTGATATGACAAGACCTGCTTCGATAGTTTTGCCAAGCCCCACTTCATCCGCTAAAATCGCACCTTTAGAAAGCGGAGATTTAAATGCAAAAAGAGCAGCATCAATCTGGTGGGGCTTTGGTTCAACCTGTGCATCTGCCAAAGTACCTGCCAATTTTTCTATGCTGTTTGATGCACACCGCTTTGTAAGTTCATATGCAATGTATTTTGCATTGTAATCCGTTAGCCTCATCTTTTGTATTGACCCCTTTGTTAAATATGCTTCAAATCAATATCCTATTTGATTTTATCATTTTTCAATTTATAGTTAAACCTTTTGTCGATAATTACTTCTAGAAAGTTTTATTACCAAGGCAGCTTCATTGAGAAAGCCCAGTAATTTGCTACTGGGCTATAAACAAGTGATGCTTTCAAAATCATAAACATTTATTACATTGTCTCATTCCAACAATTTGAGGATAGCAATTTCAAGCATTGTCTGTCTTTATACTTTTTATATTTTGCAAGATTGTTTTGATTATAAATAATCTCTTTCGATTTTTAATCTTTTACCTAAGTAGCATTTTCAAACTTATCAAGAAATTCTTTTGGATTTTTTACGAAAGAATAAGCATCTGATTCTTTGATCACTTTTATAAGATTCTCAATAACAGGCTTTATTACATGTCCATTATTAGTTATCAATAACGCTTTATTCTGTCGCGTGAAATCAATTACTAATTTTATAATATCTATTGTAATATCCCTCAAATCTAATCTCAAACTAATTTCGATCAATTGGTTATTATCATAAAACAGTTCGATACAATTTTTATCTAGAGCACCGAATTGTTTAATATTATCTGCCCAACTTGTGGCAAACTTTAAAGTTTCAGACATTTTAACAAGTGTGAACTCATCCAAAGAATAACCTTCCCAAGACTGTATATCTTCGACTTCATTCACATTATCTGGGATGCATTTATATTTTTTTAAGATCTTTTCCTCAGGAACAACTATGACATGAAACTGCCAAATAGCCATTTTAATCCCCCCATAATAAATCAATAATTGTTTCATAACCCTTATATGGCAACTCAACTTTTTGGGTTGGAACTTCTAGCAAACCTAAAATTTTTGCTGCTTGTAATCTATGGTGCCCATCAACAACATATTTTTGACCTTCATATTCAACATATTTTATTGGCTCTTTTATACCTTCATTCTTTATTGTATTAACAAACTTTTTGAATTGATTCTTGCTCATAGTAAGCTTATGCGTTGTTTGTAATTCAGAAGGTTTACTTCCCCCATTAGCACCATAATCTGCATTATGTACAAGTACATTATACTCCGATACAAAGTATGTATGCCAGTCCTCTACCTCAAAATTATATACCGTTACTGGCTTATCAAGATACTCAACAGACACTTCCTTTACCTCAAGTATCTCGCCGGAGTACATCACAAGTCTGTCACCAAGTTTCAGCTCTCCTACATTTACCCAACCTTTGTCATAAACCCAGAATGGATGCTCCAAGGTCGTTCTTATTTCCTGTTCTCCTACCTTTAAGTGTACCAGTTCTTTAACCGTTCTTACAAATATCTTTGCTACTTTCTTTAAGCCCTGCTCATCTGTCTCAGTATTTTCAGAGTATACTTCATCTCCAACTTCAATATCCTTTATCTTCTTGTAACCTTCTTTTGTATGGATCAGCGTTTCTTCCGTAAAGCAGGTTTTTGAATTGAACAGCTGAGTTTTCAAGGATTTCAAAATAGATAGAGTTACAACAGCCCTAAAAGCTGCCAAAGTATAGTTCTCTTCCTTAATCGCTGTATATACTCCTTCGCCTCCACCTATAGCAGCTATAATGCCTAAAAAAGCTCTTAACTCTTCAAGTGTTGCTAATGCACCAAATGCTGCTCCACTTAGTGCTCCAGTTTTTAGTCCTTCGACTATGTCAGTTCCATGCAAATAGGCATCTACAGTTCCAATAGCTGCTCCAAAAGCGGCTCCTTTTGCTGCATTCATTAAAGCCGAGATTGCCACACACCTTATCGTACCCATAACGCCATAAACTTCAAAGGATGCCATTATTTCCGGTATAGAGAAATATCCTGTCGGATCAATAAAATTCACCGGACTAGCATTTGCGTAAAGGTATTTGTGAAGGCTTGTCGGGTCGTACAGACTTCCACTATAAGGGTCCATAGTTATGAAGTTGCCTGTCTGAGGATTCATGTACCTTGCCCTCAGGTAGTAGAAGCCGCTATTTGCATCATATTGTTCCCCTGCAAACATGTAGCTGTTTTGTGTTGTACCTGTTCTATTCAATATATTCCCGAAGGCATCATAAGTGTACGTATCGGTTACATTGCCGTCTTCATCGGTTAGCCTTCTTGTACTTCCAAGTCCATCATACTGGAAGTAGCTTGTTACACCGCTTC
>JAEWSG010000001.1 GCA_023398495.1 Bacillota bacterium
GTTATTAAAACGACCCTCCTAACGTATGTAGTTCAGCTAATTTTAGGACTTTCCCACCTGAAGCAGGGTTATCCACTACATCCGCCAACATTGGTTCATTTGCATTCCGTTCCAATAACCACCATCGGCTTCCTTCAGATCCTTTCGTCACCGAAAACGCCCTTGCCTACAGCTTGTCTTCCCATTAGCTAGGTGACAGGTTTTCTTTCAAACCATCGGCTCGGCAACATGCCTCGCGAACTTCAGAGTGAGCCACGGACGGCTCACCCATATTGAAATCACTAAATTACTGCTTGCTTGCCACAATAAAAATTTTCGAACACGCATCTGGTATATTTTCACACATTCTTGCAACATCTAAAATCGAGTCTCTATATTCTTCAATTTCCCAGTTTTCATCAAAATTTGGTGCCATCCATCCAGCACCTATTACCCCATGTATTACTTTATAATTAAAACCTGTTTCTATAACCTCACTCTTTAATTCTTCTGCAAGATGAAAATAAGCATTATCAAGAACACCTGAATCATCTGAATATTTATATCGAAAACCTGTTTCAATTTCCTTTTCTAACATTTTTATAAAACCACGCTCAAATATCTTGCCTGTACTCACGCCATAAAACATCGTTGCATATCTTCCTATTGCGTATGCAGCCATTATACCATTTGGTTTCAGAACCCTCTTAGCTTCGTTTAATGCTTTCATACGATCATTTCTTTTGGGTAAATGATATAGTGGACCGCTAAGAAATAATGCATCAAAACTATTATCATCGTATGGCAAATCCAATGCATCACCAACTATGAAGTTATTAGTATCAATGTAATTTTCAAATTGGGCACGTTCCTTAGCTTGGTCTATATGACGAGGAACAATATCCAACAAGTGTACTTCATATCCTTGCTTAGCAAAATAGAAAGCATAGTCACCAGTCGCTCCACCAATATCACATATCTTTGATGGAGCTTTTGGAAAATAACGCATTAGCAACTCTGTCATATGTGCAAATTCAAGCTTGCCGTATGTCGTTTTAAGCCTATCCTTTTCAAGAAAATTGTTGTAATAATCGATAACTGATTTAGCTCTTTCATCTATATTATTTAATTTCATATAGAGACCGCCTTTCATTTTCTTTTTTTAGTATATAATGTTGACCCTCAATATCTTGTTGTGCTTGCTCTGATTGGTTTGACATGAAAGACCACCTCCTTGAGAAAATTTAATCTTTCTACTTTAGTCGTATCAAATAAATATGTTTAACTCTCCAACGCCTTTCCCGCTAAACCGAGTGCATGGATGCGCGTGCCTTTCGGCGTATTTCACAGAACGCTTCGCCATTTGCGGCATCGATGAATCGGACTTACAAAGCCCTTCTCCTTGGCACGCTCTGCGCCGATGAATCGATGCGGGCAGGATGACTTCATGCTCCCGCTCCAGTCGGGTAAGTCAGGCCATTACTGGCCTTTCTCCCCTAAGAACCGTGCATGAAAGTTTCCCCTCACACGGCTCAAGCATTCATAAGCTGTTTCAACTCTATGTAACAGCCAACTCAACAGGTGTTGGTATGAAACCATGAAATTTCTTGTGACATTCAGGATGTACTATTGTTTTGTTATTAGTTGATTCTTCTGTATGCATTCGCCATCCTGTTTCTTTGGTTATACTTTTATTACAAACAGGGCATTTTCCTCTTTGTTTGTTCCATAGTTTTATTAACTTCTTTCGGCCACCCATGCTTTCAAACAACCGATACCTTCTCGCTCTTCGAAGTAGTGTTCCCACTCTTTGTCATAGGGATTTGCATCCCCTCTTATTTTCTGATGCCTTAGTATTTTTGTATCGGAAGCATGTTTTAAGCATATTAATTCTTTTTTCGTTTTTACAGCAAACACCCATTGCCTTGTTTCTACAATATGAAAGTATCTTTCCTTTATCCACTTTTTAGACTTACTTTTGTGTCTTCTACATGCCCAACGCCATATATGTTTAAATATTTGATGGTCAACATAAGAATAAGCTTTCTTTGATACTTTGTGTCTGTGATAATTAGCCCATCCTTGTATTTTGGGATTTAGTATTTCTATTAGCTTTTCTTGCTCTACTGAAGAGTATTTATCTATCTCTTTGTATATGTTTTGCAAGAAAGCTTTTATGTTACTTTTTGACGGCTTTATCAAAAGCTTACCTTTATACTTTCTCACATTCTTACCAAGAAAATCAAATCCTTTATCAATATGCGTTATTAATGTTTTCTCGGTTGATAATTCCAAACCTCTTTCTTTCATGAAAGAAACTATTACGGGCATTACCTCTTCCCTTAGTTGCGTTTCTGTATCTCCTGTAACAATAAAGTCATCTGCATAAGTTACAATGTTTACTTTTGGCCTTGTAGATACACCGTTTATTGTTTTCTTTTTGAATCTGCTTTTGAGCTCTTTTTCAAGCCCATTTAGTGTCAATACTGCAAGACAAGGCGAGATAATTCCACCTTGAGGTGTTCCAGCTTTTGTGTCGTAAAATTCATCATTGAATATAATTCCGGCTTTTAACCATTGTATTAAAATCTGTTTGTCTATTGGAATGTTATTTATTAACCATTCATGACTTATATTATCAAAACATCCTTTAATATCTCCTTCAAGTATCCATTTTGCTGAGCTATTCATACTTAGTACAATAAATGCTTGTTCTATTGCGTCTGCTGTAGACCTTGCTTTGCGAAATCCATATACATTATTATCACATATAGTTTCTGCTATGGGGTCAAGTGCCATTAAATACAATGCTTGCATTGCTCTGTCTTTAATTGTAGGTATACCTAATGGCCTTTTCTTTGTACTATTCTTCTTAGGTATAAAAACCCTTCTTAGAGGTTCAGCTTTGTATCCTCTGTGTGTAAGACTTTTTGCTCCTTCCAGTTTCTCGTTTTCTTTTTCCCATATTGTTTGGTCAATACCTGGTGTATGTTTGCCTTTATTACTTGTGACCTTTTTAACTGCTAAAAGTTTTGCACTGAATGAATGTGTTATTAACCATTGTAGGGCTTTAACCCTACCATATTTGCCTGCCTGTTGAGCCTTTACGATACGTATTTGTAGTTTCCTGACAACTTCCTGACACTTGTCCCACACTATGTTTGACCATTGTATTCTGTTGTCGGTAGATGCACACGCCAAAGCGTTCATTTGCTTTTCTCCCTTCGAAAATTCTACAGATTATCTCGTAATTGAACACCTGGTGGAAGTCTGCACGCTCTCGCGTCAGGACATTTGTCCCTATCCACACCATTACAGCATGGCATTCGCTTCCTCCACCTTTCCCATACCCAGACTCCCTTCGGTTCACCTTACGGCTCCCTACCTTGTATACAAGGAGAAGTGTGGGCTTACTACGTTCCGTACAGATAACTTTCCAGATGGGTTAGGTTCTGCCTTTCTACCGATAGCATTATATCCGTGTAATCCTAAGTCTCAAAGGATTAACTTGCTATGCACCATTTTGGTCAGAGCTTATCAGCACATTTAGCTCTTTTGAAGTAACGGTATTTATCAGCAATTTAGTTATCTTAACCATACCATCCACAACCTCGCTCCCAACCACCTTTGTGCTAGCAGTATCGCTTTCTTCTCACGAAGATTGCTTATTCCCTTTCGGGAAAGGGCTACTTTGTCACAGCATCTTAGAACCCGAATGTTGCCATTCACGCACCTGCTGCTAGGTTACTGTTAACGGAATAACAGGTTTATTAATTAAACATTTATCTGCACGACTTCGTGTCGTAC
>JAEWSG010000029.1 GCA_023398495.1 Bacillota bacterium
CTTATTAAAAACCAGTCATTTACCGGCTTTCCATCATCAGATAGTTCAATAAATCTGAGTACAGCATCAGTACAACTGCAGCCAGGATTAACGCAGTATTCTTCATGAACCAAAATATTAGAATTAAAGCCGGTGAAATTTATTACAATATAGTCAATCTCTTCCCCATCATTTAAAACTTTAGCGTATGGTAAAACACTTGCAGACATTAATTTTATCCTCCTCAATTATGCTCAAATAAAAAATAGCTATTAATGATAAGTGGCCTAAATTGTCTTTTATTTTCTCCAATCCTTAAAATTATGTTTAAGTCTAACTCAGTCAGCTTTAATTCTTGAAAATTATTTCTTATTACACATTAGTATTTCAAGATTTGCTGTACTTGAATTTGTCACAATAATTCTTCATTTAGTAGGGAAAAGGAAATCGAATTTCTTTTTCAATAATGCCGATAACCTTTGATTTTATTTTGGGACTACACTTACTTCTTTTCAAATAACTCTCTAGAGGTTCCCTCACTATTTCAACATCACATCTTTCAAAGTATTTAAAAATACTTTGATAAATTTGCCTTGTTGTGTTATTGGAAGGTGTTTTTAATAGTTCAGCAATGTAATGTTCAACTAATTCTTCCTCTTTTGCTTTGTACTGCAAAACTTCGATAACATTAACTCTCACATGGACTTCCTCAAGTGTTTTGGCAGGTTCGGAGGTTATAAAATAATCCAACAAAGCCTCATATGCCATCTTATTACCAATATACAGTAATCTTATTAGCTCATTTATTGCATATCTTTTTTCATTAAGATTATCTGAAGCAAGCATATTTACAAAGCATTCAACACTCTGAGTTCGCATAGCGAAAAGCTTAATTTCCAACTCCATTTCTTCTTTATTTGCATTAGGATCAATTTCAATAATTTCAGCCTGTTCATAGTTTTCACAGGCATCACTGTTTCCATCTATTCAGATACTGTTATTTTCTGTACTATCCTATACTACAGGTCCATATCAAAACACTCAATCGGCTTAGATCCTTCAAAGAATGTTATTTCTTCTTCACTGGAATCCAAATTTCACTTCTATAATTCGGATTCCTAGTGTCCGGACTCTCATTCCACAAAATTTCAGGACCTTTAACTGACTCGTATCCCGAAGATGGAAACCACTCTGAGTATATCCTGCCCCACACCTTTTGAAGTGTTTCTGGGAATGGCCCAATCGATTCAAATACTGCCCAGGTACTAGCATCAATTTGTAATATCTCAAATTCTGCAGTTTCATTACTTGATGTTGCCACCCCAATGTAATGATCTAATTCTCCTTTCTCTTCCATTCTCCCTTCAGAAAAATTAGTGGAAGCACTAATAATGCCTATCGGCTCTACATTTGAAATTACTTTTAATTGTCTAATAACCTCAGGAGTTAAAAATTCATTCATTTTTGCAATCTCTGGATTGACACCTTCAAAAACAATTGGAACTCTCTTCTTAAATCCAACTAACTTAAACGGCCCTTTCTCAACAATACGATAATTCATTTCGCAGCCTCCTTTAATTGATAGTTGAAAGGTCATTCTAGGATAAGCTTTTAGCAATGTATTTTCACTCCTTGCTTCAGAAGGAAGAATACCGTGCAATAAAAGAAAAGCACGGGAGAATGAATCAGCTGAATCATACCCATATTTGATTGCAACATCGATTATTCTCAAATCTGTATCTTTTAAATCAAGGGCAGCCATCGTTAGTCTTCTTCTCCGAATATATTCTGACAAACCAATTCCTGATAAAAAAGAAAACATCCTCTTAAAATGATACTCTGAGCAGTATGCAATCTTAGACACTTCACTATAATCAATATCCTCCGTTAGATGCTCTTCAATATATGCCAATGCATTATTCATATTTCTTAACGAATCCATCAAACAACCTCCTTTCACCAACAATATTATCAAAGGATGCATTTATCCATCCGACAATCTGTGCACACTATAATCGACTATCTACTATTCGCTATCCACTTTGCGTGCATATCCCTATTTATCAACTTCCATGTGGTCACTCATTGATTGCTTCGATTCCAAGCCGTTTTAGCTTTTCAAGGTTATCTAACATGTTCTGAAGCACCTCCGGCGAGTGTCCCTCCCATTCCAAGACTTCGCTTACAACCCGCAGCGGCGACTTGGTGCGGTAAGACCTTGTCGGATTCCCTGGGAATTTCTTATCAGTTAAGTTAGGATCATTCTCGAAGGTACCGGTGGGCTCCACCTGATAGATCCGACCTGGCTTGTCTCCAACTGCAAGCTCTGCTCCCCATATAGCTGCATCCATGGTTGCGGTAAAATAAATGAAATTTGCCTTCTTTCGCTCGCCATAATTTGAGCTAAAGCCAGGTTCCAGCAAATCCCCCGGACTTAAGTCAGCTTTTGTGCCATGGTAGAAAGGCCCTGTGTCCAATGTTCCGGACGGTGTCTGTTCGTTATTTATATTCACTTCTTATCCCTTCCCTTCGTGGGGAACAGTTCGTTCAGATTACCTGTTCCTCGAGTATTGCATTACATATATCATTATACTGTCATATATCAAGTATTATAAGACTATATTTCCCATTATCCTTTTGTTATAATTAAAGTAGAGAAAATTATTATAAATCTCTCCATTAATATTAATGTTTTATGTTTTCTATCTTTCAAATAAGTTTCTAAGTGTTTCTACATCATTAGCTAATACTAACTTCTCAAGATTATTAAATATCTTTTGCTTATCCCAATTCCACCATTGGAGCTCAAGCAGTAATTCCGAATCTCGAGTAACTCCCTTCTATCTTACATTGTTGAACGTATTTATTGATATAACTAAATTATAAATTATCACCAACTCTTTTTCCTACTACAATACTTTTGTTTTAAACTTTGGGGGTTGTCAGGTATGGTTATTATCAAATGTACATGTTATATGTAAAAACAATTATTTTGCACGACAGGTAGTTACCTAAAATCACTATAGTCTGGGGTTGAATTTTTGAATCTATATTTTATCCCTATTTTTCCATTCTCTCCAATCTCTATTCTATCTATCAACTGAACCAACATTTTCTTTGGGATTATATCAAAGTCAAGAATACCTTTTATTGTTTCGGTCATATTACTGCCTTCCTGAATTCTTTCATTTTTCTGCTCTTCTTTTTCAAGATTCAAAAGTTTTAATGATAGTTGTTCTTTTTCTTTATTAAACTCATTCATTAGATTTACAAAATCTTCCTGGGATAGCAACCCTTTTATTTTATCCTCATAAAGTCCTTTTATAATTTTTTGAAGCTCAAAAAGCCTTTTGTTAATAGTGTCTTTCTGTCTCGTTATAGTGTCTGTTTGAGCTCTATCGGACTTTATTTCAATAGAATCAATGATTTTAGGCTTGTTTAAAACTCTCTTTGCGATAGTTTTTAACCTTGATATGATTTCTTTATCAAGTTTCTTTTCATTTATTCCGTTTCTCTGACATCCTGAAAACCGCTTGTATTTTGAACATATTAAATAAGATGTTCCTTTGCTGTTTTTGCTGAAGGTCATTTTATTCCCGCACAAACCACAGTATAGAATACCTGATAACAAATGTGATTCATTATTTTTGTCCTGCCTATATACAGGTTTTGCCTCCATAATTTGCTGAACAAGATTGAATGTATCAATTTCAATAATAGGTTTATGAGTATTTTCCACTACTACCTGTAAATTACTATCAATAGTCTTAAATTTCTTAGTCTTATAGTTAATTTTCTCTGTCTTATGCTGCACCATGTTACCAATATAGACCTGGTTCATCAGAATCTTACGTATTGTCTCGCCAGTCCACAAACCATATTTTGCACGAGAGAGATTATAGTTTGTACATATTTCCTTTTTACGCAGTGCAGGTGATTTTATTTCTTCCCGGTTCAGAGCTTTTGCTATACTGATATACCCATTTCCAGAAACATACATATCAAAAATTCTTTTAACTATGGGCTCTGTTTCTTCATCAATTATGAATGAACTTCTGTTATTTGGATCTTTTATATATCCATATGGAGCATATGCTCCTATAAATTCGCCTCTTTCCACCTTGGTTCTAAAAGCGGTTCTTACTTTCTTTGATATGTCTTTAGCATAGAGATCATTAATAACCGACTTAAAAGGACTCATATCATTATTTGAGTTATTTGCAAATGTGTCAATGCTGTCATTTAAAGCTATGTACCTTATATTACGTTCCGGAAAATACCTTTCAATGTAATAGCCTGTTTCTATATAATCTCTTCCTAACCTCGATAAATCCTTGGTTATTACAAGATTAATTCTTTTACTCTCAATATCTGAAATCATGCGCTTGAAATCAGGTCTGTCAAAATTGGTACCAGTGTATCCATCATCAATATAAACATCAACAAGATTCCAGTTTTTCTGTAACACATATCTGGTTAGATAATTTTTTTGATTGATTATACTCTCTGACTGTACGGTACCTTCATCTTCACGGGAAAGCCGTAGATACAAAGCTACATTATAATTTTTTTTATCAAACTGAGTTTCATAATAATTATCATTCATGTCAAGCACTTATTAATACTCCTTTTCGCCCGTTCATCGAATGATAACTGCCTGTCGTCTATTTTCGAATCTATATAAAAATCTTTGTTTAAAATATAGCTACATGGTATATTTTTACTATTTACAAATTGAGATATTATCTCCTGCATTAGATTTTCAAAGGATTTGCCATCACTTGAATAGCTTTCAGTAATTAAAAATCTAATTTCATCACTAGAGTTCATATTTTTATCTGCCATAATGGCCTCCAATTTATGAAACACTAGTAAATAGTATTCTATGACACTCTGTTATATTCTTCAAAGTGTTTTTATCCTTATACATTACTTATTGATAAACACCATATCTTATTAATTGCTGTACTTAAATCCAGGTCTTTCAACTAAGTAAATTATGAAAATGATTTTACAATTACAAATTGAATTTTTACGATAATAAATCAAGGAATAGGTAAGTTGTGTTGCTTTAAAAAAGAAAGTTTATCCCAGTAGCCTCTCTGAAATAAAATCTTATCCTTTACTATTTGAAAAAAACCGCAACCTCTCAAACCTAATGGGTCACGCCACTCCAAAATTGCCCATTGACCATCTTCAAAAATATTTTCAACAATACAAACCATTTTTGCTTGAGAAAACTCTTGTTCAAACATTTTCTTTATAGCCTCTTTTCCGATAACTGGCTCATTGGCAACCTGATGGTTTATTGCGTTGTCATCATATAAATTTGAAATCATTTCCACATCTGCACTGTTGAACGCATCAACCCATTGACAAAGTATTTCTTTTGGCTTCATTATTTTTACCTCCTTATCGTTAAGTAAGTATATCATCTATATTTCGCTTCATAATATCATATCCCATTTCTAATAATTTTAACAAAAAACCGCTATACCACAAGTATATTATTGAAATCTCTGTCCTTTGCTATTTTTTTGTAATAGGCAGCCAAACCTCACATTTATAATTTGGGGAGCTTGTATCACCCTCTGGATATACTTCTATATCCGGTGCATCTGCATACTCATACCCGGATGTCGGTAACCATTCTGTAATAATCCGCTTCTGAAGCTCTTGAATAGCATTTGGCATAGGTCCTATACATTCAAATATAGCCCAATTTGTTTCTGGTACTTGATATTCATACATGTTCTCAGGAATTGGTTTGTTTGTTGCAGAAGCAATATAGTAATCAAAATCTTTACCATTCATACATGTGCTAACACCCAACACCCCTAATGGCTCTTGATTCGATAATTTAATGATCTTCATAAACATACCGTTTTGAAATACTTCACCCCAAAATTGTGGTATTTCTTTAAAGTTTTCTTCCACATTCAAATCAAAATGTTTTTTAGCCCCAACAATCCGAAACGCCTCTTTTTTCTCAATTCTGTAATTCATATCCACATCTCCTTTAATTGAAATCAAGAAGGTCATACGTGGATGGGCTTTGAGATTAACCCCCTCATTTTTAGCACCAGATGGCGATACACCATGTATGTTCTGAAAGGCACGTGAAAATGAGGTTGGGGAATCATATCCGTATTTTAGAGCCAAATCAATAACCTTTATCTCACTGTTCTGAAGTTCAAATGCAGCTAATGTCATACGTCTTCGTCTTATATATTCAGCTAATGAAACACCCGCTATATATGAAAACATCCTCTGAAAATGAAAAGATGAACAACAAGCAATTTTTGCCGCCTGCTCATAGTCTATTTCACCTGTAAGGTTATTCTCGATATAGCTTATTGATTGATTTAGCCTGTCCAGCCATTCCATTGTATCAACTCCTTGTAATTAAAGTATAAGTGGTTAAAATGATATTGTCCTCTCAATTTATGCACAAAAAAGTGATGTAATTAGTTTTCAAACAGGCATGCTTTTTTCTTTACCACAATCATTACAAATGTTTTTGTGCACACATATCACACCACCACATTCCTTGCATTTCCATTTTTCGTTTTCACGCTTTTGAAAAACCTCAAGTCCAAAATTCTTTATGTTTTCAAGGTTTTCAATCACACTCATTTTGTATTTAGTTCTATATCTGACATCCATATTCTTCAATATTTTGCAAGGATAATTTTCACATTCATTGCAAAACTCTCTTCCTGAAATGTTAAGTAAGCTACAGTTTTTGATTTTACACTCTACCCGAGTTTTGGGATTCCAAGTGTTTTGAGCTTTGCACCCATTACATTTATTTTTCTTTCTCAGATAAGCCATACAAATTCCACAGTTCATTCCGCAAGGAGCACTTATATTTTTGTTGAGGCTCATTTACCTTACCTCCAGACTCAAGAAAATTAACTATCTTGACTTTACTCTGATTTCTATTAATTCCTTTATATCTTTTAAAACCTCTATATTTCTGGCCTCTATCATAAGCCATCTCCCCATGGCTGAAAAAGCTGTCTTTTGATAGAGTTCCTTTACATACTCTGAAAATATTCCTGCCTCCATAGCTAACTCCACTTCATCCTCTTCCTTTGCTCCGACAACAACTAAAGCAATAAAGTAATTTTGCATCGGATAAAGTGTGCATAGTGACTTGCTGCTTTTTTTGTATTTCACATTCCATCCCGGCTGTGCAGAGCATTTGCTGTAGTCCAATTTAGGTTTAACCTTAAACGTTTCCTCAATATATGAAATAAGTTCATCCCAAATAGGTTTTGCTTCCCCAATATAATCCCATATATCATCAAAAGAAGGAATACGGTCTGCATCAAATAATTCATTCCATTTCATAGTCGGCCTCCTAATAATTCATTCTATACACTTTCAATATTAACAATAATTCTCGCAAAATCAATGCAAAATTGCATATCTTTTGTACCAAGTTTTGTTTTGTAATGATGCTTGATATCATTGACCTTTGAAACCCTTTCCAACATATCTTCAGCTACTGTTTCTGCCACATCATAAACCGATTCATACCCAGCATCAAAAAAGCTTTTGGCTGCAACCGCACCCACACCATTTATTCTGACAAGATCACAAAGGCAATAAAGTTCTTGTACTTTATCAATCGAAATTGATATTTTTTGAGTAATTTCAATTTTATCTTTCAGTGAATCATAAAATTCATAATAATCCTTTGAAGTTTTTATGCCAGTATGAGCCAATGAAACCAGAACTTTTTCCTCCATTTCAGGGAACTCCTTTATTAATACTGTTTTCGGTTCAATGCTGCCGATTTCTCGCCTTAATATCGTCAGATAATCTTTCGACAAACCAGACTTTTCTGAAAATGCACCAAGTTTTTGGGAAGTTGACAATACACACTTTAATTCACCTAAATTTCTAATTTGACAACTATGTATTGCATTGAAACTGGCATCTATGTCTTGGTGCAATATTTTTCTACTCGGAAGCAGATACTGATTTTTCAGGATTTCTTTATATGAATCTATTGATATTTTACTCAAATCCAAAGAATATCCCATCTTTTCACACTCCTATTTCTTCTAAAAACTTCGCAAACTTACTTTCTGAGAAAATTTCATTAGTCACAAACTTGCCATTACGGAAAAAACTATAGGTTGTAAAAGGTGCAGGTGCATTTTGAGCCTGCTCCTTTGATTCGAGCTTTATTAAAGTTATGCTTTGACCTTTTGTTCTTGCAATTTCAGATATTAGTGGAACGTATTTATCGGTATGAGGACATTGGTTTGTAAAGTATAAAACCATTCCTTTATCCCCTATTGAAGCATTCTTGCAGCAATCCTTAAATTTCGGTTTCAGCTCATTTTCCTTAAAGGGTAAATATAAAAGTTCATAATAAGGATTTGCTGCATCGCAGACTTTAAAACCTCTATATTTTAAATACTTGGGGTCTGATAAAAACGGCATTTTCTTTTCAGAAGAAAGAATAACAAGCCCTTTTTTGTTTTGTGTTTTGGCATCATTAATACATTCTTCCAATAGCTTATTCGCATAGCCCTGACCTTTAAACTGACCTGAAACCCAAAAGCAGTTAATAAAAATATAACCTTGTGCTTCAATGGGACACCACGCATTTTCAGCAGGGATGTACTCTATAAAGACTTTTCCTCTGGCATCAAGCCTTTTAAAAACAAGGCCTTCTTTAAATTGTTTTTTCATCCATTCCTTCTTGGAAGAAACGCATGTTTCTCCCTTTTTATCTGAAATAGCACAGCATATATGTTCGTTATCAATATTACTGGTATCAACACTAATAATATTCATATCTTTAACGCCCTCCTTATTTCATTTTCTTCACTTTGAACCTCAATACCGTTTTCAGCTTACCAGCCTCCGTCTTACTAGGATCTGAGAGATAAATTTCACGATGTTTTAGAGAGCTTCTCTCATATCCATTATCATTACAGAATTGTCTCATAATCTCAAAACTCGCAGGCTCATCATCATAACTTCCTAAATGAAGCATTTGACAACACAGCCCCTCGTTTATAGTATCATATTTTATTTTATCAAGATAAACATTGGGTTTTTTCTTTTTTGTTTCCGTTATAAACCGTTCAAATAATTCATTAGTTAGAAAATCTGGCTGGCGAATCATAATGGAATATGCATAGTTGCTTTTGTCAGATATTGATTTTGTTTTATCCACTAAATCCCACACACCTTCAAGAGGAAATACAGTATAATCATAAAATCCATGTGGTACGTCTTTACTTTTGTAAGACATCTTTACAGCATAACTAAAGCTATAAAGAGCAGATGTAGCAAGTGAAAATTCTTCTCCATTGGGATCTCCTTCACCATTAATAACGGCAAATCTCATTTCAGGCACATCAATAACAGCAGGACTGCTTTTAGGAAGATAAAATTCTTTAAATTCCTTTTTATAATCTAATTTATTCATCATAATCCTCCTCTTTTAATATTACTATTAATATATCATTTATAAACTGACAACATCATGTCATATTAAGAATACTTGTTCAAACATTCTTCAAGTCTATTTTTCATACCATTACGTATATTCTTTGGCTCAATAACTTCAGCATCACCACAAAAAGAAAGAATATATCCATAGAGCCATTCTTCGTCCGGCAATTCTATTGACACCATAAAACTTCCATCTGGATTTTCTACAATAGTGCCATACCCAAATTCATCGAACACTCTAAATGCCATCCTTGAATGTATTTTCAAAACAACCCTAAGTAAATTTGAATTAACATCCTTTGACTCTATGGCAATATTTTCTGGAGCATTTCGAACAAAAGATTCTTCCTTAATCATAAGATTTTTTATCCGGCTTACTTTGAAAATCCTGAAGTCATTTTTCAGGTGACAAAAGGCATAAACATACCATGCATACCCCTTAAACATAAGTTTTAAAGGTTCAACGGTTCTTTCTGTCTTTTTTCCATTGGAGCCATAATAATCAAACGACACAATTGTTTTATTTAAAATTGCTGTTTTAAATATATTAAATCTCTCTCGTTCATCAGGATTGCTGCCCCAACGAGAGAAGTCAACATCAATCCAACCTGTATTATTTTTTCCAAACATAGCTGCTAACTTGTTTAATACCGGTTCCACATCTTGCACATTTAAAGCCTTAAGACTTTGGAGAGATGAAAGAATCTCAACTTGCTCTTTTTCTGAAAGTATAGATTTATTAAGCACAAAGTTATCAAGAAGACTGATACCGCCTCCTTTACCTTTGTTAGTGTAAATTGGAATACCAGCAGCACTTAAAGCGTCAATATCCCTGTAAATAGTACGCTGAGACACCTCAAAATGACCAGATAATTCTTTTGCTGTGATGGTCTTTTTATTAAGCAAAAGAT
Source organism: Bacillota bacterium (assembly GCA_023398495.1). Lineage (GTDB taxonomy): Bacteria > Bacillota > Clostridia > Acetivibrionales > Acetivibrionaceae > Acetivibrio. The sequence continues at coordinate 10,374 of JAEWSG010000029.1, forward strand.
AAACCATTTCAATTAAACGGTTAATTTGCATATTTCATCACCTGAGTTTTATTATATCAAAAATATATGACATAAAAACGTCATATTATAAAAAATTTTTTAACATTGAAAAAAGCACCTTCGTTTTATAGATGCTATTGTCATTTATATAAGCAATCATATATTAGCATTACATGTAAAAACAACCACCTTATCCGTCTGGCAGTTATCATTATCCTGTGTCTAAAATCTCTATACCCTGGGGTAATTATGGAATACACGGTACAAAGTCGCCTTGGTATGTAGGCAAGTCAAACGCATCTCACGGATGTATAAGAATGATAAACAAGGATGCAAAAGAGCTTTTTGGAATGGTACCCCATGGAACTGCCGTTATAATTGTTCAGAAGGATAAACCATTCAGGACACTAAAGAGCGGTGACATCGGATCTGATGTATTGATGCTGCAAAAAGCTCTAAGGGAGCTTGGTTACTTTCATGATTGGACCAGTGGCAAATTCGGAGATAATTTGAAACGAAGTGTAATAAAATATCAGAAAGCTAATAACTTCAAGATGACAGGAACTGTTGGCAAGGCCCTTTATGACAACATTATGCAAGAATATGAGTATAAGTTAAAAAGCAAAGAGAATCAAAACGACTTTGTGCACTAAGTGCACAAAGTCGTTTAACTCTAATTGCTTAAATATAAATTAAAATCCTATTTACCACAGCAGTACTTATATTTTTTTCCGCTTCCGCAAATACACGGATCATTTCTTCCAACTTTCTTCTGCGCAGACTTTGCCGGCAACGGCATAACCGGTGGTCTTCCAGGTTTCTTTACCAACTCTGAAGGCATGTGTCCACGCAATACCCACTTTCTAGTACTATTTGATAAGGTCATTAACAATCTCAAAAATTCGTTTGTCTCTTGTTCATTAAGTTCAACATCGCTTTCATTTACCATAGCAATAATTTCATTAGGGTTCTTGTCCATTTTACAGGCATCTGCAATCTCAGGAATCAAGTCATCTAATTGGCTATCGTCAAGAATATTCTTGCTTTTTATAAAATCCTTAATTTTGTTAAGGTAAATGGAGGAATACTCATTCTTGTTATCGGAATAAAAAGCAATATCACTCTTTGTTGGCACAAAATAAGGATTGAGAGAAGCTTTTTTCATCAAGGCATAGTATTCATTTGCATCTGCTAACATTGTCGAGACAATGTGTCCCCTGTCATACCAAAAATTAGCCTGACGTAAAGACATAACATCTATATATTCTCTTACCTCATCGATACTCACTTTTTCCTTGTTGAACATGTTCCATATATCCACAAGTTGCTCAACCCGGTATACTCCATATAAGTTTGTCAAAGCCAATGTATAGGATAGCAGTTTTTGATTGTGCTCAGCCTTTTTCTTAAACTCCTCATCATTTATATCAGGAATCAATGGCAGCAGCTCATCTGGAATTACAGGGTATATATGTCCGTCAAAATTGAATAAATAGGCATAACCTAACCATTTTAAAGTAGCATACTGCTTGTTTTCTACATCATCCATTTGTTTGTTAAGATTTTCTTTTATTTTATTCACAAATAGTAATTCATCTTCATTCAAATATACAAGGTCGTTTGCGAAGTTTTTCAGCATCTGCGGCATTAATTTGTCTATAATCTCAGCATCCGGAGTTCCTTCTTCTACTTGTAAATTATGCGTTTGAGCAAGTTCAAGCAGTCTGTATCCCCAATAAAATTGCAAGCACTCATTTAAGCCTCTCTTAGGCTCACCTTCAAAACAATCGAACAAAGTTATTCTGTCCATTAATATTTCTCCTTTAAATCAAATTCATTAATTACAACACACTTTTTTAGTTGTAATACTATAAAGACAAACCATGTACACATGATATTATACAAAAAAAAAGCAGAAAACAAAAGCATTGTTTTAAATATAACCGAAAAAAGCAGGTTTTTTCAAGTTAAATTGACGTAAATACAGCTTACATGTTAAAATATATGTAGGGATAACGAAAAACAACATCCAATTCTCGTATTTTGAAAACATTGTCAAATCAAGTTTTTCGTTATCCAGAGTAGGAACTTATGTTTTACTCATACAATATCACATGTAAAATTTTCATAAAAACTAATCTTTCACATAATACCCCAAATCACCTGGTTTATTCTTACATTTCATAACAATTATACATAATATGATGTTTACCTTTCAATCTCAGAACCTGCCTATATGGACTTTAGGAGGTAATTTTCACAATGAATTATCAAAATGATAATTATCCGAAAAAATATGAACCCCTATGGGGAAGCTGGTACATTGAAAAATTCGTCGGACAGGGAAGTTTTGGAAAAGTCTATAAAATATCCAAGGAAGAGTGGGGGTATAAATACGAATCTGCTCTTAAAGTCATGAGCATCCCCTCAATTAATCAATATCGTGAAGCTGTTGCTGCTTTAGGAAATGATGAAAAACTTCTTAGGCTGTATTTTGAAGATGCAGTAAAAAACATAATAAATGAAATCATAATGCTGTATAAACTCCGTGGAAACAGTAATATTGTAAGCTATGAGGACCATATAGTAGAAAAACACGAGGATAAAGCTGCCTGGGATATTTTAATCAGAATGGAGTACCTTACACCTTTGAACAAATTTCTTGAGAAAAAAAACGTTACCACAGATGATGTTATAAACATTGGGCTGGGCATATGTACTGCACTTGAACTTTGTTCAAAAAAAGGTATAATTCACAGGGATATAAAAGAAGAAAACATATTTGTTTCAAAGGACAATTGCTATAAATTAGGCGACTTTGGCATAGCCCGCGAACTTTCAAGAGGTCTTTCTGCCTCCATAAGAGGTACTCCACTTTATATGGCACCGGAAGTTTATAAAGGTGAGGCCTATGATGTCAGATCAGATCTCTATTCTCTTGGCGTTTTGTTGTATAAACTTCTAAATAACGGAAGATTTCCTTTTATGCCTCCATACCCTATGGAACTTAGAATCAGTGACAGTGAAGCTTCGGTTGAAAAGCGTTTATTGGGCAATCCAATACCTCCACCATGCAATACAACCCGCTCGCTTTGCGATATAATTATAAAAATGTGTCAATTCAAGCCGGAAAACAGATTTTCATCTCCATCAGCAGCTAAAGAAGCCTTAATTGGAGCATGCAGTAAAATGACGCAAGAAGAAAGGAATAAAATTGTTTCCTTCAATAAAAATGCAGCAAACGAAAAAATATTATCTAATTCCTTTATCGTTATCCCAGATACTGTGCTTTTGAGTAAAACTGGACTTTCTGAAGGTCAGGAGAACCACTCCCGAACTGTTTCCAATTCAATTAATAAAACTGAACTTATCATAAATAGCTTGCCAACAAATGGAAATACTGCTGCTAATATATTAAACGGCGGATTGGCCTGTATGCGAGGTGAGTTGATTTTTTTGTCCTTACCGGATCATAACTACAATATTTATAAGCTTGATACCGGCAAAAATCAGATAATTAAACTAAACAGCGATGAGTCCTGGTTTATTAATATTTGTGAAAACTGGATATATTACAGCAATTCCAGTAATCGCGAACAGATATACCGTTTAAATATCGAAGGCAGCATAAAAGAAAAAATCACAAGTGACAGCTGCTGGTATCTCAATGTCACAGAAAACTGGGTATATTACAGCAATGAAAGTGACAAATACAAGCTCTATAAAATCAGAACCAATGGCGAAGACAAGACAAAGCTAAATGATGATGAATCACATAATATAAGCTTATATGAGAATTGGATTTATTATACCAATAAAAGTGATAACGGGAAGTTATACAGAATAAATACAAACGGAGAGGAGAAAGTAAAATTATTCAATGATGAAGTCAGTTATTTCTGCATTTGCGATAACTGGGTTTATTTCGTCAACAAGGGCGATGGAATGAAACTTTACAAAATGGATTTACGTGAAATGGAAATAGAAAAGCTCAACGATGATATCTCCAGTAATATAAATATCTGTAACGGATGGATTTACTACTGCAATAAAAGTGATGCCGGAAAGCTCTACAGAGTTCGTACAGACGGAAAGGAAAAATCCAAACTCAACGATGACTATACCGATTACATCAGTATAGTTGGTGGCTTCGTATACTACTGCAATAAAAGTAGCGAAAACAGAATCTATAAAATTAGTCTTGACGGCCTGGAGAAAACCATTATAAATATACCTGATGAAACAGGGTGCATATCCGATGATGAATGGATATACATATAGGTTTAAGTATGGAGTAGAGGTGTTATGATTGGGTAACAAACTAAAAATTGACGCTACTGTTATAACAACAAAGGGAAATGTCCGCTCAAATAACGAAGATAATTTTTATTTTAATGGCCTTATTATGAAAAAAACTGACAATAGTGATTTCTGTACCTATTCACTTAGCACTACGGGACAGAACTTCATTTTTGCTGTTTGTGATGGAATGGGTGGTGAAGAATGTGGCGAAGAGGCCTCATTTTCAGCAGTTCAAGCACTACAAGATATGTATGTTGATCTAAAATCACAAAAATTCAGTAGCATAACCCATTTAAAGGATTTCATGGATTGCTATGTTGATCTATCCAACACATTAATATGTAAGCATTCTAACTCTATAAACAAACGAATGGGCACAACCCTTGCATCTGTTATATTCTTTGAGGCAAGAGCTCTGGCCCTTAACATTGGTGACAGCAGAGTTTACCTTTTCAGAGATTCCTGTATTATGCAACTGACAACCGACCATAACGAGGCAGAACAGCTTATACGCCTTGGAATACTAAATAAAGATACAGCCCGACTTCATATAAGTAAAAATGTGCTTACAAGGCACCTTGGTATAAGTCCTCAATACGGTAAAATGGAAGCTGATTATTCCGATGAAATCAAGGTACAAAAAGGTGATCTTTATCTTATTTGTAGTGATGGACTTACAGATTCTATTAACGACGAAAGTCTTTCAAATTGCCTTGCGAACTTTGACAGCAGCTATTCAACCTGCAAAAAACTTATTGATCTATCTACAAAAAACAATGCAACTGATAACATAACTGCTCAAATAATCAAAATCAGCGATATACTATAATCATTAAAAATCCTGATCCGCATACAAGTTTATTTTAAAAATTCCCGGAACATATCCGCTTCCATCTTTAAAATAAACTGCTGATAAGCCAGCTTTTCCATAAGTGCATTTTTAAGCCTCTTTTCAGCCATAACAATTTCCCTTGTATGTGAACCGTCACCTTTCAAAATAAATACTCTTCTATCATCCTCGCTCAGAAGGTAGTTAATCTTACCGGAAGCCTTTAAAAATCGTAATCCTGATTTAACTATACTCTCTTCAACGCCAAGCTTGATTGAAACCGCTTCAATATTGCCCATTCCCTTATCTTGATTCACTATATGCTTTATTATTCCGAACAGGTTCATCACAAAACCTTTAAATGAATAATCCTGTAAACTGTTGAAGCTGATAATAATATTCTCAGGATTGCTTAAAGCTACAACCTCCCTGAAAATTGACGTATTAGCAGGAGGAGACAAAAAAATCAGATTATCTGTCTGTTTTATACCAAAACGATCTGTTGCTTCAGCTATAGGGCATGCAGAATTCAGACCTTCATAAAAAAACAATGCTTTTGCGTATTTGCTCGCCATCAAGCTAACCTCACAGTTTCTTTCATCAATTATTCTGCCGCTGAAGACTGCCTTTACTTCACCGTCATTTTCTATTGTGTTAGCTAAATTCAGTTGGATGCTGGAGTTTCCCTTATAAGTATTTTTATTGATCTTGTATGTAATATCAAAAACCTTGCCCTGAAGAGATTTATCCTCTCCAAACCATTTGACGGCAGATATCCTTTTATTGTTTTTACCTTCTAGAACCATTATATGGTGATTCTTTTCAGTTTTTCTGTCACTTAAAACTTTAACATTATGAGATGCAAACATTGGTGCTTCAAAGCCTTCTCCATATGGTCCGGCTAAAAGCAACCTTTCATAAAGCTCCTCGTTTATACTATCAATTTCAAGCTCCATGTCAATATCTACACTTACCGTTTCACTGATATAATGCCTTTTTTCGGCTAATTGCTCTATTTCCCCAATAAAATCCTGCAGTTCCTCTTTCCTAAGCGAAAGTCCTGCAGCCTGAGAATGTCCTCCAAATTTCAGAAGTTTTCCGCTGCACTCCTTAATTAATTCATATATATTTACTTCTTCCACTGATCTTGCCGAACCTACAATGGTTTTACCGTCCTCCTTCATAGAAAGGAGTATTGCAGGTTTCCTGTATAGTTCGCATATACGTCCTGCCGCAATTCCAATTATTCCATGGTGCCAGAAATCACTGTAGAGAACCAGAATTGTCTTGTTCTTCTTCTTTGTCTCTACCTGTTCTATAGCCTGATCTATTATTTCCTGCTGAACCCTTTTCCTCTCTATATTAAGAAAATCGATTTTTTGTGCCATTTCACCCGCAATATATGGATCTTTGCTCAATAACAACTCCACTGGAAGTCTTGCCGTCTCCATCCTTCCGGCAGCATTTATTCTCGGTGCTATCTGAAAGGCTATATCTTCTTCAGTATTTAGTTCACTGGTTTTGCTCGCTATCTCCAATAATTTTATAAGTCCCTCTCTTTTTGTATCAAACAATTTCGGTATTGCTTTTTTCAGCAGGTAACGATTTTCTCCATTCAGACTGACAACGTCCGCAATAAGTGATAACGCAAGCATATCATAATAATCTTCTGTCTTCTCTTCCATACCTTTATGTTTTAATATCGCCCGGCATAAAAAAAACGCCATGGCACAACCGGACATATTCCGTGCCTTGTGGCCTTCTTCAAGGAGCTTCGGGTTTAATATAACGTCTGCATCTGGCAGCTCTGAGGGTATATTGTGATGATCGGTCAGAATTACATCCATTCCCAGTTCTTTTGCACGCTTTATCTCATTAATATTTGATATCCCACAGTCGCAAGTAACAACTAACTTCACGCCGTCTTCTGCAAGCCTCTCAATGACCTCAATGTTCATGCCATACCCTTCTGTAAAACGGTCGGGGACGTGGTACACCACTTTATCAACAAACAGCTTCAGACACTCTACAAGCGTAACCGTACTAGTCACGCCATCAACATCATAGTCACCGTAGACGCATATTTTCTCATCCCTGTCAGCAGCTAACAATATCCTCTCAACTGCTTTGTGCATGTGAGTAAACTCATCTACATCAGTGGGCTTGTAATACTCATCCTTCAGCATCTGGCGGATAGTATATGCGTCTTTATAACCTCTGTTATAAAAAATTCTGGCAATCAGTTCATCACCATCTGCCGCCTCTACAATCTCCTTAGGGATTTCAACATCCCTGTTTAAAATATTTATTCTGACCTTCATCCTATGTCAACTCCTCAATGTTTTCCCATTCAAGCTCATCTAAAAAATCTTCATCTTCCTCAATTACGTTAAAATCCACCCTTTTATTATTACAAAACCAATTAAATTCGCAGTACTTACAATTTTTTTCATATAGAGCTTTATTAAATTCAGAAAAGTCGTATTGAAGTATTCCATTTATCTTGTTCCTTAAAATTTCCCCATAGGTATTGTGCATTTCATCACTGTAGCTTATATCTGCGAGTACCTCCGGAGGATCAGGTTGCCAATAATACATGCTAATGTTGTCACATTTAATCTGTTTTCCGGATATTTTCTCGCACTGCTCCTTAAGTACATACAAATAAACTATAGACTGGAGACTTTCCCTATACTTGTTCGCCTTGCTGCTTTTCCTCTCAGTCTTTTTTTCTTTTCCATGTGTTTTCCAATCCCAGATCTCAAGTCTTTCCCCATCAAAAATTAATAGGTCAAAATTAGCTTCAAGTCTTAAAACCCCTTTTGCCATTCGGAGCTTATATTCAGGAAGATATCTTCTTTTTTCCGACTTTTGAAACTTGCTCTCAAGGCTGTTAAGCCAACTGCTTAATTCCTCAAATCCCTCAGTTTTCTCACACAACCCGGTTTCAATCCCTAAAAAATATCTGTACGCCAGAAGATGAAAATTATTCCCCATCTCAAGCCTCTTCCTTATCTCTTCATCGGGAAAGTTGTCCCACTTGAGATTTTCCAGATATCTTTTCTTAAACTTTAAAGGACATCTGTCAAAAGTCGCCAGTGACTGCTGAGTAAACAGGAAATATTCTGCAAATCTTAAATCACTCATCCCACAACCCTTTCCTAGTGCTTATTAGCATTACTAGTTCTAGTCTTTTATAATGTTAAAAATGCACTTCCTCTGTTCTATATATAAACTAAACACAAATTTATGTATTTTGGAAACCTTCAATATATTTTCTTAATTCTAAGATATACTTAGAGGATAAGGTTTCATTTCTTTTCCCTTTATTACTTTCAAAAGAAGTCAAAAACAAATACTCTTTTGCCCTCGTTATACCCACATATAAAAGTCTGGCTCGTTCGGATATTGTCTCAACCTTTGATCGTACTACCAAATCCTTACTACTCTTTTTGTCCAATAACATTTCCAGATCAGCCTTAATTATGGCCTGTGGATTTTTATATTCTTCCTTCAAAAACCAGTACTCACCGACAAACTTATCATCAAGACTTACAGGGAAATCAGAATTAGTCAGGCTGGTTAAAAAAACTGTGTCCCATTCAAGCCCCTTTGACTTGTGATATGTAGCTAATGTGACCACTCCTGGCTTTGGTTCATATCCTTTCAAATCCCATACAATACCTGCAAAAAAATTGAATATGTTTTTTGGGCTTAATAGCTCCAGTGCCAAGTCGGCAAGCTTCCAATGAGGGTCCTGGCTCATCAGGTACCTTACATCGCCTGCTACTTTTTGTGCAATAGCCCTCTCTTCCCTGTCAAAAACCAACTTTTCGGAAACAAATAGTATAAGCTTTTCGACAATAGTATTTGGAAACTCCAGAAGTTCCCTGACAAGTTCCAACTTTTCTGCAAAATCGCTCCATATATCACTTGTCAGCAAGTTGTTTGGTATATCAGTGCTTTCAATCTCTCCTCCAATTGGATAGAGAAGTTTCTCAACAGGATACATCCTTAAAAACTCACCTAATATCACCCTTTGCCCCACTGTTTTCTTTTCTTCATCCGCTTCTTCACCAGACGCTTCACAATCATACGAGTCCATAAGTAAGCATTCGTTCACCATATCAAAGAACTTTTGACCATTCTCCGGCTGTGCAATAAAGTCGATAATTCTTCCTAGCTTCCTAACTGTTTTATTCTTCTCACCGGAACTGTTGTCAAGAGTCTCATAGGGAATATTTCTAGCTTCCAGGAAGTTTAGAAGCACATTCATCCGCCATGCGGTTGGAACAAGAATCGCTATAGTCTTTCCGGGATATTTTTTTATCATATCCTGAGCCTTAATCACAACTGACCTTGCTTCATCCTCCCATGATCCAAATATTCCTGCTTTTATACCATATTTATCTATCTTGGGATTCGGTCTTTCGTCATCCTCCCCAACAGGTTCAATAAACTGGGGTAAAAGACTATCCCTGCATTCGGAGGTAGGATGGCTCTCCCTTACATACTTCACAAAATAGTTGGCGAGGTTAATTATATCAACGGTGTTCCTGCTGGACTGCGTAATTTTATATACAGTTGTTAAAGGATTGTCACAAAAGCTCTTAAACAAGGTGAAATCACTGTTGCTAAAACTGCCGCATATTGCCTGGTTACTATCCCCTACTCTCAAGAGATTACCGTTTGATATAAGATCAAGAATTTCACTCTGTATGAGATTTGAATCCTGTGCTTCATCCTCACATACATAAGAATACTTATTTTGGTACTTCTCCAGCAAAAGCCGATCTTCCTTGAGCATCTTTTTAGCATTATATAACATATCATCAAAGTCCAGAAAGCCCCCTATTTTAAGCTTCCTGTCGTAAATATCGTATATCTCACCCGCCCATGCCAGTATTGAGTCTTCTCTAAGGCCTCTGCACATTTCCATTGCCTCTCTTGAATTAATACCTCTGCATTTGAAATCCCCGATAGCTGAAAGCATTATATTGCATAGCTTGTCCTGCCAATTTTTATAGGTATCACTGATTCTATTGGCGTTTAAACTTGCTTCGTCAATATAGAACCTGAATTTTTGTTCGTTATGCCTCTTCCACTCATCAATGCTGCTCGAAATCAAGTGAGTTTTTGATGCACCATCAATTATCTCAAACTCTTCATTAGTAATCACCAGGTCAGGCTTTTCCTTTATTATCTGAAGACATAGACCATGTATGGTAGAGACAAAGTAATCCTTACCGCTTATTATCCCCCTGTTTTTAAGCTCTGAAGCTATACGCTGCTTGAAATTGTTGACCGCACTGTTCATATAGGTAACGATAAGTATCTTACCGGGTTTATGCAGTCCATTGGCAATCATCTCTGCTGCCCACAGCGACAGACAGTGAGTTTTACCTCCTCCCGGAATTGCAGGAATAGCACAGTATCCACCTCTATATTGTTCTACCAATTCTTTCTGACCTTTTCTAAGACCCATTTAAGCCTCCAATAAAAAACCACAGGAACATTTAGTCCCGTTAGATTTAAGCAAATTCACCCGTAAATTCGCCAAGTAATTTATAATAATATTTCATCAAAATATTCTGCCAAAAGACCGTCATTCTCATAGCCATTTGCAGAAAGCATAGACTCATAGGTTATGAGTTTTTCTCCACACCGCTTAAAAATAGCTCTCATAAGTGTAGCCAAATAGTGTTTCTGGTTTTTTTCTTCAAGTTCTTCGGTATAAATACTATTTTCATTCCAAGTCTTCGTAAGCACATGGAGATTTGTTATCTCTTTAATGCTTCTAGGTGTCCAGTTATTGCTGCTAAGGCTGGTAACTATTGTCACCTTGCTCTTTAAAGAGCTTGCAAGATATGCTACTGGAGTAGACATCAGCACAAAATCCCCACTAAGCTTCTCCTCAAGCTCAAAAATACTCTCAGCAGATTTAATTCCTCTCCTTACAACTTCAAGAAAATCTCTGCTGGCATTCCTGTTAAACCTTGATACCACCTCAACAAAAGTCTGTGCACTGTCAATAAGGTTTTTAGCCTCAAGAATATCCTTCTCGGATACTTCCTTTGATATGAGTATCTCCAAAAATACCTTCTGAAAAAATTCATTTATTTTAAGAGGTTTTTGCATCGAAGCATAGTCACTTATCCAGTTTCTTATGTATTCATACTTTTCAATGTTATAATACCCTACTCTTTCAACCAACCCGGGAAATTCAATATCCGGGAACCTTGCAAAGGGCCTCTGGCTTACAATTTCACCTGCTAGAATTGAGCTTCTGACAGGATCAATTTTAAGCACCATCCTGAGCAGTGCCCTGACATCATCCCTGTTTGGCATTGACCCATACGTCGGATGACACAGCTGAGCCAAAGTTATAAGTGCTTGTGAAAAGGGATTGTCAATCAATCTGTTCTTCCTGGCAAGATTTTTTACCTCATACCCATACTTTTCCATTATTCTTGCTATTACAAATTCAGTTACAGGATCGGCAAAGCTTGATATAACAACTATATCAGAAGGGTTGTAGCCATCCTTAGTTATCAGATCAACTATTCTCATTCCAACGTTTTCAAGCATCTCGCTTCTAAGTTCAAAAGGAGCAACTCTTTCAATATGAGGACTATTATTACACTTGTTTCCTTTGAGATTTTCAATATTATCAAACAGCATATCGGAAAACTCAAACATAAAATCCTGGCATGTATAGGACTTACCCATCTCAATTTTATCAATCTTATCGATTAATACCGACTTAACGTAATTATGATTACTTCCAAATGCTTCACCGTACCCACCTTCGTGGTTATATGCCAATAAACAGGTCTTTAAGTTTGGAAGAAGCAAGTCAATAAAATCCGCTTCTGTAGGCACACATTCTTCAATGTTGTCTACAATCAAATGTTCAATCCTTTCGGTTAATTTTTCTCTATATAACGCGTCGGTTAAAAGGTAGCTATTATAAAGGTCAACTGCCATTCCAAAATCAAATATACCGAGCTCCAGGCACTTTTTTCTGTATGCACATACAATATCGTCTGCTTCTCTGAAAATCTGCTTTCTCAAATCATCTTTCTTTTCAAGTGCATTATACAGCCTGTCCCCAATTTGATTATAAGGTATATCGGATATAGCAGCCTTTACAAGGTTACCGGTAATATCTATTGCAAGTCTGTCGGTGTAGGAAGTAACACCCGCAAATGCACCTTGTTTCTGTCTTCTCCAATCAATTACAGTTGCAACCAGAAACTGAGCAGCCTCAAAGGTAAGAAAAACAGGTTTTATATCCTTATTAATAATTTCACTGCATTTTCTAGAAATAATAGGATAGTAGGTTTTGATTTCACTTTGGATAAAACCATAATATGAAGTTCTTAGAACCGCCCCCGAACCTTCAAGAACGGTTTTTGTCCTCCATTCCAATGATTGGGTTCTGTTTAACAGCAGTATCAGAATTTTCTCACTAGGTACATGCAGCTTGTCTACCATATATCTGTATCTTTCAAGCAGAATTGTCGATTTTCCGCTTCCTGTCGGACCTTTTATTATGTATTTAGAGTTTTGCGAAGGCATTTCAATTATCTTCCTGGCCAAATCATCAAAAATAATGGTATATCCCTCCAAAAAATTTCTTAAGTATATTATACCATTATGGGAATATTAATGAAAATTTATAATCTCCAATTTCACTTTATTTTCGACAATTAGGCACAACTTAAATTCAGTTCCTAACTCAGCTTTCCAATTCATAGCCTTGAGGGCTGGTTGTCCACACATTCAGGTCAAAAAGTTGACTACTCCCACGTAATAGCGAACTCATTATTTAAGTAGCAAAAACGTAGTTACAGCCTCAGCTACAAATATCGCAGGAACCCCAACCATAAAATACCAGTGTTTTGTCTTATGTCTGAAAAATAACATCCCTGCATATACACCAGCTGCACCGCCTAAAACAGCTATCAAGAAAAAATTTTTTTCAGGAACTCTCCAATGCTTCTTTTTTGCTTTATATTTATCTGCACCCATCACAACAAACCCAATAATATTTATTATCCCAACAAAAACTGCTGCCAAATAGAAAAAAACACTAAAATTCATACCTGAATAACCCATTTCATAACCTCCTTATCGACAAATTCTTACTATATTGAACGCGATAAAGATTTTACATCGCACTTCAATTTCCTTAATTTATTATCGTGAAAATTAAATTTGTCCTTGTAAAATCATTTTCACGATTTATATATCCTCCCTATTATAATTTATTTTAATTTAAATGTTCAACTCAGATAAAGTATAAATTTTGTAAAAGATTCGTAAAAAATTCATAAAAACTATTGTACTTATTTTACTTTTTATGCTAAAATGTGTTTGGTACTTCAAATAAATATCAAATTTTTCCATCATGTTATTGTAGTTCATTTACCTATTATGTCGAAATATGTATAATTACATATTTGTCAAAATTTCTATTAGGGTCAGGAAAAGTCAAGCTGCAGATTAAGAAATCCGACTTTGGGAGGTCATTATGAGTAAGAATAATATTATTAGAAGATTAGCATGTCTTGTACTATGTTTTTGTGTTGTTTTTATAGCATCTTCAAATGTAGTGTTTGCAGGTGGTAAAAATTCTTTGTTATTTGGAAACTCTTATGTAAACACAAAAAAAGATAAACCGAAAGCCTTAAATCCTATGCAAAGCTTTATTCTCGATTCAATGGACAGTAAAAATAATGAGGATATCGCTATAGAACTATCCAATTGTAATAAAAGGAACATTTCTCAAACATCAAAAAGTATTTCCCGCCTTTTGAATGGTACATGGAAATCAAAAAAAGGTGAGGAAAAATTAAGTGATATCCTCAATACTTACCTTGATTATACTCCAAAAGCACAGCTATGTCTTTGGGCTGTGATAGATGAAGGATTTGATGGAGTTGTAATACCAATCACTTTATCTAATAAGCTAAAATCAAAAATCAACTACGATTTTACAGGTGACTATAATGATGATCGCGGAAGTAAGTTTATGGTTAAATCTCTGTTAATATTTGATGAAGTAGCCGAATTGGTAGACGAAGAACTTTTATCTATTAAGTACGGCAAATATAACACTCCAAAAATCGTGCTCAACAGACTTGAGGATTATGAGTATATTACTGATAGCGTAACAGGAGTATTAAGCAGTCTTGAAACTCTGCCATTTAAAGCAGATGATTTTGATGGTTTTATTGACTATTATGAAACCTATATAAATGATTGCGGTATTTATGGAATCTTTTCATTTTTACGCTTGCTAGACGCTAATGGTATACAATATACTGCAAAAAAATAATAAAAATATAATATGATAAAAGTTAAAACTTAATCTGCTGTTTTCCTGACCCATAGGAATAATTAACACAAAATATATTTTAGTATAAACAATAAAGGCTCATTTTGTTCTTGAGCTTTTTTTGTTTTTCATAAAAATTTGCAAAAGATCGGGTAGGAGGCTAACCATTAATTGATTAGCCGACCTCCCACACCGCACGTACGTACCGTTCGGTATACGGCGGTTCTTTAGTTTTCACAGATTTTTAGATAGTAGTCAGACATGGAGATAT
>JAEWSG010000036.1 GCA_023398495.1 Bacillota bacterium
ACGAGGAAAGGGAGAGCATTGTTTGAGCGAAGCGAGTTTTGCTCGACCCCGAGGAGTATTTACAAGCTCTAGACTGCGAAACTTAAGTTTCTGGAATATTTTTCTTCATATTTGTTATATGCACCCGTTTTTGCAACTTATCCGCCTAGAACGCATCTCATCCTGAATTGATTGATACCAAAACAGATTTCATTTATGCTTATGTTAGAAATCAATTTGGAGGGGTGCAATTATGGGAATTCTTACACTGGTGTTATTACTCGCGTTGGAGACACTTTTTTTAGTATGGTCGATCGTTACACGAAACAATCACAGAGAAGAAAAAGCAATTATCAGTATCAGCCTGCTGGCACTTTTCGGGCTACTGCTTATCACAGGAATTTATGAATGGAGCTTTCGCTACGGGGGGCTTTTGCTCGTGCTGGTTATACAGGCTCTTTTTGGTGGGATTATACTCGTCAGAAAAAGAGAAAAAGAATTTAAGTTAAGGAAAAACATTTTTCGTTTCGTAAGGAACTGTTTTATCTTTACTTTCGCCCTGTTCCTTGCCATTCTTTGTCCACAATATCAGCAGTTTAAAACAACAGGTGGATATGAAGTCGCGACGGCAAAATATACCTGGAGTGATAGCAGCAGGATTGATGAGTTCACTACTTCTAGTGAAAACAGAGCTTTAACGGTTGAATTCTGGTACCCCAAAAACGCTGATAAGACATATCCGCTTGTTGTTTTTTCTCACGGCGCGTTTGGCTTTAGCGGGAGTAATTTCTCCACATTTGAGGAACTTGCCTCAAACGGATATGTCGTCGCAAGTATCGGACATACCCATCAAGCGTTCTATACAATGGACACAAGCGGTAAAATTACAATTGTTGACACCGATTTTCTCAACAAAGCAATTGAAATCAGTAATGACAATACAAAACACGAAGAAGAAGAAGTTTACAACATTACAAGAGAGTGGATGAAGCTTCGTACAGATGATGAAAACTTTGTTATTAAAACGATTCTTGCACAATGCCAAAAAGACGATACTGAAAATTTGTTTTCCATAATTAATACGGAAAAAATCGGACTAATTGGACACTCCCTAGGAGGAGCAACATCTGCACAAATTGGCAGAACGAGCAATGACATTGATGCCGTCATCGTCCTTGATGGAACAATGCTTGGTGAAGAAGTCGGGTTTAAAAACAACTCTGTTATTCTGAATAATACGCCATACCCTATACCGCTACTTAACATCTATGCAGAGGATCATTATACAAATGCAAAGGAATCAAACGGAGATGCATACGTTAACTTTCATACGACACAGAATGCCATCTGTGCATATGAAACGGTGTTTAAAAACGCGGGGCATCTAAACTTTACCGATTTACCTCTTTTTTCGCCCATGCTTGCCAAAATGCTCGGTGTAGGTACGATTGATGAACGGTATTGTATTGAAACCATGAACAAAGTTGTTTTAGAGTTTTTTAACAGCTATCTAAAAGATGCAGGAGAACCCAAAATCGAAAGGGAATATTAACATGAAAGTACAAATCAAGCATATCAGTAACAAAGCCGATGAATGCCTTATTATAGAATGTGTTGAGGTTACGCCCGATATAGAGAGTATTCGCTCCTATGCTCTCACTAAGGGCACAACCTTAACGGGAAGCATTGACGAGCGTATTTATCAGTTCAACCTTAGTGATATTTTCTATTTTGAGGCAGTTGATGAACGGGTATTTGCTTATACAAAAAGCAAGGCGTATGAACTTAGAATTCGTCTTTATGAGCTTGAAAATGCTTATTCGGATAAGCATTTTATACGATGCTCCAAATCATTTATTATCAACCTGATGAAGCTTGAAAGCATAAGCCCGGCGTTAAACGGTCGATTTACAGCTCACATGAAGAACGGTGAGAATATAATCATCTCACGGCAATATGTACCCGAAATAAAGCAAGCAGTATTGGGAGGGAAGTAAAATGGAATTTAAAACATTTTTTGTAACAAAGATTATGATGAGTTTTTTTGTATCAATCACTTGCATTTGCATAGCTATGGCTTTGGTAGGAATGATATTTGAACCCAATACCCGTTTTGGTTATGAAGCTTTTTGGTCACCTCCTATATTTGGTATGCTTGCAACAATTCCATCTCTTGTGACGTATTCAAAGAAAGAATTGTCCTTTAAGCAAACAGCGATAAGAAATATATTACATTTTCTTTTGCTTGAAGTAGTTATATTATCGACCCTCTATTTTGGGGGATTGCTCACAAGCATATCTATGATAATATCGCTTGGTATTTCCATATTTGTGATTGATTTAACCGTCAATTTGATTGTGTGGATAAATGATAAAAGAGTCGCAAATGAATTTAATAACGCGTTGAAAAAAATGCAAAGTCATTCCGGCACCATCGAATAGTTATCATTAATATTATTCCAGAAAATGTCAGTCCTAATTAAGACTGCCTTTAGTTATTGAATTTAATTAATTTCTATACCTAGATATTCGCCTATTTCATCTTTGTATTTTTTTACTATTTTATGTTTTATTATTTGAACCTGATCAATAATTCTCTGTGAACTTGCAAAAAACTCATTGTCTCTTAAATCCCAAAACTTTAATGTATCCGTGTCTCCATTGATGGGAACAAATCTATCTTTTGAAATATTTAAGTATGAAAAATAACCAATGGATAAATAACTGTCTTTCGATGTTAAATTATTTAATTCTGATGCTTCCATAAATATAAGATAATAGGATTCTGGGTTCATTACATTTGCCCAATCACAATAAACAAGTTTATTCTCATTATTTATATTAAATCCGTAAGAATTGTAAATATAGCAATTACTTTTTTCTTCTATCCCACTTCCCCGTAAAACCTTTTCCACATATATTTCCTGACCAAAACTTCTAACTGCCTGCTCTATATTACCAGTTGGTTTTCCTATGACAACGATAGGATAATTCTGCATTGACTCTATGTACATATTTTGATTCTCAACAAAGTTATTAAACGAACGTATTTCATCTGAATCATCATTACCTAAAATATATTCTATACCACATTCTAAAGAATACGCATTATCAATAGTTTTCATTTTATATAAACCATGATCAACAAAATTTGCTTTGCAAAATTGTCCAAAAACCAAGACTGCAAATACTATTAATACTTGAGCAATTATCCATCTTTTCATTCTCTTGCCTCCTGATACAAACTACCCTCTGCCATTTTGAATGTTTCATCACATAGAATATCAATGTCTTCTAAGTTATGACTTGCAAGAAAAACCAGTGCACCCCTTTTTGCTTCTTCTCTTATTATGTTTCTGACAATTTCAACCCCTTCTGCATCTAATGCATTTGTTGGTTCATCAAGAAAAAGAAAATCTGGTTTTTCCATTATAGCTTGTGCAATTGCAATTCTTTGTTTCATACCTAACGAATACTTTCTTACTACCCTTTTATCATCCGGATTCAGCCCTACTCTTTTTATTGCATCTCTAACTTCTTCTTCCCCAATATAATTATTTATTTTGGCCAGTAACATTAAATTTTTCAAACCTGTAAAAGCTGGATAAAGAGATGCATTTTCAATAACAAGACCAATTTTAGCTGCATTATGTTTTTCAACATGAATCTCATTGCCATCTAGTAATACTTTCCCAGATGAAGGCCTGACCAGTCCACTTAATACCCGGAACAGCATAGTTTTCCCTGAACCATTTTTCCCAACTATTCCATATATTTTATCGCCTTTTAGATTTAGATCAATGTTTTTCAAAACAAGGTTACCCTTTATTTCTTTACATAAATTTCTAGTTTCAATGTAATGCATTCTTTCACTCCTCATATGTTCTCGCAGTCTATTAAAGCAATATCAATACCATTAATATATTTACCACCTAGAATAAATGTAAGTGTTATCAACACCAAATAATACCCTATTATAATGCACTGGGCAATCAGGTTTTCAGACAGATTAAGTGCTACACCACTCAAAGGGTTAAAAACACGTGTATAATAGTATTTACCAATTAAAGGTATGCTTTCATGTTCAAGTGATAAAAAAATTAATATAACAACACAAATATATACTGTAATAAAAGCTGTAGTACTTCCTAATCTTATTGATACAAGATTAATTAAAATAGTGGTTAAAGCTAAAATCATTGTGATTAAACCAAATAAAACTAAAAATACTTTTATATCATTTATTTCAATCTTTCTGGTAGAACAAAACATACATATAAATATATTACTTCCCAAAAACAATAACGTATAGATTGATGCTATCATCAGCATTTCTGAAGCTTTTTTATGAAACCAAACCATGCGATTCTTAAGCCTGGAAAACAAATAAACGCTACTGAACCGGAACTCTTCGGAAATTAAGTTTCCAAAGAATATATTAAACAATACAAGATACAGTAAATTACTCAATACCAAAACAAATGCTTTTGAACTTTCGCCACCAACTTGTCCAAGAATTCTGTGTGTTAACATACTGCCAATTGAAATATCCTGCTTATCTGAGATTAATAAATACAGTGAGAATAAAAACGTAATTGGCACAATTGATATTATTCTTGTAATTTTTCCCCAAAAAGACAATTTACCACACTCCTAGAGTTCTTCTTTTTTACATGCATATCTGAAAGAAAAAAATGAAGCAACTAACATAAAAACTACAAAACAAAGAGGTACAAAAAAACTCCTTCCAAAAGATGGATTAACATAAATATAGTCCATCAATCTGAAATTTATATACTTATCAAATCTAACTGAAAGTATATTTAAAAAATTACCAATATAGAATAATAAATAAACTGGTATAAAAAGCAATATTTTATAAGTCTTAATATAAAATGAAACTATTCCTGATAAAACACCCGCTAATCCAGAAAATACAGAAAAAATACATATATACATAAAATTATAAGCCATAGGACTATACAAAAAAAGTTTTAAAAATGGCAACCCTGCTTGAACTGTATTAATAGTAACATTAGTACCTAACAACTCTGATGCATAATTTAGAGCATTATAATCTCCAAAAATGTGGTTGTTATTCCACGGAAAAGTTATGTAACACAGTAATAAATTAACACAAAATGGTACAAAAATCATTATAAAAGTTCCTATAAAATTTGTTATGATTTTACCTGCGAAATAATTGCGTCTTCCCATTCTTCCAATAAAATAGGGATGTATCTTTACACTTAAATCAGTTAAATACGAAAAGGAAAAAGGGAAAACAACAAGAAAAGGGAAAACAACTTCAAATATAGTTCTTAATGCACTAAATTCAACACCGCAAAACAGAGCATGTGCAGAATACATAATCGCAATATCTGTGCTCATGCTAGAAATTAAAGATATTATATACGAAGCTAATACATAAACCATTACAATTGAGAATCCTACTTTAAAACTTATACTATTAATCATAAGAATAAACTGCATTTTTATTGACTTTACCAAATCCATTTAGGCCTCCCACAAGAAATAATTAAGCACAAAAATCACCTATGTCTTAATCTCTTTCTATCAGAAACTGTTTTTTCATTTATGGCTTGTATCTTCAAGTCCTTTGTTAATTAAATTTTTCCACTATGCCTATACATTTTTGACTCAAAAGATGTTATTCCATCG
Source organism: Bacillota bacterium (assembly GCA_023398495.1). Lineage (GTDB taxonomy): Bacteria > Bacillota > Clostridia > Acetivibrionales > Acetivibrionaceae > Acetivibrio. The sequence continues at coordinate 5,662 of JAEWSG010000036.1, forward strand.
AATTTTGTATGTATTTCATTCTTTTCATATAAAAAACCACACTTTTCCAAAACTCTTCCTGAAGCAGGGTTTTCTGAAGCATGCCATGCTACAAATTCATTTTCATTCAATACAGTAATTGCAAAATTCAAAATTGCCTTTACGGCTTCAGTTGTGTATCCCTGATTCCAATAACTGTTCATGATATTATATCCAAGCTCAAACACTTTTTCCATTTCATTATAAATAATGCCTCCACTTCCAAACAAGTACTTGGAATTCTTAAATTCAAATCCCCACTGATACGATTTATCGCTTATAATATTCTTTTCTTCCAAACTCAACCATTCAAAGGTCTCACTAATGTTTTTATGAGTACACCATCTAACATATTTAGAAACTTTATCATCTGAAGTCCAACGTTCAAATATTATTTCCGCATCCTTTATTGAGAGAGGCCTTAATAAAAGTCTTTCTGTTTCAATAATAGGAGTTATCATTTCTTCTTCCTCCCTTTCAATCACATAAATAATCTTTATTTTATCACTTCGAACTGTTTCATACTATAAGAATTTTCACATACTTCAAAGTATAAGAATTTAATTGCCTTTAAAACGAGCCAATAATTTACTGTTAACCTATATGACTCTTTAATAATTTTGAATTACCTTCTGAGGATGCTCTTTCAAGTGTCATAACATATTTTTCTTGTTGTTGGGAACTCATTTTCGAGTACAGAGTTCATGAATCAAACGGATATCCTAAAGCTCTGGGAGAAACCTCGGTAAGTTCAATTAATTGAGTCTTCCTTAATGGATAACTTGAAACCTGAAGAATTTTGAATTCTTTTTAGTGTTAGTACTATACCTAAAATACATATAAAATAACCTATAAATTCAGTAGTAGTAGGTAATGAACCTTTTAATATAAATATATAAATCAATCCAAATATAGGCTCCATAACAATAATTTGTCCCGCTAATGTCACAGGCAGCCTTTTTGAACCGATATTCCAAGCAATAGTTCCTAACCAAGAAGATAATATACCTAATGTTGCTGCCCAGAAACAGAGATATGTAACATTATATAGGCTTTTAAATTGATTAATAAAATTTTTAGTATTAAAACTCATTTCTAAACTACCCCAAATTATAGCTTGCAGAAGTGACATTATACCGATCATACTTGTCCATGTCGAAGAATCAATATATTGATTCTTCTTAAGAAAGAAAGAATTTGAAACACCGTATACTGACCATAAAATAAGAGAAGTAAAGCAAGCCAATAACCCTAAAGCAGAGACATGTGTTAAATCTCTTTTGATTGAAAAGTAAGTAAAGTTAATAATCACTAGTCCAAGAAATGACATTAATAAAGGAACAAATACTTTTGAAAAAGAAAACTCCTTTAAAAAAATATTACCAATAATTGCTACGGTAATAGGAATCATCCCTCCAATAGGTATTGCTACTTGTGCTCCAGCATAATTAATACCAATTATCAACATATAATAATATAATACATTTCCTGTTAATGCCAATAAAAAAGCTACTATCCAAACTTTTAAAGAGTAGGATTTTCCTTTATTTGAATAAAGAAAAATTATAAGAGAGAAAATTCCATAAAAAAAATACCTAAATATTGCAATCTGTGAAGGGAGAAAACTTTTTAAAATTATAGGTATAATAAATGCATATGCCCAACAAGCACATGCAATAGAAACGAAAAAAATTCCAAATGCCAAATTACTGTAAAAGGAACTTATAAGAAATTTCTTAACACTTGTTAACATAAGAAAGTCCTCCAGATATAATAAGGATTAATGAAAATTTAAAGTAAGTATTGTTTCGTAAAAAAATTTTTATATTAATTATAGTTAATAGTGGTAAAGGAGAATGACTACATAGGTTCAAGTAATTATACTATTAAATAGATTTTATAATATTATAACTTAAACAATCAGTAGCCATCTGCCTTTTCATAATTAAAATTCTTATAAATAAGTAGTTTAAACTTTTTAGAAGTATCTCTCTAATTTACCCTTTCTTCTAATGTCTAGGCTATCACAATGAAATCCTCCTCCAAAAGTACGACCATGCCTAAATCTTACTGGAATTACTGTAAAACCATGACTCTCAAGTTGCTTAATCAATTGAATTTGACTTTCTTCTACGATAATAGTTTCTGGATTAATGGATAAAAGATTCAAACCAATCCATTTTGAGGCTCTTGGCCAATCTAGTCCATACCCTCCTATAGCCATATCAGTACACCATATATGATCCCATGACTTAAAATGATCAGGTATTTGCTCCTTACTAACACGTTCAGCATTAATTAATACTTTTCCAGGTGCTAAAGGAACAAATGTTGTACCAATATGATCCCAGCATAATGAGATAGGATGTACTCGGAAATTTTCACCTAAAACAATCTGGAGCCAGTCTAAACCCATTTTATTTCCTGTATTACTTATATTAAAGAAAATATCTTCTCCACATCTAATAACATTAGCAGCATCAAACAAAGGTTCATTATTTGCAATTATTGGTGTATTATCTTCACTATTAATATAAGTATCATCCAAAAGCATAGGTTTAGGTGCGGATATAATTTTTGCACCTTTTTTAAAATAGTCTAGAATTATTTGCCTAAAGGAAAAACTTTCATAATATCGTGCTCGGCAAGCCATAGGAGTCTCAATAATCAAATCACCAACTACCAACATACAGTCCCTAGGCATAAGTGCATGCATGCCTCTAGATGACCAATATGGTGTACTATATTCTTTTGTTTGATCAAAAGGGTCAGGACGTTTAACTACTACCCCGAACTTATTTAATACTTCTATAAGCTGTTGAAAGTCTTCTTCTGCTTCTTCTATAACCTTTTCAGGTACTGCACCTTTATAAAATTCACTAAAATCTCCCTTGCCTGTTTGAAAGAAATGTTCCATTGAAATATCATGATATGGTACATTAGAATATAATGGACTTCCTATAATTATTTCCTCTAGTTGATCCCAGTCGTTATAGCTGTTTACTATCATTTTTTTATACCTCCATAAAAAATTTTTCTTTTCATCAACTAAAATTTCATAATTTCAAAATAGTACATGATATATTAAAGTATTATAACTGTAATACTCAGAACTATTAAAAGCATTCCTGAGAATACTTCGTGATACTTATTTTTAAACCTCCCAGACATAACTTTATTCTTAATAGCATCTGCAAAAAATGATACGGATAAATCAACAAAGAGAGCAGTTATTGGAACACATAAACCCAAAATAATCATTTGAGCAACAACGGATCCCTTATCGGTGTTTACAAACTGTGGAAGTACTGAAATGTAAAAAAGTGCAGTTTTAGGATTAAGAAACTCTACAAGAATTCCTTTTTTATATAAAGATATCAAACTTTTATCACTACTATTTTCCTGTGAGAAAGAAGGATTAAAACTTTTTTTGCTATTAATAATATAAACAATCCCCAAATAGAATAAATAAATAGCACCTGCTAATTTAATTATGTTTAAAAGAAGAGGATATTTTACAAGCAAATAAGAAAACCCAAATGCATTTAAACAGACATGTAGAGTATTACCAGTAGCTAACCCAAAAGCAGAAGCAAAACCTGCATTTCGGCCTCTTGCTAAAGAATGTGAAAGTGCATAGAGCATTGATGGTCCTGGGGTTGCATTTAGTATAAAGGCCGCAGTGGCGAACATCAGTATTATAGAAATATCCGGCATGTTAATCCTTTCTACCAAGACCTAAATGAAAAGGTTGGTCAACTGACATAATTTCCATACTAGTTATGTTTACATGCTCAGGTTGAGAAATGCAAAACATAACTGTATTTGCAATATCCTTTGGGGTAAGAACATTATAATTCTTATAAAAGCTATTTGCCTTTTCGTAATCTCCTTTGAATCGTACAAGTGCAAATTCAGTTTTTACCATTCCAGGTGAAAGGCAAGTAACTTTTACATTTGTTCCTGTAAACTCGGATTTAAGGTTAAGAGTAAAATTGTGAATAAAGGCCTTTGTACCAGAATAAACATTTGATTTTAAATATGGATAAAAGGCAGCAATAGATCCTATATTAATTATATGTCCTGTCCCTCTTTCTTTAATTTTTGGCAGAAAATACGATGTTAGATTCAATACACCAATAATATTTGTATTTACCATAACCTCCCAATCCTCATCTTGTGCATCTGCAAATTCATCAAATCCTAATGATAGACCTGCGGCATTTATAAGATAATCAGGTGTTTGAAATGGTATAGGTAAATTTTTTAGTTGTTTTTTTAGAATATTCCTTTGTGATATATCAGCTTTAACAATTGTAATCAAACTTCCATATTCTTCTTCTAGTTCTTTTAGTCTTTCACATCTTCTTCCGATTGCAATAGTATGAATTTTTTGATTTAGGAACTGTTTAACAATTTCAAATCCAATTCCAGAAGTAGCTCCGCTAACCACTGCTACTTTACTATTTATTTTATTCATAAATTGTCTCCCTTTAGTTTACTTTTCAATAATTGGAACTATCATAGTCTTATCCTTCCAGTATTGACATGAGTCAGGAGTTTCAAGTTGACTTACTTTACATTCAATTTTGCTAAAACCAGCCGAATGAAGCTTTTGAATATGATCATGTGAGAAAGATTCCTTTTCATCAGAATAATAGGTTAAAACGCCACCAACTTTAAGAAGACGATATGCATGTTCAAAAAAAGGAAAATGATTTTTATGTATTTCCTCTTTACTCAACGGATAAGTGTCAAATAGAATACCATCAAATGAACCTGGAGACAAGTGATTAATACAGTTTTCCCAGAAACCTTGTATTGCTATTACTTGATGTTGTGCGTTTTTTGCAAAGTCAAGTAACTTATTAAAAACGTTGTAATTTGCTTCAATAATTACATGCTTTTTTATGTCATGAGACTGTATCTTTGATGCCGATATACCCAATCCAAATCCAACCTCAAGAATTGATCCACCGTTTTGACAAGCTACTTCTGCTAACTTTGCCATATAACTCTCTTCCCACCATTCCATAACTGGATGACCTAAAATCTTTAGTGAACCTTTGTCATCGTATTCTGCTGGTGCCTGAATCCAACTTTCTTTTAGATTTTCAAATCCAATATTTAGTCTAGAAGTAACTGTTGGTAATTGTGAAATAGACATGCTCTTTTCCCCCCCACTGTTTTTTTGTTTTTTTAGTAATTAATAATTTAACTGATACACATAAGCAAGTTCATCACACATTTCGAGCTTTGGACAATCCAAACAATCTATTAATATCTTTCTGTAAAATAAATTCTTATCTACAAGCATAAACCCTAACTTCTCAAAAAAATTACCCTGATAGGTTAAAGCAATAATCTTTGCTACTCTCAATTTATATGCCTTATTAATACACTCATCTACAAGCATTTTTCCAATACCTTTACCTACATATTCTTTACTAACTGCAAGAGACCTAATTTCTGCAATATCTTTCCATAAAACTACTACTGAAGAACATCCAATAATCTTATTATTTTCTTCTATAACTACAAAGCTTTCAACTGCAGAGTAAATTCTATATAGTGTCTTAGGTAACATTACTCCTTTTGATGAATAAAAGTTAATTAATTCAAGAATTTGTTCTACATCATCTACTGTTGCATTTCTTAACTTCACAGAGTTTCTCCCCCGTTCATGTTTTTCTAGTTTATTCCAAAAAATAATGTTATTGCATAAAAATCATTAAAATATTGGAAAAATTTATTATAATATCCAATTAGAATAATATATTACAAAACAAAGAAAGTCAAGAATATATTGCAAATTAATATGAAATTGTGTAAAATTTAACAGTAGTATTAGTGATAAATCTACAAAATTTTCTTTTGTAAAATTATTACTTATATTTACTAGTAGTATATATTGAGTTATAATATTATCCATTCAAGGTGATAAACTTTAAAACATACATAATCTTCAATATTGAATTATATTTCATTATTTTATTTGTGGAATTGCTAAACCTATGTGTTTTGTAGTTACATGCAATAAAAACTAAAGCAAGTTTAAATATGAAATGGTTTCACTTTGTTTTATAACTTAAGCAAAATAAAAGATATTGGGGGGTTATATTTATGAAAAAACTATTCATATGGGATATAGATGGAACCTTGATTAAAGGTTGTGATATTGGGAGAAAATCTATGGATATGGCTTTCTTTGATATGTACGGCATTAAAAATGCATTTGATGGAATTGATATGGCAGGGAGAGTTGATTCAAATATATTACGAGATGCTTACGAGTTACATAATATCTGCAATAGAGATAGTTCTACTTATTTTAATAGATATGCTATTCGACTTGATGATGAATTTAAAAAACTTGATTTTTCAATAGAAGTGCCCGGTATTTTACAATTACTCAATATTTTAAGTAACATACCTGACTTTTTTTCTGTCCTTGGAACTGGGAACACCGAGAAAGCTGCCCGTATAAAACTTGCATATCACAATATGAATAACTATTTTCCTACAGGAGGATTTGGAGATAAAGAACAGGAACGGTGGCAGGTAATCCAAGAATCTATAGAAAATTCTAAAAATTTTTTTAACACTAACTTTACAAATGATAATATTTATGTTATTGGTGATACTCCTAGGGATATCGAATGTGGTAGAAAGTTAGGCGTAAAAACGGTAGCAGTTGCAACAGGCTACTTTAGTTATTCTCAACTTAAAACTTACAGTGCAGATTATTTACTTGAGAGCTTTTCTATTCCAGAAGATTTTTTTAAGAATTTAAACCTTAGCGTTTCATAACAACATTTTAGGAATTGTTTGAATATTGACATTGTTTGTATAATGAACCTATAATGTAACTGTAATAATATATATATATATTGACTTTTTAAAGCAAAATTTTTACGGAATATATTATAATTTTTTTTGTGAGGTATACTATAATGAAGCATTTAGTAAGTATTCATGATATGAGTTTAGAAGAAGTTATAAAAATTTTTGATATTGCTAAGAGGCTTAAGGTTTATACTAAGGAAAATGTGCAACACAACATTCTCAGAGGAAAAATCTTAGGTATGATATTTTCAAAACCATCTACAAGGACTAGAGTTTCATTTGAAGCAGGCATGTATCAGTTAGGAGGAACCTCGCTTTTTTTAAATTCAAGTGACATACAATTAGGACGTGGAGAAAGCATTTATGATACTTCAATGGTTCTTTCAAGGTATATTAATTGTATTATGATAAGAACATATAAACATAATGATGTAGAAGAACTTGCTAAGTATGGAAGCATCCCTATAATAAATGGTCTTACGGATTTAATGCACCCATGTCAAGCATTAACAGATCTTTTTACTGTATATGAACATAAAGGAAAACTGGAAGGTCTCAAATTTGCTTATGTCGGAGATGGTAATAATGTTGCTAATTCTTTACTTCATTTATGTGCTAAAATTGGTGTTAATATTACTGTAGCTTCTCCCAGTGGCTATAAATGCAATGAAAACGTTATACATGAAGCTCAACATGATGCAAAGAAAACTGGGGCTGAAGTTGTGGTTACAGGAGATCCTATTGAAGCAATTCACAATGCTGACATAGTTTGTACGGATACTTGGGTTAGCATGGGAGAAGAAGAAAAGAAAGAGGAAAGGATAAAAAAAGTTTTTACCTTACCAAGTTAATAGTGAACTATTTTCAAAAGCTAAGGAGGATGCTTTATTTTTACATTGTCTTCCTGCTTATAGAGGGTATGAGGTAACTGCTGACATTATTGATGGTCCAAGATCTATAGTTTTTGATGAAGCAGAAAATAGGCTACACGTTCAAAAAGCTATAATGGTTATGCTTATGGGGAGTGGATAGTGGCAGTGTCAGGTACTACTTTAATTTTGCAAAGCAATCGCTCTGCTTCGACAGATGTGGTGTCATTTTATGCAGCACTATTAATCTGCAAAAGTGCACCAGAGTGGAGCACTTTTGTGATAGCGATTCCATCATATCCTGTTGGAAGAAGATTTCCTTGTTCATCAACTCCTTCAATTCTTCTTCCGGTAAATCCTTGTTAAAAAACTGTAACCATCTGTGAAGAGGATTCCCTTTTATATTCTTATCATGCAATCTTTTGAATTTTGGCACTTCTATAAAGTGTATCTCTATCAAGTCAGTCAAAAGATAGTCTTTTTCCTCATCTTCCCACAAGTGATATTGGGAGTGAAACTTATCTAATGTCCTACACTATACGAAATGTTTTTAGTGCATTAATCAATATCATCTGTCGGGTCAAATATCTGCATCTTAAAATTGAAACCCTCACGACACCTTAGAATTTCACCGAACTCCTCAAGCGAATACTGCTTTCCATCTATAATTAACACAGTTTCATCACCTTCAGAATGCCATTCAATCCTACCTACAATTTCATCTTTGACTATCGAATAAACCTTCTGTCCATAGTAGGTCTTTGCATAAATATAATTGTTTGATAAGCCTTTATAAATCTTATCATAGAGCCTCTGAACTGCCTCATGCTGTTCATCGTCCATCTCCGCATGGACATTAAACTCGTATCCGCTGTCTTTTCCGTTATTCACTTCAATCGCTTCCCAAAACACTCCTGTTCCCATAATCCGTTTATTTATCTCAAATTCATGTGATACTCCATTACAATCTACAGCAGTATAATTCCTTACAAAATCCTTAAAATCTTCAACTCCATAGCGTTCTGACATTTCCTCATTAAAGCAGTCGGTACATATAGTCTCCTGCACACCTTTATCATATGTCATAATCGTCATTCTAACGCTTCTTTTACCACAGCGTTCACATTTATCTTCCTGCATAATAAACCTCCGATAATTATTCATTAAGTGACAAGGTAATGGGGTACTTGTAACTCTTCCAATATCTAAAAATCTCTGATATTTTCTACCGGGATGTACCACCACATGAACCACCTATCCATTCAGTCACTCTACTATAACTATTATACCATAGCCCTATGGCACCAAAACTGATAGACCTTAACATAAAACGGGAATAGTTTTACATTTTATATTTTCAACATATTTAGTTTTTAAAATGGGAAAACTATTAAAGTACTTCCAGGAGGCGATATTTTGAAAAAATCTTTAATAGCGATTTGCATAATTTTAGCACTATCCTCTATTCTATACCTTACACATACTACCGATAACAAACCAGATGCAGATACAAAACTAATTTCAAACAGTTATAAGCAGATAAATATAGATAATAAAAAACTATACGATGACGCTCTCTCAGCATTTCTTCACCCATATATTCAAAAGGCAATTGATGACTGGAGTACTATACACCCAGAATATTCTGGCGGAGATGTTGACCCCTGGGATACTAAAATTTTAAGTGTTGAAAGAATGCCAGACCAGACAAGCAAACTTTGGTTCTTGATAAAAGTTGAAGTCATGCCTTACGTCCTCGCACATATTTCTGTAGGACGTGACCGCATCACATTTATGGTAAAGCCAACTGGTGATGTTACACTCAAAAAACTGGAAAGGATTGAAAGTTATGATGATTGGAAGAAAATCAGACAACCTAAATTACAATAACAAATAATAAGTATACTGCCTGCAATTTAACAGAGAAACTTAATATGCCACCACTCCTCCATCTGGTGCACTTCCTTGTGCTTTAAACTCCTTAAAAATCTTATAAATGACCCTCATAGCAAAAAAGCCCACTGTCCTATCTCCGTTAATTACTCTGCTATGATGCCATTCATAAGAACATTCATTGAGAATTTTTATACCATTGCTGTTCATTGCATCCAAAAAGTCCATCTTTACCAGGGTTTCTTTTGATATTTCAATAATTCCATCATGATTCAATAGCAAATCCTTATCATATTCCCTGTTAATATCTGCACCAGAATAACCATACAATAAACACAAATCTTTTTCTTCAATTAACTTGTAAAAGACACTTATCCCTATACTCATACTGGAATCCCCTAAAACTAAGAATTTATTATGTTTCTCTGGCAATCAACAAATATTACTTCTTTTTACCTCTGAGATAATATATAATTTTACAATTCCACAGACATTCAATCTTTACTTTACTATTGAAACCATTGAAACCGTATTATCTTGATAATATCCTTTCATTATTTTACTATAATGATTTATAGTATGTCTAGACTCTCAAGAAAACAGCGTATAAGCCAAAAAGACCGGCCTTAATGTTTACTGAATTGCTACACTCGTTATTAATTATTAATTACTATAATATTTAGAATATGATATAATTATATCAACGAATGTTTGAATCATATTGCATTTTTAACTAATAGAGAATAGAGAAGCTAGTTTTTTAGCATTCTAATTTTTGTTTTGGAGGGATATTATGAAAAAGATTACTTCTGTTTTTGTTTTTTTATGTGTTACTGTTGGAATTGTACTATTCCAACATCCCATCTGTACTACATATGGACAACCCGATATTATCATCACAGACCCTATAGTTGATGAATTTGTTGATGGTGTAGTTTTTGCAAACATAGATGAGGCTGACAGTGTAATAGTCTTTGATGATAAAAATCTAGAAGCAACTATACGTAAAAAAATTGGTAAACAAGAGGGAGATATTTTAAAACGTGATGTATGTATTTTTAAGAGTTTAGTATTAGATAATATTCAAATAAGCGATATAACACCACTTAGCAATTTTACTAATTTGACTAAACTATATTTATCCAATAATCAAATAAACGACATTACACCACTTACTAATCTTGCTAAGTTGACTAAATTACATTTATACAATAATAAAATAAGCGACATAACAGCACTTAGTAATCTTAATAATTTGACTGAACTAATTTTATCCAGTAATCAAGTAAGCGATATAACGCCACTTTGTAATCTTGATAATTTAACTGAACTAAATTTATCTAACAATCAAATAAGCTACGTAACGCTAAAGAACCTACCGAATTTGGCCGAACTTCGATTATCTAATAACCAGATAAGCAGCATAACATTAAAGAACCTAAGTAATTTGACTATGCTATATTTAGATAATAACCAGATAAAAGATATATCATGCCTTAATAATATTACAAATTTGTCTTTATTGGTTTTATCTAAAAATCAAATAAGTGACCTAACTCCACTTGGAAAACTCACTAAATTGAATACGCTTTATTTGTATAAAAATCAGATAAGCGACCTAACACCACTTGTCAATCTTATAAATTTGGAAATTTTATCTTTATCTTATAATCAGATAAGCGACCTAACGATACTTACTAACCTTACAAGATTAACCAATCTGGATTTATCTAATAATCGAGTAAAAGATATAACACCAATTGTCAATCTCACAAATTTGTATAGTTTAGGTTTATCTAACAATCAAATAAGGAACATAATACCACTTAGAAATCTTCCTAATCTATCGGTATTTAGTTTATACAACAATCCAATAAACAATTCATCAACTCCTAATGCTGTTCATAAGTCAGAATTAGATTTTGGTATCTATGAAGTTTGGGTTATAGAAGAAAACAGTGTTATAGACTTTAAAGATAAAAATCTGGAAGCTGCTATACGTGATAAGATTGGGAAAGAAGATGGGGAAATATTAGTAAGCGATATATGTAATATCGAATGTTTGAATTTAAGCGATAGGCAAATAAGTGATATAACGCCTCTTAGCATCTGTAGTAATTTGACTGAACTAAATTTATCTAATAATCAAATTAAAGATATAACACCACTTAGAAAACTGACTAATTTGATGGAACTTAATTTATCTAATAATCAAATAAGTGACATAATACCACTTATAAATCTTCGAAATTTGAATGTTTTATCTTTATCTAATAATCAAATAAGTGATATAACACCACTTTGCAACCTTCCTTGTTTAAATTACTTGGATTTATCCAATAATCCTTTGTGGAATTCATCAATATCTAATGCTGTTCACAGGTCAGACTTGGATTTTTCAGTTGGTGGAAATACTTATGAAGTTTGGATTATAGAAGAAAATTGTGTAATAACTTTTGAAAATGAAGCTCTGGAAAATACTATACGCACTATAATAAATAAATATGATGGAGATATTTTGAAATGTGATGTAAGTAATATTGAAAGTTTGTATCTGCAAGGTTATTCATTAAGCGATATTACGCCACTAAAAAACTTCACTAATTTGACAAAATTAAATTTATCAGGAAACAAAATAAGCGATCTAACGCCGCTTGCGGACCTTACTTTCTTGACTGATTTAGACTTAAGTAATAATAAAATAAGTGACATAACACCGCTAAAAAACCTCGCTAAGTTGTCTTCCCTAAAATTATCCCAAAATTCGACAAGCGATATAACAGTACTTGCCAACCTTACTAACTTAACAGAATTACATTTAGCTTATAATAATTTTAGCACATTATCACCACTTAGCAATCTTAATAGATTGACTATGCTATCTTTAGATGGAAATCGCTTAAACGACATAGCATCCCTTAGTAGCCTAACTAATTTGACTTGGTTAAGTTTGAGAAACAACAATCAAATAAGTGATATAACATTCCTTGGCAATCTTACTAATTTGAATTATTTGGATTTGAGTGATAATCAAATAAGTGATCTAACACCGCTTGGTAATCTTACTAATTTGACTGATACTTCTTTAGATTGTAATCAAATAAGTGATATAACATCACTTGGTAATCTTACTAATTTGGAGTTTTTGGGTTTATCCAATAATCAAATAAGCGACATAATGCCACTTGGTAGTCTTTCTAATTTGCTGAGCTTGAGTTTATCCGATAATCAAATAAGCGATATAATGCCACTTAGTGGTCTTTCTAATTTGCTGTGCTTGAGTTTAGTTGGAAATCCGTTGTACGATTCGTCAACTCCAAAAGCTGTTCATAAATCGGACTTTGATTTTACAGTTGGTAGTCAAACCTTTGAAGTATGGAGTATAGAAGCAGCATTAGGTGATGTTAACGCTGATGGAAATGTGAATTCAATTGATTTTGGTTATATGAGAAAATATTTACTTGGACTAATTTCTAAGTTTCCAGCAGGAGAAAAGGGATTAGCTGCAGCAGACATTGACAAGAACGGAAAGTTTAATTCAATCGATTTAGGGCATATAAGGAATTACTTACTTGGTAAAGGAACATTACACCATTCTAAATTTTAAAGCAGCAAACTAACTTGGCATGAAGTAAATGACTGCAAAACTATACAACTTGTACCGTCAAAAATAAACAGTACATTTGGGCATCTTGGCGGAATTGGAGAAATAAATGCATATTTCGGACGCATCCGGACAGCATAACGGCACATCCGGACACCTTGTCGAAGTAAAGAAGAAAAAAAACGTTACACCTTGACCTCTCTTCATTAATTATACAGCAAAATTTGGTTATTTACTAAGTAAATTTGAAAAAAACTCTTACTACCCAAAACGTTTACAAATTGAACCACATTGCAGCATTCTGGACTATTTGGTATTCTTTGCTTCAATTTGGTGCAAAAAGTAGGAATTGCATTTATAAAGCCTCCTTAATAGATACCTTTAGGTATATTTTTATCAGGCCATATTTACCTAAAACACACCTTGAAATAAAGTAATTATTACAATGCTTTTCGATAAATTGCTTCATATAGAAAGGGTTATTATTGCTTATTGCTTACTGCTTACTACACATAAGTTATAGTGGAACAATCCCAACAATAATGCTTTATTTGTTAACCTGGAAAACATTATTGAGACAAGAACACAAACTAAATACATATTTCTCTCAATGACGTTTATAAACACGGATGGGATTACTTATATGTATTCGTAAGTGATATAATGATAACAGACAATTAATTTTGTAGAAACCAAGATGCAATCATTATGTTTTCTGCTGGAGGTTAAAATGGGTTCATCCTATCATTTTGAATGTGACAACTGCAAACATAAATTTTTCACATCGGGCCCCTGGGAATTCAGATGGAACAAGTATGGGAAGATAGAACATTGTGGTCATCCACTAAGAGACAGGGCTAAACTAGGAGTTGATGGCCTATGCGGATATTTGTATTGCGTAAACTGTGACACAGCTTCCGAAATCATTTTATTGGAATATAAGAAAAGAGTTTTTACTGACCATGATGTATGGAGTGAACATACTGAACTAAAACCCGGGTATTCTCATGAAGAGTACAAGATGTTTTTAAAATGGGGTAAATATGATTTAAAACTAAAAGCCCCGAAAAATAATCCTAATAAAAAAATCCGATGTCCTCAATGTAATATAACCAATATGCTCTTTTTAGTGCCATATCGTCCTTTTGAAATGGACTGTCCTAAATGCAATATTCGGAAAATAAATGTTGTACGAATCGATACTACATAGATTCACATCTCAATTTAGATATTCTATTAATAGGGCTTTAGAAGGTGCGAAAATGAAAAATAGATGATTTTGCTAAGAAAATAGATGATATATTTTTGACATATGATAATGTTTTAAAAATTGCCTGCCAGGAGTTTGTTTTAACGACTACTAGGATTAGAGAAAAAACAATAGGATAAGCAATGTTTAAATTAACATTGAAAATTAGAGGAGGTCATAGTATTGAGTAAATATAATAAGGAAGAATGGTCTAGAATACGGACACAAGGAAAGTTGATTTACATTACAACATATTGGATTCTGGCAGCAGCTTTTCCGATTGCTATAGTTTTACCGGTAATAAGAGGAATATTTCGAGAAAAAAATATCGGTTTTATAGTATCTCTTGATTTTATTAGAAGTGTATTGCTTTATTTTATGCTCTGTGCGTTCTTATCAGTAATATTGGGACTAATCAGGTGGGGTCAAAATGAGAAAGCATTTAAGCAGCTGTAGAAAAATCAACTTTCTTATTTTGAACTGGCTGCTGTAATAAAATATGAGGTGTATGATAATGCATAAAACATTTGATGCTAAAGAATTGAATGAATTAAAGAACAACTTAGCCAATAAGATTTGGATCTTCTCTCAATCTCCTGTTGGTTGGTCATTTTTGAGAAAAGACTTTTCTTTTATTTTCACAATTCTGCCTTCATTGAAGTTTAATGAAGGCTTTACAATAAGGGCATATCGATATGTTGCTGAAAATAAAAGATCTGTAAAACTACAATTTTGGGCAGTCCCTATAAATGAATGGCTCCCGCAGCCTGAAGAATGTATGGTCTATGAAAGTAAACACATAAGTTATCCTAAACCCAATTGTGTTCTTGATAATGTGATGCACGCCATTGATGGAGATGGCTCGATTGATGCATATTTAAGTGCTTCATTGCTATATAGAACATTAGATAGAGTACGTTGTCATTCGGCTGAAAACTGGGGCCTAAATGTCATAATTGATGATGAATTAATGAAGATGGCCGATTTATTTGACAAGAACTTATATTTCCAGAAGTTAAGAGATAAAAATTACAGGGATTCAATTAGTAGAGAGGAACATTTCCTTTCTCATCATTTAACCGCTTTTAATACTGATGACTGGAAATGGAAATCAAGCAGGAACAGCATCTTATGGAAACCATCCGTTGAATTTGACGGCGATGAGGTACTAGTATCCTTTTATACTTACTGTGGTCATGTAAAAAAGACAATTCTTAAATATACAGACTTTTACACAAAAGGTAGTTATCGTTTTGATAGTTCTTGCGAAATTATCGCCGAAGGGGGCGAAGGTTATCACATTTAATTAAATAGTGTTGATGCCCCCGTCAGCAGTTTTTTTTCATTTTACTCACATTTTTTTAAGTTTCACGAAATAATACCTTTCCCTCATAACTCATTGTATACTTCTAAATAATTAATTTTATCCATCTTAATGAAAGGAAACTTTTTAATAAAACTTTTAAGTCCTTTTTTATTTATATATCACAATACCATCAGCATTATGAGCAATAATATGTTGGGTAGGTATAATTAAAGAATCTAGAAAGGCATATCTTTTTCCTTTAGTTCCTGATGTCAGAAGAAGTGTTGCAAATGCAGCAGTTGAATTTAAACATATTGTATTAACATCACATTTACACCACCGTATTGTGTCAAAAACAGCAAAACCTGAAGTAACTATCCCGCCTGCACTATTAATGAAAATATATATATCTTTGTCCGAAGAATCATTTAACGTAATCAACTGTTGAACTATAATGTTGGCATTATAGTCATTCATTAGTTCATCAATAATTATTACTCTTTTTTGAAATAATATATCCTTTATATGTAACCCCATCTTTCAACTCATTGGTAATCTGGTCCTCGTCTTAATTAAAATCTACTCCTTCTCCAATATAATAATTTTTGAATAACCCAAAAATAAGAATTATCAGTCCCATTACTATTACATCCTTATACAAATCATGCTACTTACTATGGACATGTAACAAAGAGAATCTTAAATAGTTATAAATTTGATAGTTCTTGCGAAAATATTGCTAAAGGCGTCGAAATTTATTGCTTTTTAAGCCTGTTATTTGCCATAAAGTACTCCTCTGCTAATATTGCATATTGATAAGCATCATGCCATATTGGTTCCCCATCAAGTGTTTTTTTGAAAAAGGCTGCTTTTTTAAAATAGCCTTCACGTCGCATAGAAATCCGCTCCAGCAACTTCCATGAGGCAGTATTTTCAGGATTACACATAGCAATAATACGGTGAACACCAATTTGTTCAAAGCCATGCCTTAAAGTTCCTTGGCAAGCCTCCGTAGCATAGCCTTTTTTTTGATATAAAGGATTAAAAACATAACCAATTTCCCATGTCATAAACTCTTTGGGCTCCTGCTGCTGAAAATATATATTCCCTATTAATTTAGAATTTTCTTTAAGACAAACTGCATAAAAAGCATCATCTTTCGAACGTTTCATCGCCTCTTGTTTACACGCCTCTTCACTATAAACATCGTACGGCTCATATTTAACCACTGCGTCTTGAGAAAGATATTC
This sequence comes from Bacillota bacterium, assembly GCA_023398495.1. Lineage (GTDB taxonomy): Bacteria > Bacillota > Clostridia > Acetivibrionales > Acetivibrionaceae > Acetivibrio. The sequence goes on from JAEWSG010000036.1 coordinate 22,697, forward strand.
ATATAAATCTTGCCAATCATCATAAGAAAACCTTCTAAGTATCAGCCTCTCTGTTTCTAAATACACATAATTCACTCCCTATTCATAAAACTATACATCTACAGATAATACTTTAATTTAATACATTTTAACCTTATATGCTTCATCTATTTTAATTATCCGTCCGAATATAATCAATCATAATACTCTTCATTTAATTCTTTAAAGTCAAGCCTATCATAATTTTCACATACACGAATAAGTTCATCTCTCACTTCCATAAGAGCAAAACCCAATAAATTCAGCCCCTGCCACTCCAAAGGATTTTCTATATGCTCATCATCAGCCGCCATTCCTATCCCCCAAATTTTATCATACGGGCTGGCTTCAACAAGCACCCTATTTTTTGTCTCTATTAAAAATCTCCTAAGACTTTCATTTTGAAGGAACTTTGCATAATTACCGTTGAGAATGATAGAATAACGTTTTTTCTTCCAAACCTCTTCATCAAAATTTCTAACCTTCCTGCCTAATTCCTTTATCTTCTTCGGTTGCTTGCACTCAAGTATCTCTTCCAAGATTTCTTTATCATCAAACAGCCTTGCTTTTTCAGCCATCATATACTGCTCCATGCAGCAATAATTATTTGTATCAATTTTAAAATCAGACTTCCACCATTGGCTTAAGCAGGTTTTTGTAATACTTCCATCGGCTGATGGCTGATGTCCCCAGAAAAACAAATACTTAATCTTTTTACCTGCACGGAAATCCTTTTGTAAAGAGTCAATTGAATACTTCATATTACCATTTTCATTCCAAAGAAGAAGGCGACCATCATATAGGTCTTCTTCATCATCTTTGTACCAACCAAGCCACCCTTTGGGCGTTGGAAACATCTGCTGAAATTGTTTCTGTTCATCTATAGTAAGAACATCATACCAATCAATAAAATCATATATATATCCCTCACCATATCCCATTCTCCATCCAATGCTACCATTTCTAATGTGTGGATACATTAGCCACGGTGGAGCCATTGGTTTGCTTATATCATATTTTTTCTTCATAATTTTTCTCCTAATCCTATCTTTAGGTATCCACCATATTTTTCCCACAGATAACATACTTTTAAGCCGATGCAGCATTTACATGGCTGCCCATAAATAGATATCCTATGATGCATTACTCATACTAATCCAAGAGTAATATTTTAGTATATGGGAACACAAATTTCACAAAAATTATTATTAACCATTTCGACTATATACCTTTCAAGTATAGGTCTCGTTTCATCAAATTGGCAACCTTGCTTTGATAGTTCTGGAAAAATATTAATCCATGCTTTTTGAACCGCTTCTGCTGTATGACTTATTATGAAAACAGCGTAGTTACCCCCTATAATATTCCCCTGATTAACATACCCCTCATTAACACACCAATCATTTGAAATAACAATGCAGGTATCATATCGGCAGTTTTCAGGTTTTGTTGTCATAGGGTTATCATGAGCAATTCCTAATATTATTGATTTATCATTAAACAAATTATTAGATTTAGCCCAGTTTTTTAGTTTTTCCATTATCTGTACATTGTCAGGTCCATAAGGACCAACTTGTCTTATGTAAGCGATTCTATATGATGGCATCTTTTCAATTTTAAAACTCATATCCTGTTTACCTTTCTTTGTAAAATAATAATGATTTGTTTAGCATATTTTAATTTCTTATAAATTCAAGCAATTACTGCAAATTAATTTCTGGTTTTCAAACCACATCTGATTTTTCTGTGTCGTAGATTACAGCATTTTTTTATCTGCTTACTTATTGACCTTTGTTTCCATATCTCTTATAGTGGTAAATATAGCAAAAAGAGAAAGAAGCACCTACCACAGCAACTCTTTCTCTTTCTCTCGATGCTATAAAAAATAACATCAAAGGTACAATATAATGATAAGAGTTTTTAAGCTGTTCTGCAAGATAAATTTTATAAATATTTCGGCTAAGGATTTTTTCTTAAATCCATGTCGGGGTTCAAGATATCAGAGTATAAATGCCCTTGTTG
>JAEWSG010000102.1 GCA_023398495.1 Bacillota bacterium
AGAAGTGGTAAGCTATACTTATGATACATGGGGTAAGGTAATAAGTGTATCAGGTACTCTGGCAAGCTCTGTAGGTCAAAAGAATCCGTATAGGTATAGAGGTTATAGGTACGATACTGAAACTGGACTGTATTATCTGCAGAGTAGGTACTATAATCCAGAGTGGGGCAGGTTTATTAATGCTGATAGCATTGAAATATTGCAACAAACTCAAGGAGAGTTACTGGGAGCTAATCTATTTGCATACTGTATGAATAATCCTGTGAATATGTATGATCCTGAAGGATGTTCAACTGCTTCAGTAGTAGCAAGTTTTGCTGGAGTATATGGAATGGGTTTAGTGGGAGGAGCACTAACGAATTCTATAACAGCATTTATACTTGCAGTAGCTCCATATTTAATATTTGCAGTAGCGGTAGTAGCTGCCGCATATATAACATATGTAGCAGCTAAAAAGATTAAGGCAAAGAAACAAGCTAAAACAAGTCAAAAGGAAAAGGCTACAGATGCTCCAAGTTGGGTAAAACAAGAAACGCCACAAAAAGGTGAAACAGCAAGAGAGTTTACAGAAAGAGTATTAAATGATAAGTATGGAAAAAACAATTGGAAAAAAGGTGCTGGTAATGAATATAGTGAAATATTTAAATATGCTCAGAGAAAATTAGGTCTTAAGTGAGGTGAGGTTATGAAATATGTGTATAAACTTGAACATAAAAGAATAATTGTAAACGAGAGTGTAGACGTAATAAGTTGTACTAAAATAATAGGTTTTTATTCATCAAGAGAAAAGGTGATGTCTGTAATAGAAAAATATAAAAGTATTAAGGGATTTAAAGACTACCCAAACGATTTTATAATTGAGAAATGTGAAGTTGATTTTGATGACTTTACATTTGAATAGGAGGAAATATGGAATATATATATTATTTACAACACTATTATGAGAGTGGAGATATTGAAATAGTGACTAATATTGCTGTGTACTCATCTAGAGATAAAGCGGAAAAAGCAATACTTAAATTTAAGAAGCATCCTAAATTTGAAGGTTATCCGGAATGCTTTAATATTGATGAATATAAAATTGATGAGAATAATTGGTCTGATGGCTTTTTTACTTATGATTAATACATAATAGGGGTATATGTAAGGCATGGTTTTATGGTAGGATATTTTAAATAGGGTTTCCTTAACGGGAGGGCACTGAAAAAGTCCTTCTAATCAAGTTCTGAATGAAGCCTTGGAAATGCTATATAAATCAACATTTCCAAGGCTTTTATGGTATAACTACAGTGTCAAAATAGGTAGGTGATACTATGATTAGGCAGCAACAAACAATGGTTTTAAGCCCCTACATGGATATATATGATTTAGTAGTACTAAAAGATAATCTTTTAAGGCAAATTAATGAACTGATTGATTTTTCGATTTTTCGTTTGTTTTTGATGAATTGATAGATATTGTTTAGATAATGGTAGAAACGCTATTAGCCCCATAAGAATGTTTAAATACCTGCTTTTAAAATCCATTTTTGATTTATTAGATGCTGATATTGTGGAACGTTCAAAGCATGACATGTCCTTTATGTACTTTCTTGATATGGCACCAGAAGAATAGGTGATTGAGTCAAGTTCATTGACCAAGTTTCAAAAACTCAGGCTTAAAGAGATGAATTTGCTGGATATTTTAATTAATAAAACTGTCTCTATTGCACTTGAAAAAGAGATTATAAAGTCAAAGTCTATTATTGTTAATGCAACACACTAAAAGCACGATATAATCAAAAGTCACCTAGGGAAATATTGCAAGACCGTTCAAAAAATTACGTAAATCTGTATATGAAATAGATGAAACTATGAGGGATAAATTTCCTGTTAAAATACAGTGGATGAATTAGAAAATGAAATTCAGTATTGCAAAGATTTAATCGAAGTAATTAAAAAAGTCGATATTATAGCTGCCTATCCAAAGGTGAAAGAAAAAATGAACTTGCTTGAAGAAACATTAGAAGATGATATAGAGCATATGCAGTTTCCCGAGGATGAAGATGCTAAGGTTGGAAATAAGACGCATATTGCAATGACAGAAGAAAGAATTATTACTGCAGTAACAGTTACAACAGGCGAAAAAATGACGGCAAAGAATTAAAAATATTATTATCAAAAAGCAAAGAAGCAGGAATAGAAGTTGAAACAATTATTGGGGATACAGCATATTCGGAAAAAGGGAATATAGAGTTAGCTGATGAAAACAGCGTAAAATTTGTGGCAAAATTAAATCCTTCCGTAACACAGGGATTCCGTAAAAAAGAAGATGAATTTCAATTTAATAAAGATGCTGAGATATATTTCTGTAAGGCAGGACATATGGCAATCAGGAAATCACGTCAACGGTAAGTGATACAAGGGTAGTATATGATGGAACAAACGGGCAGCACTGCGTTGAATTCTATGCCTCTCCAACTCCTACACCTCTAGCAACGCCAACAGCGGTATCAACAGATTGCTATTATATATCAGGATTGTATATTGGATTCAACACTTACAACTCAGACAAAATACACATTGAGTGCAATGACAAAAACCTATGGAAGAGATGGAAAAGACATAAATGTTGGGCTCAAATATTATAAGGCAGATGGAACTTCAAATGGTGTAGCAACGCAAACTTGGGATATTGTAAATGACGGACAGTGGAAAAAATGTGAGAGGGTATTTGATGTACCTGCAAATACCAAGAAAATAAGAGTTGTCCTCGGTTGTAGCGTAAAAGGTGATGAATTAGTAAGATTTGATGCAATGCAGTTAGAAGAGAAATGGTTTGCGACTCCATATACAGAAGGAGAAAGTACCGGAACAAAACTTATATACGACATTGAGCCGGATGTAAAACCATTTTCAGGAACAATGGCATTTTGGTTCACAACAAGAGGAGAGGGGCCAAGGTATCTGGTAGAGAACAATAAAATAGGTGGAGGCAATTTATCCATATATATAAATGCAGCAGGCAACCTTGTGGTAGAAGCCAAAAAGACAAACGGAACCATGTACAATATAACTACGAGCA
>JAEWSG010000190.1 GCA_023398495.1 Bacillota bacterium
CAAAGCCTCCTACAGAGAAAAAAGCAATAGGACAAGCAGCTTATGTTAATTCTTATTCAACAAGTGTAACAAACCTTGAGCAAGAATACAATAAATTGCCAAATGATTCAAAGAGGACAATTAATGGGCTTTGGAATGTAGTATCAGGTGGAGCTCAATTTTTAGGCGGCGCAGGAGTAGCAATAGGTTCAGGAGCTTCGTTGACTAGTTTAGGAGCGATCATTTCTATGCATGGTGGATATAAAGTTGCTGAAGGCGTCCATCAAATAGCAAATGTTATTACTGGAACCGATTCAAGCGAAGATCCAAACTATTCTACTCCTATTGGGTCTATAACTGAAGATAAAGCTGTTGATGCAGCTACAGATATAATTGTCAGTGGAAATCCATTAGGTCCAAATATTTTTTCTACAGCAGTAAATACTATAAGTCTTGGCATATCTACTTCGAATTTGAGTGAAGCATTGAAAGATACTCCTGATAACAAAACATCAACGCAAAATAAAACAATTGGGAAGGAATCGAATCAAGAAAAAAATACTCACCATAACGTAAATAGGAGCTTTTATCAACCTTATTGAAAAATGAAAAAAAAATATACAAATCCAAGAATCTTTAAATTTCCAAGAATACTTGAACTATTACTTCACTTAATAACTTTCTTACTCATTTTAGCTACTGTGCATTATTTACGGATTGACGATTTTGTATTTGATACTAATTTTGAGCTTGATACCTTCTTTATCTTATTTATGTCATCAGCTTTTATTATTTATCGATCCTTGACAACTCATACAATTGTAGAAGAGTTAATCATTGATTATGAACTACAGGAAATACAATTTAATTATGTACATTACTTTTTATTTAAGAAAAAATTAATTATACCCTTCAATGAATTTTCTTTCTATTCAAGATTAGAGACTATTATAAGAGGTGGTGGGCTTTCATTAAGAATTTTTAAGGCCAACAAATTCAAGATCAAACTTAGTCACCGTTATGGATGGACAAGGAAACATATTTTCTGCATTAATAATCAATTTCTAAAAATAACAGACGGTCACTTACGAAAGGAGCCTAAATGGCAGGATTTTTTTACTCTAATAAAGGATGAGAATTTCGATTGTTCGACAATATATGATGAAGAAAAAACACAAAAGGACCTGAAGGTAAAAAATTGAGGAATATACTTACGATGCCAATGGTAATTTGAAAAGCAACCCTAACAAAGGCATTATTAACATCACATACAATGACCTGAATTTGCCTTTAATGATATGTTATCCCGGTAACAACAGGATCGTATATTCGTATGATGCCGCAGGAAACAAGCGAAAACAGGAGGTCTATGATGAATCTCAGGGCAAAAAACCAACAACAACCACTTTTATTGGTAACTTAGTGTTTTTAAACGGTGCGCTGATGTGGCAGAACTATGATGAGGGAAGAGTGAACTTCTATAAAAATTTGTCAACGATGGATTTATCAAACCAATGAAAAGAGCTTTACAGACTATTATTCTAATTCTTATTGCAAGTAAGTTGCTTTCGCAAAATTCCTATGAGTCAGCTTATAAAAACGATGCTGGGATTTCTGATCTTAATGGAGAGCCTGTTTCTAAAGAATCTTTATATTTTCCCATAGTTGAAGCTAAATATGTTAGACACTACCTTGACAATAATGGGAAACCTAAATGGTTCGATGATGCTTATCAAGATTTGTTTGTCGCTGAATTTGGGAAGAATATGGTTAAAGATTCTCTCTTTTTTCATTACATCGATCCAATTAGCCAGAGAATATTTTCGAAATATTTATTCGAATTTGATGAGCCGGTTTTATATAACTTTTATTTAAACAGAGATATAATTCGCTTTACTTTCATACCTGCTTTTGATAATCCAGTAGTTATTAAACTTGAAAACCTGAACGACTCGACATTGTTAACCATGAAAGTTTTAGATTATCGGATAAATAACACCGTAATCCAACGGGCATTTTATGAAGACCCTTCAGTAATAGCTTCATGTGACAATCCTGCTACATGGGTTGTAAATCAACAATCTTTTATGGATTACCCGGCTTTAGATTCTTTACATATGCTAATCAACGATCTGAAGATTAAAAGTGAAGTACCCTTTTATAACACTGTAGTTGGAGAAGATGGATCCGATTGGATAATTGAGATTCATAGCGAGACAGGGTATTATTATAATGAACGCTGGAGCCCGCCAGAAAATTCCAGTATCAGAATTATTGCAGAATATTTGATTAAACTCAGCAAATTGGAAGAGTATATCAAGTATTGATGTCAATTACATGGTGCAAATGATTTAATGACCGTCAATTTATCTGAACATTCCACCAATTATTATCCTTAGTTTTTAACATTTCTTTACCAATCTTTAAAGTATTTTTGTCTTAACTTTGTATATCAGTTAAAGATCTTGAAATGAGAAAAATTGTTCTTGGGATAACTCTTTTGTGCTTTGCTATACTCACTAATGCTCAGAGCCTATATACTGGGTATCCGATAAATACGAATTTTCCACAGCAGTCATCAGGCATTTTGAGCAGTGTTACCGGTAGTTCGCCTCTTATGACCAACTTATCGACAGGTATGTCGTTTGGGTCTTTTGGAAATATAAACTTTATGGAGTCGTACATTGCCCCCTCGTTATCTTTTCCGGTTAACAAGAAATTTTCTGTCACAACGGGTGTCTCCTACTCCCATACCAAAATAAATAGCCTCAGCACGAATGAACAGAATAGTGTTCAGAGTTCAGCCGGTATGAATTTGATGACAGTGCATGCTGCAGGTAATTATAGAGTTAATGAACGACTTACAGTTGGAGGTTCTGTTTATAAAACGATAAATCCTGCCTTTAACGCAAGGCTAAACTCTGATGCTTTACTCTATGAAGCACAGGGTGGAAGCTTTTATTTAGGGTACCAGGTGAATGATAAGCTTCATATCGGAGCCGAAGTTAGAATGCAGCAAATAAATTCTAACTTCTATAATCCATATGACTTTAGATTTAACCAATTGAATAATCCCTTTATTTATTAGCTATTGGCTGTCAGCTTCAGTTTTCAGTTGGAAATTGTCAACTATCAGCGATCTATCTGAAATTTTATTTATCCTGCTGAGTGCTGACTGCTAAGTGCTGACTGCTGAGTGCTGATTGCTGAATGCTTAGTGCTGACTGCTGACTGCTGAAGGCTTAGTGCTGACTGCTGACTGCTGAATGCTGACTGCTGAATGCTGAAGGCTGAAGGCTATCAACAAAAAACAAAAAAAACTGCTCCGTGACCAGCGGAGCAGTTTCCAATTAACCAACATTACTATTAATTAAGCAAGATCATGTGTACATTGCCACTGTGACGCTCGGTCACTATTGTCAATGATTTTGAAAAATTC
>JAEWSG010000065.1 GCA_023398495.1 Bacillota bacterium
GACCTGCTCATCCGCATTCTCCGGCAGGCTGGCATATCCCGCGAAGAGTGGAACACGATCACTGATTAGGTCCGTTTCGGGCACTCATAAGGCGCTCGGACTCTGGCTCGGAGAACTGACTCCGCGCAATCCCCAGACTCACCGCGCTGCCAACCAATAAGGCAGGGACATGGGCCTCCAGAGGGATGTTATCCCCAGGGACCCAACCCCCCTTCACCCCAGCGTGCACCCCGTATCCGGCGGCGCCGAGAGATCCGGGGTATCCGCACCCGACTCCTCCGGGCCCCAGACCCTTCCTTCGTCCACCAGGTCCGTGTAGTCGTCGAACCAGAAGGCCTCCGGGTTGCTCCTGTAGACCATGAACCGGCCGAGGTCCTCCGGGTTTGCCGCCTGGTTGTACTTGAAGAACGTGAACTCCTCCGTCCGGCCCACGACCTCGATCTTCCCCGTCGCGTGGGAGATCACGAACCGGGCCCGCTTCGCAAGCCCCGAACACCTCGACCGGGCCTGCTCGAAGATCCGGTAGGACTCCTCCACCGGCACCGCAAACGTCCGGTTGCCCGTCGTCGGCCGGCACTGGAAGACGTAGTAGGGGTTCGCCCCCATAAACGAGAGTTTGTCGAAGAGCGCCGCCAGCACCTCCGGGTCGTCGTTGACCCCCCGGATCAGGGGCGTCTGGTTCATCACGACCGCTCCCGCCTCCTGCAGGAGAGAGATTGCCCGGCACGCCACGTCGGTCAGCTCCCGCGGATGGTTGAACTGCGCCATGATGTAGATCCGCTTTTCGTCCGTGCTGTACTCCCGGATCATCTCAAGCAGCGCCGGATCCTCAACGATCCGGTAGGGATCGTAGGCGGGCATCTTCGTCCCGATCCGGATGATCCCGACATGATCGATCTCTCTGATCCGGCCGATGATCTCACGCAGCCGGTCGGTCCCGACCATCAGCGGATCTCCTCCCGTCAGGAGGACGTTCGTGATCTCCGGGTGGTCCTGGATATACAGAAGTCCCTCCGAGATATCCTTGTTCACCTCCCGCGCATCGTCGATGAAGAGGCGCTTGCGGAAACAGTAGCGGCAGAGGCCGCCGCAGATGTCGCTCACGAGCAACAGGGCCGTCTCACGGTATTTGTGCTGCAGTCCCGGCGCCCGGGTATACCGGTGCTCCGACGACGGGTCGGTGTGCCCCCAGGGCTCCAGTTCATCGACGGAAGGAATGATCAGCCGGCGGATGGGATCCTTCGTGTCCTCCCAGTCGATCAGCGAGAGATAGTAGTCGTTTGCACGGAACGCAAAGAGGTCCGTTACCAGCTTCAGGTCAGCGCACTCCTCTGCGCTGATGCCGGGGACCTTATCGAGCGATGATAGATATGTTGTTCTCATAGTACCTCCAGATCGACACCCGTCGCTGCCGGGATACACGCAGACCTGCATTTCGGGGACCGGGTGTACGAGAGCGAGATCGAGAAACCCGATCCGCAAAGGCTCATGAAAGATTCATGCTCTCATACAGGAAACCGTCGCCCCGGCATGCTTCATCGAGTGTCGGGTTACGTAGTGTACCTGAAAAAGGGGGCTGAGAATATTTAAATTTTCGGTCGAGTGAAGAAGAATTGAGGAGATCTCTGGGGATAACCGGAGAGACCCGCCGACGCGGATCACTTCTTTTTCCGGGCCATGGAGAGGATATCCACCACATACCTCCCCTCTTTCTCCAGCCCGACGACGACCTCGTCCGATTGGGCCATCTTCTCGATATTCAGCTCGTATGAACCCGGGCCGAGGATCCGGATACTCTCGATCCGTTCAAAGACCTCGATCTCGCTCCTCCGTCGCTCCTCACGGACCTCAAGGACGTCCTCGCCGGAATCCCGGGCGATATCCTCGATACTCTTCTCTTTTAGCACATCATCGTGCCGTTCGGCCTCACGGATGTAGAGGAACTTCTTCCCGCCGCAACTCGGACACCCTTTCAGTATCTTCGTCGAGCCGTCCTCGAACTCTCTGCCGCATTGCGTACACTTGTGAGGCATCGCTATCACCCTGTATTGTCCGGTCTCACCGCGAGGACGAGACCCATGCGCTGATGAGATCCTTCTCCTTCTTGAGTGTCTTGAGCTGGTTTGCAGGCCCGATCACGGTCAGCCGGGTCTCGGAGCGCTTCCCGCCGAGAAGTTTCCCGAAGAACCCTGTCGGCGCGTCCTTCACCGGATAGGTCTCCATCTCGATCCCCGAAAACCCGTCCGGCGCGATCTCCCGCATCGTGATCTCGATGAGTTTACTCTGTTCGTCCGGCGCAAGGCCCTTCTCCAGGACGACGATGTTTCCTTCCATGACATCGTCGAGGATCAGGCGGATCTTCTCCATTGCCGTGAGCCGGTCAAGGCGTTCCGCCGAAATCAGGTCAATTTGTACACCCTGTATCATCTCCATCACCCGAAATATGACGTCATCTTCTCGTACAACTCGTCCACGTTGTTCCCTTCAAGACCGGATATTGAGATCACGGGGTGCTGGGGAAACGCGCTCTTGATCCGCGCAGGTGAAGCGTCAGGAAGATCGTTCTTGTTCGCGACGATCAGGACCGGGAGTTTCCGGCTCTCGACGATCCCGACGAGCATGATGTTCACCTGCTGGAACGGGTCCTGTGTCGCGTCAAGCATGTAGATGACACCGTCGATATCCTCGCGGAGCCAGTGCATCGCCTCGGCAACGCCCTCGGTCGCTTCGCGTGCCCGCTTGATCGCCTCCTCCTTCTCGATACCGTACTCGACGAACTCGTTGTAGTCGATCTTGGTCGTCACACCGGGCGTATCGACGATATCGATGGTGACCGA
>JAEWSG010000003.1 GCA_023398495.1 Bacillota bacterium
TATATCTCCATGTCTGACTACTATCTAAAAATCTGTGAAAACTAAAGAACCGCCGTATACCGAACGGTACGTACGTGCGGTGTGGGAGGTCGGCTAATCAATTAATGGTTAGCCTCCTACCCGATCGAAGGTCTTGCGATGAAATCGTTTGACACTAAAACAACAGGTACCACTCCTAAATCACTTCCATAAAACCGCTCACAAAATATTGAATACAAAAAAGTAAAATTGTATAATTTAGAATAAGCGAATGCGAAAATAATATTGGAGAAACAACATGGTTAATAAAATTCTTGTAGTAGATGATGAGGTGAATATAGCAGATGCAATAGCATATGCCTTAAGAAGAGAAGGGCATATGGTCGAAGTGGCTTATGACGGAAAAAATGCACTTCTTGCACTTCAAAAATTCGGTCCGGAGCTTATGCTCTTAGATCTCATGCTGCCTGAAATAAATGGATTTGATGTTATCAGAAACATCGACTCGAAGAATAAAGTGGGCATTATCTTGCTCACAGCTAAGACGGATATAGTTGATAAGGTTTTAGGGCTTGAACTTGGGGCGGACGATTATATTACAAAACCTTTTGACATGAGGGAACTAATGGCAAGAGTGAATTCACTATTAAGAAGACTTAACGCAAACCATCAAAACCAAGTGTCACACGAAGACATAATCATAAAGGATCTGCATGTTTTTTATGGAAGCAGAAAAGTAAGTGTTGCGGAAAATTCATTGGAATTGACACCTAAGGAGTTTGATCTCTTATTTCTGCTGCTTTCAAATCTTGATAGGGTTTTTACAAGAGATGAGCTTTTGGACAGGGTATGGGGCATGGATTATGCCGGAGGAACAAGAACTGTAGATATACATATCCAACGACTGAGAAAGAAGCTAGGGGATTACCAGGATATCATAAATACTGTTCACGGCATAGGTTATAAAGCCACAAGGGAGAATTATGAGGATTAGTATAAAGATAAAGCACAGTATTTTTTTGGCACTTCTTTTATCTCTGACGGTGTTTATTTTGAGTGTACTTGTACTTGAAGGAATCAAAAAAGATAATGTGCTTGAGTACGAGGATATTTTAAAGTCATACGGTCAGACAGCCAATTTATATGCAAACGAATTGTATTTTACAACTGGTGAGGAATCATACCGGCAATTTCTCAGTGATTACGGAGTAGAACTGGCTGCATCTATAAACCGATTGATTAATAAACACATAGTTATCTATGACAAAGAAGGCAAACAGTTTGGAACTACTCTGCCTAATACATCTAAAGCTGATGTAAGTGATACGTTACCCTTTGCTTTAAAGGGAAAGGTTGCTTACCAGACAGAGGGAAATATGTTGTATTATCTTACACCCCTTATTATTCGAAACCAACAGGTGGGTGTTATTCAGATTTCCTATTCCATAAAGCGTTATGAAGACTCATATAATAAGACAAGATTTACCTTTATATTAGTTGGAACTGTGGTGCTAATCCTTAGCTTTTTTACGGCTGCGTTTTATTTCAATTCCTTTACCAATAGCATATTAAAGCTCAAAAAAATATCCGGCATGATAAAGAACGGAGAATACCATGTTCCTGTATTGAAAAGAAAAGACGAACTTGGTGAATTAAGTGAGGGAATATATTATATGAGTTGCCGGATTCAAGACAATATTGAAAATATGAAGGAAGAACAAAAAAAGCTAAGCTTGGCGGTTGAGAAACTATCTAAGTTGGAGAAAGAACAGAAACGCTTTATTGGTAATATAACCCATGAGTTTAAAACTCCACTTACGTCAATAAGGGCATATCTGGATCTGATTTCAATGTATCCTGAAGATTCAAAACTTTTGGAGCAAGCAAAGGATGTAATTGATAAAGAAACTTCCAGATTGGGTAACATGGTTGATAAAGTACTGCATTTATCAGCTCTTGAAAAATATGATTTTGAGCAGGATTTAAAGGGCCTTGAGATAAGTAGTCTGATTGAGACGATTTGCAGTAACATGAGAGGCAGGATGGAGCGTTTAGGAATAAGGCTTGAAATGAAACTAGACAAGATATATATATTGGCTGACAAAGATAACATGAGTAGCATCCTGGTTAATCTTCTGGATAATGCAATAAAATATAACAGGGATCAGGGGCGAATATATGTTAATTGCTCTAAGGAAGATAATTTTGCTCAAATTGAGATTTTAAACACCGGTTCATATATACCGGAAGAGGAGAGAGAAAAAGTATTTGAGCCTTTTTACAGAGTAGATAAAAACAGGTCAAGGCAAACAGGTGGTACAGGTTTAGGTCTTGCACTTGTGAAAGAACTGGTGATTAAGCAAGGCGGCTTGATAAAGGTTAAAGACTCCGATTCAGAGAAAACTACTTTTCTTATTTCCTTTCCATCTATTCCTTAGCATAACAAATAAAAGATGAAAAGTTTACAATTCTGAAACATTAACTATATAATTTGGATATATCGGAAATCTAAAATATAGTTATAGGGTAGCTGATTGACAATATCGAATACCAAATGGGAGGGAATATTATGATGAGAAGAAATTCAATTCTATTAATTGCTGCAATGCTCATAACACTATCTTCATGTGCTCCAAAATCTCAGGAGCGTACAGTTATTGAGAAGGATGATAAAATTATAACTGTTATTGAAGGAGAAGAAGCAGCTGGTTCGGAAGAATTACTGATTGAAAAAATAGAGGAATTTAAAAATATCAGAGGTCTGGACTGGCAAGATGAGGAGAAACTTCTTATTAGTAAGGAAAATAAGAATGTGGATAAGATTCAGAGTGAAGGCGAAGCATTTTATCCAAACAACCTTTATATTTTTGATACAAAAACAAAAGAAGCAAAAATTCTAAAGGAAGATAGGTCAAATCAAGCATTTGCAAAGTTTTCACCTGATAAAAAACATATCTTCTATAAAAAGAACTCTGAAGAAACTGCTCGTGGTTATATTATGGATTCAGATGGAAATAACGAGGTTCTGATAACAGGAGATAATGCAATACATGTTATGGCAGGAAACTGGATTGACAATGAGAGAGTTTTTTACCCTGATTTTAGTGGTACTGTTTATGAAGCAGATATATCAGGAAAGAACTTTAAACTTGTTCAGCTTAAGGCTAAATCAATCAATAAAGCTTATAAAATTGGAGATCAGATTTACTTTATTTCACTAGAGGGTGAATTGATAAAGTATGATACTGTAACTGACAGTCAAAGTGTTGTAGAAAAAGACGTGTTTGATGTGATTCCGTCACAGAATCCTAATAGAATTGCCTATATTAAGATGAATCAAGATGAGAAAGATGCACTTATAGTATGCGATAATGATTTTAGCAATAAGAAGATTCTGGTGGAAAGTGAAAATATAAGTGGAACATCCTGGTCACCGGATAACACAAGGATAGTATATTCAATATCTTCAGATGATAAGGGAAATTCAGGAACCTACGTCAGCGACCTGAAGACGGGTAAGTCCACAAGAATAGCCCTGAGTAAAGATGTTCTGAACTTGAGTTGGAGCCCGTCGGGTAAGAAGCTTGCAATTTGCCAGGTTCATACTGATGAAGACGTAAATCCTGATAGCAGATATGCTTTTTCGACAACTGTAATTACACTAAGCAAGTAAATTTTATTTGCAATAAGCTTGATGTTGAATTTTAAAAAAGTGTGCCCAAATATGTGGTACACTTTTTTACGCTGAAAAAATATGATGTATTTTATCCAAACATATGTTTGAATGCCTATGTGTTATGGTATAATAGATTAAACTATAATTTTGGGAGCGAATTAATTATGCCTGAATTTAAGATTGCATCGGAATATAAACCCTGCGGGGATCAGCCTAAGGCTATAGATAAGTTGTGTGAAGGTATTTTTTATTGAAAATAAAGTGCATGGGCATTTTTGGATAATTTTGAGTTTTAGTATTGAAAAAAGGGTTTGATATGGTATCGTATCGTAAAAAAGCAAATACCCATCTATCTATGTTTATCTTGGAATTTGGTATGCATTAAGTACAACTGTTTTAATTGGAATAAATAAAAAAAGTTAGGTTTATATATATTTTATTCCTGTTTATTCTTGTCTGTTCTGTGATTATCTTTTCTTAGAATTATTTTAGTGATATAATAATTATTAAAGTTTTTATCATATATACATATATTATGTAATTAAATGAATTTATTTGTCTGTTAAAAGGGTTAAAATTAATGATTCAAGTTGGAAATGTAATAAATAAAAAAATAGGGGGAAGTAATTGTGAGAAGAACTTTAAAAAGAATTTTTTCTGCCTTAATTGTTTTTTGTATGGTGACAGCTTTGTTGCCTACATTAAACTATGAGGTTAAAGCAGAAGAGACAAAAGAAATGGAAATTGGGGATTATGTACAGTTTGGACGATATTGGGATGATCCTATTGTTTGGAGAATTATTAACAAAAATGATGATGGAAGTCTAATGTTATACTCTGATAAAATTCTTTGTCTCAAGGCATTTGATGCTAATGGTGATGCTACTGATGGGAGAGACGATGCGGATGGGAGCAGGGTAGAGTATGGAAGCAACAATTGGGAAAGGAGTAATCTCAGAGAATGGCTTAATAGCGAGGATGCTGTTGTGCAATATAGTCACCAAAAGCCTGATTCCGAACATTTATATAATTATGACGATGAAACATTACCAGGATATAATCCTTATGATTCCGAATCTGGATTTTTGTCTAATTTTACAAAAGCTGAACGTGATGTTATTCAGCCTTTTGAACACAAGGTAATATTATCTGAAGTAGACAAGGATATAAAATCTGGCGGATTCGAAGAGTATTCACAACAATATGTGCCTGCTGAAGATATAACTGAGGGTTATGTAAAGGACGTGGAAATGCAGTTGCTTAGTTTTTTGTATGCTGGTCAAAATTTTTATCTTTATGCGTCGTACTCCCCTCAAATTAAATTAAAAATCAAAAGTCTTGTAACTTGTGAGTTGCATTTTGAGGGGGATTCTGTTTATTTATCTGCAAATGATGGTGTGCATACTTATGAGCTTACAGATGAAATAAAAAATATAGATGGAGAAAACATTTATATTAGGATAATCGATTCTTTTACAGCATATATAATTGAAAATGTAAACATAGGTGCTGAAATAAAGATTATAAATAATTCGGGAAGGAAAATAAATATATACCATAATAATTATACTAATAAAGTAAAATTAAGAGATAGAGATGGGAAATTATTATTAGGAGATTTGAACAAGGAAAATGTTATATTGTCTTGTGGAACATTAACAGATAATTATGAGAATTCTTACTACAAAAATTTGACTGATAGGGTGTTTCTTCTTGATTCATACCAATTAAAAAATTATGTATACAACAGAGGTTGGGAATATCAGGGTATTCCCACTTGGAAGGCAACGTTAAACAGTGATTATAAGTCGTCTTTACTTACCAATCAAAAACGATGGTATAATTGGATTTTGATGCCTGGAATAAGTGCTTCAAGAGTAAGATTATCTAGTGGTTTGGGACAGGAATATTACCAAAGTTCGTTACAGGATTATGACCAAGAAGTTAGTTTTAATGCATCGGATGGGGATGTAGGTGTTTGCCCTGCCCTAGTCCTAAAGGCTGGTGTTAAGGCTTCTGGTGGAGATGGTAGTGTATCAGATCCCTTTGTTGTGCATGGTGAAGAAGGCTTTGAGAGCCCAATAACTAGAACAGACGTAGGGAGTATTCCTTTAACCTCAAATTATGTAATTGTAGCGGATTACTATACAAAGAAACCAATAGCTGGGGCATCAGTTATGATTAATAATCAGATTATAGAAACTGATGCAAATGGTATGGCTGAGTTAGGAGGCTTTGGAGAAGGAAAACATGATTTGGATATTCAAGCAACAGACTATCGAAGTCATGCTTGTGTATATGACTTGAAACTTGGAAATGTTGAATTGTTTTTCTTAAAACCAGACAAGCAGTTTCTTGAACCATACATAACGAAAATTAATTTAAATGACGGAACCAGAGATTATGACTTGCTTAGGCAGGTAAAAGAATACAGGAAAATTTCAAGTGATTCAGATATTAAATTTGAGGATTACTGTTGTATCAAGATGGAGGCTGAAAGGAGGGGTAAAACCGTAAAGTATATATTATCTCAGGGATGGGATACGAAATTGGAGAGTGTATCAGGTCAATTTGACGCTGTTGCTATAGGCAAAGTATTTGAGCCTGGGAAAAAGATTTATGCAATGGTTCAAGCGGAGGATGGAACCACTTCAGAACCTATTGAAACGAATCTTTCGGTATTTAGCTCCAGATTTGAGGGCTCTTTGGGAAATGATGAGGAATTTTCAATAAGATTGGGAAAAGAAACAGGAGTTACAATACCAGGGAACTTACCTGTTATTGGTGGGACTGAAATTAATTTTGGTTTCGATGACATACCTTTAACATATTCTCAGGAAGGTAATACCTTTAAGATTGCATTTGGATTAAAAAAAGAGGCAGGAGAAGAGGATGACGAAGAGAAAGACGAAGAGAAAGAGGAGGGCGAAACTAAACCCAAGGTGGAAAATGTAACTAAATCCAAAGAGAGTTGGGCAAAGCTAAAAAAGACATTCGATCAATTCAAAAAGGACTTGTCTGAATATAAACAATTTAGAAGTACAAATAAACTTCTTAATGCAAAGAAAAGCTCTTTGTCAACAGTTGTAGGTTGGGATACAGAAGCTGAAGTATGTGGTTATATAGAAGGTGTAATCAATAAGAATGGTACGCTTATTGTGTCGGAAGGTTCTCTGTTATTAAGTGCAGGGTTTAAAGCTAGTAAATCAATGCAATATATTGTTGGACCTGTTCCGGTTTTTTTGGCTGTTGAAGGTGGTATTAAAGTAGAGACTTTAAGTGAAATTACGAGATATATTTTGGAGTCTGGTGAAGTTATTCTAAATACTGACTTGAAGTTTATCCCTCATTTCGAGTTGGAAGGCGGAGTTGGTGTTGTTGGAGTTTGTACTGTTTCGGCTTCAGGAGAAGCAGAACTGGAATTTTTACTTAAATACCCTGAGAATTACACAAAAATATCACTTACCGGCAAAATGAATATAAAAGCCAAAGCGTTAATTTTTGAAGCAAAGAAAGAAATTGCGAGGGGAACATGGAATATCTACGAAGGAAGTGTATCCAAAAGTTCTAGAACCATGATGGGATCAAATAACAAACAGTTTAATGTATACGATGCGAATAATTACTCGGTGATGCCAAGGGAATACATTGATAGACCTTCTATATGGAGAGGGGATAGTAAAACAAAGAGAATGTTTGGTGCAATGTTTTCGGCTGATTATTCAAATAAAGATGTTAAAACATTACAAACTAATATTTTTCCAGATGCACAGCCACTATTGGGAATGGTGGGAGATAAAAAAGTCATGGTTTGGCTAGCGGATAACCCAGATAGAACTTTAACAAATAGAACAATGTTAGTGTACTCTATATATGATAGTGAAACAGATACTTGGAGTTCACCTATTGCATTACATGATGATAATACGGCAGATTTTTACCCAAGTATGGCATCTGATAATAGCAATCTCTATTTGGTATGGCAGAACAGCAATAAAGTGTTTAATGAATCTGTTACACTTGAAGAAGCTGCGGCATCAGGTGAAATCTCTGTTGCAAAGTTTAATACAAGTAAAAATGCTTTTGAGGGTATACATACACTTACAAATGATAATGTTGTTGATACTCAACCTCAGATTGCTATTGAAGGAGGAAAAGCTTTTGTAGCGTGGAGCAGTAATACTGAAAACAACTTGTTTGGAAACTCAGGACAGAACACTATATATTATTCAGAATTAGATGGAGAGACATGGACAAAGCCAATAGAATTGGTAAATAGCCTTAATGCTGTTGTTTCATTAGATGCAGGCTATATGGATGGTTCATTTAGAGTTGCATATGTGAGAGATCAAGATAATGATCTTGAAACGATTGATGACAGAGATATATTTATTGCAGCACCAGATCAGGAGATAATAAAGTTAACTGACAATCAAATTATGGATTCTTCTCCTGTTTTTGCGAACTTTGATGGTTCAAATGCTTTGTATTGGTACAATGACAACAATATATCATATCTGACTAGCATTTCAGAAACAACAGAAAAAATATTTGATGAAGCTCAAAATGGAATAAGAGATGATTTTGAAGTTGTTAATAATTATGATGGAAAGACTGCTGTTATTTGGACAACAAAGGAAGAAGATGCCACTGAAATAAGTGCTGCCATATTTGATAAAGATAAGGACCTTTGGAGTGAGGTTGTTAAAATCTCTGATTTAGGAAGCATAGTGCAATTTCCAAGTGGTGTATTTGATGAAAACGGTAATTTTAATATTGCATTTAATAAATTGACTTCAACAGAAGAAGGTATTGAACAATCAGATTTGTGTACTATTAAGGTTACTCCTTCCTATAACCTTTCGGTAAATAGTGTAAGTTTTGATCCGGAAAGTATTATACCAGGTCAAGAATTGCCACTGGAAATAGAGGTTGAAAATAAAGGTGAGCTTAGGGTAGATCAAATGAAAATTGAAATAGGTGATGAAAGTGAAAATATTCAAAATGTGGTTGAGACTATTATGCCTGGGGAGACAAAGACTATTAATGCAGTTTTAAAACTAGATGAAATTATACAAAAGAAAGATTATACTGTTACAATTACACCTATTGAAGGTAATGAATTTGATTTGAGCGATAATAAAAAAGAATTTACAGTAGGATATTCCGATATTGCATTAAGTGTTGAGCAATATAGTTTTGAAGATAGTGAAGCTTTTGTTGTAAACTTATCAAATTTGAGTCATACTCGTACAGGTGCTATATTAAAGATTAAGGAAGACTCAATTGATGGAAAAGTGATTGATACAAAGGAAATACCCATATTAGTAAATGGATCGAATATTTCATATATATATGAAATTGACAAAAATTCATTTAGCTATAATGAAGGAATAAAACAATATTACTTTGTAGTTGAAGCTGAGGAAGATGAGGTTTTAACAGGTGATAACAGTGATTTTATCGTCTTAAGTAAGCCTATACCAGATTATGTATATGGAGATGTAACAGGAGATGGTTTAGTTAATAGTATTGACTTTGCATATATGAGACAATACTTAATAGGTATGAGAAAAGACTTTCCTTCAACTTATGGCAAGGCTGCTGCAGATGTGACAGGAGATGGCAATGTTAATAGTATTGATTTTGCGTATATGCGACAATACTTAATTGGAATGATAAAGAAGTTTCCAGTAGAGAAGGAGTAATTTCTTGATCAAACCTATGTGGAATGAAAAGTTATTTTTTACTGTTTTGCCAAAAAGATATGATTTGTATTGCTTTAACTATGCTGGATGATGTGCCTATAAAAACAAACCAAATTACGTTGTGAACTTGTTTAGTGTCAAATGATGTAATGGCTTGACGTGAGCATTAAAATCAGTGGCCGAAGGCTTGATGATTTTGAAGTAAAAATGCCAGGGATGGCATTTTTAGCGTCTTGGGACAGGAGGTTCCATAGACGCGGCGAAAAATTATCAAGTCGAGGACTACTGATTTTTTGCGGAGGTCTTGCTAATTACGTCGTTTGACACTAAACATTAGGCACTACTCAAATCAGTTCCATAAAACAGATCACATAAATATTTATCCAAACATATGTTTGAATGCCTATGTGTTATGGTATAATAGATTAAACTATAATTTTGGGAGCGAATTAATTATGCCTGAATTTAAGATTGCATCGGAATACAAACCCTGCGGGGATCAGCCTAAGGCTATAGATAAGTTGTGTGAAGGTATTAATAGAGGACTAAGGGGTCAGACACTTTTAGGTGTTACCGGATCCGGTAAGACTTTTACAATGGCTAATGTAATTCAAAGGGTGCAAAAGCCAACACTGATAATTGCACATAATAAAACTCTGGCCGCACAGCTTTGCGGCGAGTTCAAGGAGTTTTTTCCCGACAATATTGTTGAGTATTTTGTTAGTTATTATGATTATTATCAGCCTGAAGCATATATTGCATCAACAGATACCTATATTGAAAAGGATTCGTCTATAAATGACGAGATAGACAAGCTGAGGCATTCGGCTACTGCAGCACTGTTTGAAAGAAGAGACGTAATTATTGTTGCCAGTGTTTCATGTATTTATGGTCTGGGAGATCCTGAAGATTACACTGATCTTATGCTGTCCTTGAGAAAAGGTATGCAGAAAGACAGGGATGATATAATCAGAAAACTTGTTGATATACAGTATGAAAGAAATGAGATAGATTTTAAACGTGGCAGGTTTCGTGTGAGGGGAGATACGTTGGATATATTCCCGTCATATTCATCTGATAAGGTGATTCGGGTAGAGTTTTTTGGAGATGAGATTGACAGGATAACAGAAATTAATTACCTTACTGGAGAAATTTTTGGTTCAATGTCCCATGCGGCTATATTTCCTGCTTCTCACTATGCTACTACCAGAACAAAAATGGAAAAAGCGATGGTAAGCATAGAAAAAGAGTTGGAGGAACGCTTAAAAGAACTTAAGGCTGACGGAAAACTTCTTGAAGCCCAGAGACTTGAGCAAAGGACAAGATATGATCTTGAGATGCTCCAGGAAGTTGGTTTTTGTCAGGGAATTGAGAATTATTCCAGACACATTAGCGGAAGAGAGCCTGGAAGTGCTCCTTATACGCTTATCGACTATTTCCCGGATGATTTCCTGATGATGATTGACGAGTCTCATGTAACTGTTCCGCAGGTTGGGGCGATGTACAATGGGGACAGGTCGAGAAAACAGTCACTGGTTGACTATGGATTCAGGCTGCCTTCTGCTTTTGACAACAGACCATTAAAGTTCAATGAATTCGAAGAGCGGATTAATCAGATTGTTTTTGTAAGTGCTACACCTGCTGCATATGAGAAGAATAATTCACAACAGGTTGTTGAGCAGATAATAAGGCCTACCGGACTTATAGACCCTGAGATTATTGTAAAACCTGTAAAGGGACAGATAGACGATCTGATTGGGGAGATTAATGAAAGAATTCAAAAAAATGAGCGTGTTCTGGTAACAACACTGACAAAGAAGATGTCCGAAGACCTTACAGATTATCTTAAGGAATTGGATTTCAAGGTTAAATATCTTCATTCGGATATTCAGACTATTGAAAGAATGGAAATTATCAGGGATCTAAGGTTAGGCGTATTTGATGTATTAATTGGCATAAACCTTTTAAGGGAAGGACTTGATTTGCCCGAGGTATCTCTTGTAGCCATACTTGATGCTGATAAGGAAGGTTTTTTAAGATCTGAGACTTCCCTTATACAAACTATAGGTAGGGCAGCTAGAAATGTAGAAGGTAAAGTAATAATGTATGCTGATAAAGTCACTGAATCAATGAAAAAGGCCATAAGTGAAACAAATCGAAGAAGGAAGCTCCAGATTGAGTATAATGAGGAGTATGGTATAACGCCTCAGAGTATCAAAAAGAGTATAAGGGATGTTATTGAAGCCACAAAAGCTGCAGAAGAAAGTGCGGAATACACTGTTGGCAAGGAAGATGATACCCTGAGCATAAGTGAAGCTGCAGCTCTAATTGAAAGATTGACAAAGGAAATGAAAAAAGCCGCATCGGATTTGCAATTTGAAAGGGCTGCTGAATTAAGGGACAAAGTTACAGAACTTAAGAAAAAGTATGGCATTTAACCAAACTGTGAATTTTTGACAATCCTGAATGAGCAATTTTTTTAGAGCCCATAAAGCCTATAGGTATAGTTGTTTTGTAACTTTTGAATCAGAAAATATGAAAAATTTTCAAAAATAACTTTATTTTATTACGATTGTATGATAAAATATTACTATAGGCTAAAAATCCCTTCTTAGTGTATGCTATTAATTGCCTTAATCTTTTTTACTCAAGACAACAATTCTTAAATTCCTCTATTTAATCTAATTAAATATGGCTTTTCATGTCCGTTTTTATTATCTAATAATTAAAGGAGGGCAAGTTATGAAAGATATTAATTTTAAGGATCTTGTTGATGCTTTAAGTAAGGTTGATGGGTCAGTGGTAAAGGAAATGGTAGAACATAGTAAAGGCGTTTTGAGAAAAACAGTAGTTTGTATTTCTCCATACACTATTACACTTGAATATATTGACTTTGGCAGAAGCCAGCGTGCTCTTAATTTTTCTGCAGTTAATCAGGAGGGAAAGGAAGTTCATTTTGATTCGGTAAAGAGCCTTACAGAGACTTTAGGCGTGAGACTTCCCTTTGGTAATAATTAAAAATTTCTTGTGAAATTATATATTTTTTGAAATAATAGAACCGATGTTGGCAAATAAGTGCCTTCATCGGTTTTGTATTTTTATTGATCAATTTTGAAATGAATTCATTTGTTGGATTTATCACAAGCTGTTTTCAACCTTGAAAAAGGTAATTTTGTAGAATGTATCTGCTAGGCAACAATAAAGAGTTTCCGGCATCGTAATTTAGATGATAGAGACAATCAAATAACCAAATTACGCTGTAAAGTTGTTTTAGTGTCAAGTGTCGTAATTGCTTGACCTGAGCATTAAAATCAGTGACCGAAGGCTTGATAATTTTGAAGTAAAAATGCCAAGGATGGCATTTTTAGCGTCTTGGGACAGGAGGTCCCATAGACGCGGCGAAAAATTATCAGGACGAGGTACGATTTTTGCGCAGCAAAATATCGTTCATCTGTCTGC
>JAEWSG010000013.1 GCA_023398495.1 Bacillota bacterium
ATGTCTGACTACTATCTAAAAATCTGTGAAAACTAAAGAACCGCCGTATACCGAACGGTACGTACGTGCGGTGTGGGAGGTCGGCTAATCAATTAATGGTTAGCCTCCTACCCGATTGGTACAAGGGAACTTACTGATTTTGCATTGTGAAAAGACCATCAAATCAAAATTTCTCATTGTCCCATGAAGTAACTTGATTTTTAGATGTACTTAAATCTGCAGGTAGTTGTATATTATTATCAAGGCGTCTGATTTTTTGAGTTCTGCCTTTGGCCTGAAATAATCACCATGTCCGTTTACTATTTTAAGTCCTTTAGCTATAACTACGTGTCCTATAAGGTCGGGGTTTATTTCATCTTTATCTTTGAAAGTACAATTGAAGATATCACTTAGAGCAGCAACTTTTTCATACTTGAGTGCCCTTATTACAAATTTGACGCTTTCTTCTCTTGTCAAAAATTCTTCAGGATTCTTTTCATCTTCTTTTATGATACCTTCCTGAGTAAGTAATTTGTATAGATCGTCTGTCTCTGAATCACTACTGATGGTTGTTTTTCCGTAAAAAGGGTAACCGTTACCTATTATCTGTGAAATCAAAAGTAGAAAATCTTTTTGTTTGATTTTTTCATTTGGTTTGAGTTCAGGACCTTCAAGACCAATTCCTGACTCGGCAAGAACCTCTATTTCTTTTTGTGCGTAATGGCCTTCGATATCAGTATATTCCAATGCTTTTTTCTCTTCGTATGGCTTTCCGTTATAGTCAAGAATTATACCGTTTAAAGCGTCAAGAGTTGAGGGTTTTGAGGAATTAATTGCATATACAAGTTTTACTTCTTTCTGATTATCTTTATCTGTACTTTGTACAGATCTTTTAGCATAAATAATATCTGGAATTTGTGCTGTATATTGAAGTTCAAGACCGATTTCCTTGAAGAAAATATCGTATATATCACTTAGTGTAATTGCATTGTCAAGAGATGGGAATTCTGCGTCGAACCATGTCAGGTTGTAGTTTGTAATTTTACCTGAAATAGCATCGAATTCAACGAATATTCCGTTTTGCTGGAAGGAAATATCGTTTACTTTTCGTGTGTATCGGAAACTGAAATGTGTAGGTGCGTTTTCAGCGGAATATATAATTAAGTCATTATTATCTTCAGAATATTGTGTTTCTTTAAATTTTATGGGTTGCAACTGGTTTAAAAATTCTTCAACAGCTTTTTTTGCATCCTCTTTGTTGAATTTCGGAGCACTGTCTATTTCAGAACTATAACCTGTATAAAAACTCAAAATCTCTCCTGTAGCTGCGTCGATAGTTACGTTAATACCCTTGGGAGTTTTGTCGCTGGAATTCATAAAATGCAGATTCCACTGGTATCCGCTTATTTCAGACCATCCCTTATTAAGACTTGCTCTTTGGATTGTAAATGTTTCATCAAGCTCAAGAACCTTCAAATCTCTAGCAATTTTTTCGGCATCTTCCTGGCTAATAAGTTTTGCCACTTCTTCTACTGCTTCAATTTCTTCCGGCGTGAGTGCCATGCCTGCACCACCTCTTGCAATAGAGAAGTCAGCAGTAGACTTGGCTTCTTTATTTCCATACATTTCATCAGAATAAGGGCTGCTTAAATTAATTTTTTCACCGGTCAGAGCATCAATAAAATAGTTTGAATTGTATACTGGTACATAGGCACCATATATTTTCAGTTTACCATCTTCAGTAGATGCTTGGTATGTAAGCTTCAGGCCGAGGTTTTTAGTATAGGCATCCTGAGCTTCAGAAAGGTTTATGGCCTTCTCGCCTGATGGAAAAATTAGATCTTTATCCCATGCTTTGTTGTAGCCCTTAAGTTCACCGGTTTGTTTGTTTATATATACACTTATTCCGTTTTGAGGGAAGGGTATACCGTTGTGAGTTCTCATGTAGCCAAAGGAATAAGAATCACTGTCAATGTAAACTTGTTGGGGATTATCTATTGGTTTTAGACTATCCCATATACCCGGATTAAATTTCTTTATGATTTCTTCTGCTTTGTCTTGAGCTTCGGTTTTACTTATCCCTGGAAGTTTCTTAACATTTAAGTTATCTGCGTAATTGAATGTATAATAACTTTTTATATCGCCGCTGTTATCAACTGTCACCTCGATGGAAGAACCATCAGTATTTTTTGAGTGCCAGCTAAGATCCCATACTTTTGTATTGCCTTCAGTTCTTACATTGTAAGTAAAATTACTCAATTCTTCAGGAATGCTGATCATCTGTTTTACTGCTTTGATCGCACTTTCGAGTTCTGAATCATTTGCAGCAGATACAATTCCTGGTACTACCATTGTTAACATCATCATTAGCACAATAACGAGTGCTATTTTTGCTTTCATAGTTATTCACTCCTTGATTAATATTTGTTTTTATATATTAGACAGACTGAATTATGAAAAAGTTCTATAAAAATTAAAAATAGATTAAAAATATAAACTCACTATTGAAAAAAATTACCTTTTTTCTTAAAATATTATAGTATTCCAGATGAAATGTTATTCCAGACGAAATGGCAAAAGCAGAGGTGAAATTAATGACAGACAATAAAAAGGCGAACAGGGAAACTGAAATTTATTTAAGCATGATGAGAGATAAGCCTGTTTATAGAAAAATGGTGAAGGAAGGTGTTTTTACTGAAGAGCAATTGGATGAATGTTTAAAGGCACTTTATGAAAATGACTTAAAAGAAGAGAACAGGTAATATATTTTTTTGTTCTAACAAGCTGATAATTCCAATAGATTAATAGTGTAAATATACTAATAATCTATTGGGGGGTTGTTATGATAAACAAAACGAGCCAGACGGCCAAAAATATTATAAGTGAGCATGCCAATATAGTATCGATGATTAAAGGCATAGGAATTGCATATTTAATTACCGTTCCGCTCTTTATGATTTTCGCATTCTTTCTATCTTATATGGATTTTCCTGAAAAGTTTCTTCCATCGGTAGTTATTATTACGACATTAATAAGTTTATTAGCAGCTGGTTGGTCTTCCACGTGTAAAGTAAGAAGTAGAGGGTGGCTCAATGGCGGAATTATAGGCCTTATGTATATGGCTATTCTATATTTGGCCAGTAGCCTTGCATATAGAGATTATTCCATTAATGCTCATGTTATAACTATGATGGTTATTGGTGTTCTGACAGGTTCAGTTGGAGGGATTCTTGGAATAAACCTGAGAAGAGAGCCGAAGCAGAGAGCAAACAGATAAGATAGATTTCGTTGTAAGCCGGTTATAGTGTCAAATGATGTAATTGCTTGACGTGAGTATTAAAATCAGTGGACGAAGGCTGGGTGTATTTATTTTTCGTGCACCATATTATTCCAAGGACTTAAGCTTCGAGCCTGGTCGTTCCGCTGCGCTGCACTGCTCGGCCATGCAACCTGGACTGAGAGAATGTAAAACTCGCTACGGGTCGAATCAAACTCGCTTCGCGAAGAACAGCGATTCGACTTTTCCTTCGCTTCGTTTACATTCTCTATAGCCTCTACGCAATGTCCTTTCCATAATATGGTGCGCTATTAAAATTATAAAGTCGAGGTACGATTTTTGCATAGCAAACTATCGTTCATCTGTCTGCCGAATGGCATTTTACTGATTTTATGCGAAGGTCTTGCAATGGAATCGTTTGACACATTTCTATAATTCGGGCACAGATACAAGTTCCTTGACTGGTTTTGTCAGGGATTGATTTTCCCAGGCTCTTGAACGCCATCTCGCCAACATAAAAATACCTCGTATCCACTCGTCAAGTGCAAAAGCAATCCAGACACCCAATAACCCTAAGTGGAGTTTTATTCCAAGGACATAAGACATAAATACAGCTACTATCCACATAAATATCAATCCTAAAATAAGTATGAATTTAGCATCACCCGCACCTCTCAATGAAAAGCCGAGAACTATATTAAAGGCTCTTCCGGGTTCCAGAAAAATTGTAACAAAAAGCAGCAGTCTTCCAACCGAGAGAATTCTCGGATCATCAGTAAATAATCCTAGTAGCATGCTGCTTGATAATGCAAATAACACGGCTACGGAAAAGGATACGGCAATTGCTATTTTCAGGCTTCTAATGCATGTTTTATATGCATCGTCCATTTTTCCGGCACCAACCAGACGTCCGACAATTATCTGAGTACCTTGGCCAATTGAAATAGATGCCAACATGATAAGAAACATAAGATTGAATACATATATTCTGGAGGTAAGTGCATAGGAACCCATTGTACCTATAATAGCGGTTATTACAATCTGTGATAAATTATATGATAATGATTCACCGGCCGATGGACCTCCGATTTTAAAGATTTCTTTTAAAACATTTTTGATAATATTTATTGGCATGGAAGATATTTTTTTTATTGAAAACTCCATATCAACATTTTTGACTAATACCAATATTATGGCAACAAGGCCGATAAGCTGACTTGCAATAGTGGATATGGCAACACCTTTTACACCTAAAACGGGCATCCCGAATAATCCATATATAAAAATACTGTTACCAAAAATATTCAAAATATTTGCACCCATATTGACATACATTGGATATCTGACCAATCCATAACTTCTCAGTATGGCGGAAACTGTAATGCTTAAAGCCTGAATGAAAGAAAAGGAACCTATGATTGTCAGAAATTCTTTGGAATAATTGTAAATCTCCAGTTCAAAATTCATAAGTTTGAGCAGACTGCTGCTGCATGTAAACATAACAATGCTGATCAATAGACCTAAAATCATATTAAAGGCTATTGAAACCAATGCTACTTCGGATGCTCTTTTTCTATTTTCTGCCCCAAGATACTGTGAAATTATAATAGTAGAGCCACTACAAACAACCTGGATCATTAGTATTATAATGCTTATAAACTGGTTGGCTGCTCCAACACCGGCTACTGCGTTATCGGAATACGCACTTAGCATGAAGGTATCAACATTACCAAACAGGATCCTTAAAAGTGATTCAATAAATATTGGCCAAACGAGTGCAAACAAGGTTAGCTGCGTTAAATCTTTTTTTATGTTGCTCATATAATCAACTCCTGATTCTGGTGTATTGGTAGAATTAACAAAGATTGTGCCACAAATGCACATTGATAAATGATCGGGTTATTAGTGTTTTTTACCTCCGGGCTTTTTTATGCTATATTGAACGCGATAAAGATTTTACATCGTGCTTCAATTTCATTAATATAATATCACGAGGACCAAATTTTCCCATGTATAATCATTTTCGTGATTTATATACATTAGCAATGTGAGAAATGAAAGTAATACCTTACCAATCACTTGGTTGAGAAGTAAAGCTGCTTAATTTCAATTTACTACTTTATTATACGGGTAAAATTAATGTTTTGCAATTCAAAATATTACTTCTTCTTTCAATATCTTAAGATGTTTTAAATTATCCTATATATGTATGTCAGAAACTATAGACAATGAGTTGTTATTGTGTTACTATAATGTTTAATTAAATAGTTGCCTTTAAATTTAGTCCAGAGAGGCTGAAAAGGTGTCGCTTGAAAATGTACATTTTGTAATTGAAATTATTGTGCTTTAGCTTCTTGTCGTCATCTGGCAAGGAGCTTTTTTGATATAAGAATAGGTGCATCTAAAATATGTTCTTGCTCTGGATAACGGGAAAACTTGATTTGATAATGTTTTTAAAACACGAGAATTGGATGTTGTTTTTCGTTATCCTTTAATGAAGGTCTTGTTTTTATAAAATAATTATGGAGTGTAAAAAAATGGTAGATAAAGCTGAGATAATGGATGGAAGTGGAATACTTAGAGCAGTTACGAGAATAGCACACGAGATAATTGAGAAGAATAAAGGTGTTGAAGATATTGTTCTCATTGGTATTCAGCGAAGAGGTGTGCCTCTGTCAAAAATGATAGCTGAAAAAATTAAAGGTGTTGAAGGCAAAGAAGTCCCTGTAGGAATTCTTGATATAACCCTTTATAGGGATGATTTGAGTATGCTGGCTGAGCACCCCATAATAAACGGAACAGAGATAAATTTTTCTATTAATGGTAAGAAAATTATTCTTGTTGATGATGTTATATACACAGGAAGAACGGCAAGGGCTGCAATTGATGCACTTATGGATATAGGCAGGCCTAAAATGATTCAACTGGCTGCTTTGATAGACAGAGGACACAGGGAACTTCCAATTCGTGCCGATTATGTCGGGAAAAATGTTCCAACCTCAAAGTTTGAGGTGGTAAATGTTAAATTGTATGATATTGATAAAGTAAATGTTGTTACAATAAGTGATATTGAAAAAGGAATAAGCCATTAGTTTTAGTTGGCTGCTCCTGTGTATTTTCTGGAACCATTTTATGAAAGGATATTTGTGATGAAAAGTCTGATGAACGTCTTTAAAATTAAATTTAAGCAAAAAATTGAGATGTATTCTGCTTTTCTTATTTATATAGTTGGTGGAACGATTTTTAATTCAATTGACACAATAATTATTTTTAAAAATAGTAAGGATATTTGTCCTTACTATTTTTTTACACAGTGATATTTTATAAAGTATAGGTTAAGCTATATTGAACGCGATAAAGATTTTACATCGTGCTTCAATTTCCTTGATTTATTATCGTGAAAATTCAATTTGTCCATGTAAAATCATTTTCACGATTTATATAATTTTTAGAATTAATATTAAAATATAAGAGTTTATGTGAGTGAGGTGCTATGATGATTTTAAAGTCAAAGGATCTGTTGGGATTGAAGGATCTTACAACCGAAGAAATTGAGTACATTTTAAACACAGCAAAGACAATGAAGCTTATTGTTACATCAAAAAACAAAAAGGCTCCACACCTTCAGGGAAAGTCTATTATAACCTTGTTTTATGAAAACAGTACCAGAACAAGGCTTTCTTTTGAGCTTGCATCGAAGTATATGAGTGCAAGTGCTGCAAATGTGTCTGCTTCAAGTAGCAGCGTTTCTAAAGGCGAGACGCTGATTGATACCGGAAAAACAATTGATATGATGGGTACTGATGTTGTCATAATAAGGCATCCAATGTCCGGAGCACCACATCTTCTTGCCAGGAGTATTAATGCTTCAGTTATTAATGCAGGTGACGGTATGAATGAACATCCAACACAGGCTTTGCTTGATATGTATACAATAATTGAAAAGAAAGGAAGCCTGAAAGGCTTGAAAGTTGCTATTATTGGGGATGTTTATCACAGCAGGGTTGCAAGAAGCAATATATGGGGAATGACAAAACTAGGTGCAGAAGTTTGTGTAGCAGGACCTTCAACATTACTACCTCCAGAAATAGAAAAAACCGGAGTTAAGGCATTTAACACGGTTCAGGAGGCACTGATTGATGCTGATGTGGTTATGGGACTTAGAATTCAGCTTGAAAGGCAGAAGAAAGGGCTGTTCCCAAGTATCAGGGAGTATTCAAGATTCTTCGGACTTGATGAAAAGCGACTTAAACTCGCAAAGGAAGATGCTTTGATAATGCACCCGGGGCCGGTAAACAGAGGGGTGGAGTTGTCGTCCGGTGTTGTAGACGGTGACAGATCGCTTATAAATGAGCAGGTTCAAAACGGCGTTGCTGTAAGGATGGCACTTTTGTATCTTTTGACTAGGAGGGATTCAAATGAGAACATTAATTAAGGGTGGTCATGTTGTTGATTCAAAATCAAAGGTTGATGATATTCTTGATATATTGATTGAGGACGGAAGAATTGTTGAAATAGGGAAAGATATTGAGTATGTAAACGGCGATATAATTTATGCGGATGGAAAATATGTTTTACCGGGGCTTGTTGATGCTCATTGCCACTTAAGAGACCCGGGCTTTGAATATAAGGAAGATATAGAGACAGGTACGAGAAGTGCTGCTAAGGGCGGGTTTACATCTATCGCATGTATGCCAAATACAAGTCCTGTAATTGATAATCAGGCTATAGTAAAATACATTATAAATAAGGCGAAGCAGGAGGGTGTTGTAAACGTTTATCCTATAGGGGCAATATCAAAAGGCCTTAAGGGCGAAGAACTTTCTGAAATAGGAGAGTTGAAGTTTGCCGGTGCAGTAGCAGTTTCAGATGACGGTAAGCCACTAAGGAATTCTTCATTAATGAAAAAGGCACTTCAGTATTCTTCGATGTTTGATATAACAGTAATTTCACATTGTGAAGATCTCGAACTTGTAGATGAAGGCATGATGAATGAAGGATATATGTCCACCATTTTAGGCTTGAAGGGTATACCTTCAGCGGCTGAGGAAATAATGGTTTCAAGAGATCTTATATTAGCTGAATATACAAAAATCCCTGTGCACATTGCACACGTAAGCACAGAACTTTCTGTTGATCTAATAAGACACGCAAAAAGGCGTGGGGTCAAGGTGACCTGTGAGACGTGTCCTCACTATTTTACACTTACTGAAGAGGCATGCGATGGCTTTAATACCTTTGCAAAAGTTAATCCTCCCCTTAGGACCAAAAAGGACGTTCAGGCTATAATCGAGGGACTTAAGGATGGAACAATAGACATAATTGCAACAGACCATGCACCTCATCACGCTGACGAAAAGAATGTTGAATTTGCTGTTGCTGCAAACGGAATGGTTGGATTTGAAACTGCTCTTCCACTTTGTATAACATACCTTGTAAAACCTGGATACCTTACGATTGAACAGTTGGTTGAAAAAATGTGTGTTAATCCTTCAAAAATTCTCGGGCTGAATAAAGGTTGTATCGAAGTAGGTGCTAGTGCAGATGTGACAATTTTTGACATAGATGAAGAGCTTATAGTAGATATACAAAACTTAAGCTCAAAAAGCAAAAACTCACCCTTTGATGGCTTTAAACTACAGGGTGTGGTTTATTACACGATAGTAAATGGTAATGTTGTAGTTAGAGAGAAGGTATTGTTATAGTAAGAATATAACTTATGCTACTATTTATACCAAGCTTGATTTTTAGCCAATATGGACTTGGAAAAAAAGAAAGTAATATTTTATTTATTAATATTGATAAGGAGAGTATATATGTTTATAGATACACTGATTGAAAAAATTAAAGAAAAAAACAATCCTACGGTTGTTGGTCTGGATCCTAAAATTGACTATGTACCTTCATTTATAAAAGAAGAGATGTTTGAAAAGTACGGAGTAAATCTAAAAGGTGTGGCAGAAGCAATTCTTAAATTAAATAAAATGCTGATTGATTCACTTTATGATATTGTACCGGCTGTAAAACCCCAGTTGGCATACTATGAAATGTATGGTGTTGAAGGGGTAAGAGTTTTTTACGAAACTTGCAAATATGCAAAGCAAAAAGGACTTTTGTGCATTGCAGACGGTAAAAGAAATGACATTGGTACCACTGCCGAGGCTTATTCGTCTGCTTTCCTTGGAAAAACAAGGATTAATGAGGATAGCTTTGAAACTGCGTTTGATGCAGACGCTCTTACAGTGAATCCCTACTTGGGTATAGATGGAATCAAGCCCTTTGTTAATGATTGTGCGAATTTTGGAAAAGGGATTTTTGTACTGGTGAAGACTTCCAACAAATCTTCAGGTCAGATTCAGGATATTTTGACACAAGAAGGTAAAAGCATTTACGAAAAGATTGCTGAATATGTAAATGAATGGGGAGCAAATGTTATAGGGAAATATGGATACAGCAGTGTTGGTGCGGTAGTTGGTGCAACTTATCCAAATCAGGCAAAAATCTTAAGGAAAATCTTAAGAAATGCTTATATTCTGGTTCCAGGCTACGGGGCACAAGGGGGCACAGCAAGAGATGTTGCCCATGCTTTTAACAGTGACGGCTTAGGTGCAATAGTGAACGCTTCTAGAAGTATAATGTGTGCATATAAAGATGAAAAGTGGAGCGGAATCTATACAGAAGACAGATTTAGTGAGGCTTCAAGGGCAGAAGCATTGAGAATGAAAGACGATATTAATCAGGTTGTTGGTGGATAAATAATAAATTCTAAATGTTTTTTGAGATAAATGTGGAGATAGTTGTTAAAGAAAAAAGATTTATATGAGGTGGTTGATTTATGAAGGCAATACTGGCGTTAGAGGATGGTACGATTTTTCATGGTGAAAATTTTGGGATAGAAGGCGAAGTAATAGGGGAAATTGTATTCAATACTGGCATGACAGGTTATCAGGAAGTACTCACAGACCCTTCTTATTGTGGTCAGGTGGTTACAATGACGTATCCACTTATTGGCAACTATGGAGTTAACATTGACGATATCGAATCGGGTAAACCACAGGTTAAGGGATTTATAGTAAGAGAACTTTGCGATAACCCAAGCAACTGGAGATCTGTAGAGACTTTGGAGGAATACCTTAAACGCTATAATATAATAGGTATTCAGGGTATTGATACGAGGGCACTTACAAGGATATTACGTGACAAAGGAACTATGAAAGGCATTATTTCAACTATTCAGGATTTTAACTTTGATGACAGGGTTGATGAAATTAAGGCTTATGTAATTAAGGATCCCGTTATGTGTGTTACAACAAAAGAAGTCCTGCATTACAAAGGGGATGGCATGAGGGTGGCATTGCTTGATCTTGGTATCAAGCAGAATATAGTAAGGTCACTGTTAAAAAGAAATTGTGATGTGCATGTGTTTCCGGCAGATTCCACAGTTGATGAAATCATGGCTGTTAATCCCGATGGGATAATGTTGTCAAATGGCCCTGGTGACCCAAAGGACTGTGTTGAAACAATCGATACAATCAGGAAGATAATAGGCAGAAAACCTATGTTTGGAATATGCCTTGGTCATCAGCTTACAGCACTTGCAAATAATGCAGACACAGAAAGGCTCAAATATGGGCATAGAGGGTGCAATCATCCTGTAAAGGATCTTAAGAAAGATCTAACCTATATAACTTCTCAGAATCACGGATACACAATTGTAGAATCATCATTGGATACTTCAAGAATGGAAGTAAGTCACAGAAATATGAATGATGGAACCATAGAAGGTATAAAATACAAGGATATGCCTGTTTATACAGTGCAGTTTCATCCGGAAGCATCGCCAGGACCTGAAGATACGGCGTATCTTTTTGATGAATTTATTGAATTAATGAAAAAGTATAAGCAATAGTAGCCTAAATAATAAAGGGCATTTTTAACACTTAAATGGGTAAAAATTAGTTATGTTACAGGATTATCTAAGAAGAGCATTAAGGGGGATATCAAATGCCTAGAAGAAATGATGTTAAGAAAGTTTTAGTTATAGGCTCAGGGCCTATTATAATTGGGCAGGCCGCAGAATTTGACTATGCAGGAACGCAGGCTTGCCGTGCATTAAAAGAAGAAAATATTGAAGTTATACTTGTAAACAGCAACCCTGCAACAATAATGACAGATATAAATATTGCAGATAAAGTATATATAGAGCCTCTTTCGCCTGAAATGGTAAAAAAGATTATTATAGAGGAGAAGCCTGACAGCATATTGCCTACATTGGGAGGACAGACGGGCCTTAATCTCGCAATGGAACTTGCTGAATCAGGATTTTTAGAGGAGCAGGGTGTGAAACTCCTTGGTACAGCAACAGAGACTATAAAAATGGCAGAGGACAGACAGGCATTTAAGGACACCATGGAGAGGATAGGGGAACCTTGTATTGCCAGTAAAGTTGTAACAACAATAGAAGATGCAATGGAGTTTGCAGACCAGATCGGTTATCCTGTAATTGTAAGACCCGCTTACACTCTTGGAGGTTCTGGCGGTGGTATAGTATACAATCAAGAAGAACTGTTTGAAATAGGGAGTAACGGCTTAAGGCTCAGCAGAGTGACACAGGTGTTAATTGAAAAGTGTATTGCCGGCTGGAAGGAAGTTGAATATGAAGTAATGCGTGATGGAAAGGGCAATGTAATTACTGTATGTAATATGGAAAATATTGATCCTGTTGGAGTTCATACTGGAGACAGTATCGTTGTTGCACCATCACAGACACTTACCGACAAGGAATATCAGATGCTTCGGACAGCATCCTTGAATATTATTTCAGAATTAGGAATTCAAGGAGGTTGTAACGTGCAGTTTGCGTTGCACCCTACAAGCTTTGAATATGCAGTTATTGAGGTGAATCCAAGGGTTAGCCGTTCATCTGCTCTCGCTTCAAAGGCTACTGGCTACCCAATTGCAAAGGTTGCCTCAAAGATAGCCATCGGATACGGTCTTGACGAAATACAGAATGCAGTAACCGGTAAAACATATGCATGTTTTGAGCCTACACTTGACTATGTTGTTGTAAAGATTCCCAAGTGGCCTTTTGACAAGTTTGTTAAGGCAAAAAGAACCTTGGGTACCCAAATGAAGGCGACAGGAGAGGTAATGGCTATCAGTAGTTCCTTTGAGGGAGCTTTGATGAAGGCACTTCGTTCTTTGGAGTTAGGCATATTTACTCTCGAGCAGGATATATACAAGGGCTTTTGTGATAGTGAAATACGTGAAAAAATTAAAGATATAAATGATGAGAGACTTCTTGTTTTAGCTGAGGCTATAAGAAGGGGAATTACCATTGAAGAAATAAATGAAATAACAAAGATCGATCTGTTTTTCTTAAATAAGATTAAGGATCTGGTTATGATTGAAGAAAAGCTTAAGGGTTTAAAGCTTGAGGATCTTACTAAGGATTTTATGAAGAAGATTAAGAAAATGGGCTTCCCGGATATGATTATTGCAAAATACATGGGCTGTGCCGCACAAGATATAAGAGAAAGAAGAAAAGAACTTGGCATATGTGCTACGTACAAAATGGTTGACACGTGTGCTGCCGAGTTTGAGGCTATCACTCCATACTACTATTCAACTTTTGACGAAGTTTGTGAAGCAAAGAAATCCGAAAAGAAAAAAGTTCTTGTTTTAGGTTCCGGACCTATCAGAATAGGACAGGGGATAGAATTTGACTACTGTTCTGTTCATTCAGTCTGGGGACTTAAGGAAGAAGGCTATGAGACCATTATTGCAAATAACAATCCCGAAACGGTAAGTACAGACTTTGATACTGCCGATAGATTATATTTTGAGCCACTTACACCTGAAGATGTTGAAAATATTATTGAAACAGAAAATGTTGACGGGGTAATCGTCCAATTCGGAGGACAGACAGCAATTAAGCTGACAAAAGCGATAGCTGCGATGGGCGTGAAGATATTCGGAACAGAGCCTTATTATATAGATGCTGCAGAAGATCGTGAAAAGTTTGATGCGGTTCTTGAGGAAATAGGAATACCGAGACCCGAAGGTAAGACCGTGTTTACACTTGAAGAGGCACTTGAAGCAGCTAACGATCTGAAATACCCTGTACTGGTAAGACCATCCTACGTTTTAGGCGGTCAAGGTATGGAGATTGCTTTTTGCGATAAGGATGTAAAAGAGTTTATGGAAATAATAACCAGGGTGAAGCAGGAACACCCTATATTGGTAGACAAATATATGATGGGTAAGGAAATAGAAGTCGATGCTATCTGTGATGGTGAAGATATCCTTATACCGGGTATTATGGAACATTTAGAGCGAGCAGGTGTTCACTCGGGAGATAGTATATCGGTTTATCCTTCTCTTTCAATTAGCGATAAACTGAAAGAAAAAATAGTTGACTACACAAGGAAGCTTGCAAAGGCACTTCATGTAATAGGCCTTGTAAATATTCAGTATGTATATTACAACCATGAGCTTTATGTTATAGAGGTAAATCCGCGTTCAAGCCGTACAGTGCCATATATAAGCAAGGTTACAGGAATTCCCATGGTTAATATTGCAACAAGAATCATGATGGGCAGAAAATTAAAGGATTTCAAATATGGAACCGGATTATTCAAGGAGTCGGAATACTATGCCGTCAAAGTTCCTGTATTCTCCTTTGAAAAGCTGCATGATGTTGATACAAGCTTAGGACCTGAGATGAAGTCAACGGGTGAAGTGTTAGGAATTGCGAAAAGCTTCCCGGATGCTCTCTATAAAGGAATTATAGGATCAGGTATCAAGCTTCCTAAAAAGAGCGGAGGTATACTCATGACAGTACGTGATACTGATAAGACGGAACTGATACCTCTAGCAGAAGAGTTTGAAAAACTAGGCTATAACCTATATGCGACAGGTAAGACTGCAAATATGCTTAACACCCAGGGTATAGCCACAAATGCAGTAAAAAAGATTGAAGAGGGTGAGCCGAATATACTTGACTTGATACAGTCTGGTAAGATAAGCTTAATAATAAATACTCCAACAAAGGGAAGAAAACCTGAACGTGATGGATTTAAAATAAGAAGAAAAGCAGTAGAAATATCAATACCTTGTCTGACTTCTTTAGATACTGCAAAAGCAGTTTTAGAGTGTCTGAAGCTCGGAAAGGAAGAAAAAGACCTGGAAGTGTTAAACTTAAGTGTTTTTGATAATAAATGAAATGTTTTTGGAGTAGCGGAGGATAAAATGTCTAAAGTTTTAATTGAGAAGGTTGAAAAAGTTGAGCAGTTGGCAAAGTCAATATACAGGATGACAATTAAATCCGATTATGTATCTGGCAATGCCAAACCAGGCCAATTTGTGAATGTAAAATGCAGTGAGGGTATTAATGCACTGCTTAGAAGACCTATAAGCATTTGCAAGGTGGATAGGGACAGCGGAACCTTTGATATGGT
Source organism: Bacillota bacterium (assembly GCA_023398495.1). GTDB lineage: Bacteria > Bacillota > Clostridia > Acetivibrionales > Acetivibrionaceae > Acetivibrio. The sequence continues at coordinate 14,716 of JAEWSG010000013.1, forward strand.
ATTTCAGATAAAGGGTATAGGAACTGAATACCTGTCTCAAAAGAGTGAGGGCAGTGAAGTGGATTTGATAGCACCGCTTGGAAAACCTTTTGAAATTGATGAAAAAAATAAGCGCATTGCCGTTGTTGGCGGGGGGATAGGGATTTTTCCTCTCCTCTATATATTAAGAGAGGCAAAGGCAGAAAATAAAAGAGCGTATATAGGTTTTAGAAACAAAGAATATGCAGTGCTTCTCGATGAATTTCAATCCAATTGCAACAGCCTGAATATTTCTACAGATGATGGAAGTATGGGGTATAAGGGTCTTGTTACAAAACTTCTTGAAGATGATCTGAAAAGTACCGGATTTGATATGTTATATACCTGTGGACCTATGCCTATGATAAAAAGAGTTGTTGAAATAGCTCACCAAAATAAAATAAAATGCCAGGTTTCAATGGAACAGAGAATGGGTTGCGGTATAGGTGCCTGTCTGGTTTGTGCCTGTAAAACGAAAAAAGAGGACGGATGGGAATATAGTCATGTTTGTAAAGATGGACCCGTATTTTGGAGTGATGAGGTGATTTTTGATGACTGAGAATAAGCCTGGAATGGAAGTCAGTATAGGCAGCTTGAAATTGAAAAATCCTGTTATTGCTGCATCGGGTACTTTTGGCTTTGGAAGAGAATTCAGTGAGTATATGGACATAAACCAAATGGGTGCAATTTCAGTTAAGGGACTTACATTAGAACCAAGGCAGGGAAACAAACCGCCTAGAATTGCTGAAACTCCCGCAGGTATTTTAAACAGTGTTGGACTTCAGAATCCGGGAGTCAGAGCTTTTATCAAAGAAGAAATTCCTTTTTTAAGAAAGTTTGACACAGCTATTATTGCAAATGTAGCGGGCAATACTCTTGAAGATTACTGTGAGATGGTAGAAATATTGTCATCAGAGGATATTGATGCTGTTGAACTCAATGTTTCCTGTCCTAATGTAAAAAAAGGTTGTATGTCCTTTGGAAATACAACTGCTGGAATATCAGAAATAACAAAAGAAGTAAGAAAGCATTGCAGGAAGCCTTTGATTGTAAAGCTAACTCCGAATGTTACAGATATAAGAGAAATAGCAGTAGCTGCTGAAGCAGAAGGGGCTGATGCCATATCGCTTATAAATACACTGTACGGTATGGCTATTGATATTCATAGGAGGAGACCTGTTTTGGCCAATAATTTCGGAGGATTGTCAGGACCTGCTGTTAAGCCCGTTGCCTTAAGGATGGTTTATGAGGTTGCACATACTGTTAGGGTGCCTGTTATTGGAATGGGTGGTATAACTACAGGTGATGATGCTGTCGAGTTTATGCTGGCAGGTGCAACAGCTGTTATGGTGGGAACTGCCAATTTTGTAAATCCAGCTGCTTGTGTGGATGTTGTTAAGGGGATTCAGAATTATCTTGGTATGTATAACTTTGAAGATGTCAATGATATAATTGGTAAAGTACAGTTAAACTAAAGATAATGAAAGAGGGTATTTTTAAGTGAAAACCAGAATCATTTTTGTCAGACATGCAGAGGCAGAGGGAAACCTTTACAGGATTTTTCACGGCTGGACTGATTCGGGTATAACAGAAAAGGGACATATTCAGGCTAAAATGGCCGCGGAAAGACTAAAGGATATAAAAATAGATGTCATATATTCAAGCAGTTTGAAGAGGACAATTCAAACTGCTCAATATATTGCGGATGTTAAAGGCCTTCCGATTATAAGGACGGACAAGATGAAAGAGATTAACGGCGGGGATTGGGAAGGTAAAAAATGGGACGAACTGCCGGGAATTTGGCCTGACGAATACCATACTTGGGAAAATGAACCGCATGTGCATAAGATGCCAAACGGTGAAACCATGGAAGAGTTTCAGAAAAGGCTTATAGACGAAGTTATAAATATTATCGGGAATAATAAGGGGAAGAATATTTGCATTGTAACGCATGGGACTGCTATAAGAGCTCTTATGTGCTACTTTGTTTATTGCAATCTTATAGATATGAGCAATGTAAAGTGGTATGATAATACATCCATTTCAATTATTGATTATGAGAATGGTCAATTTCATGTTGTGCTTGAGGGAGATGCTTCCCATTTGGACAAGGAACTCAGTACAATACAGAATCAAAAATGGTGGAAGGATTATATGGAAAAGCATGAACAGAGAAACGGATTGGAGGAGTGAAGCCTATGAAACTCCTCTTTTTTACCGACACCCACATAAAGGGGACAAACCCAAAAAATCGTAAGGACAATTATTATGATACACTAAAAAGAAAGTTCTATGAAATATGTGATATTTCAAACGAGTTGGGGGTTGACTACATTCTCCATGGGGGAGATTGGTTTGACAGGCCTGATATATCGCCATCAATTGTCAGAGAGTTTGCAATAATTATTAAGAGCTTTGGAAAAGATGTTTATACAGTTGCAGGAAACCATGATATATATGGTCATAATCCTGGAACAGTTGGCAGAACCATGTTGGGTATTTTAGAGGGTACGGGTGTTGTTAATCTTCTGGCAGAAAATGATGAAGTTATACTTGAGAAGGCCGGTGTTCGTGTTCAACTGACAGGAAAACCATACAGGTATGATATTGATGGACAAGAATATGAAAAATATTACATAGTAAAGAAAAACAAAGATGTGGATTATGCAATAAATATTGTACATGGAATGCTGCTTCAGAAGCCGTTCTATGAAGGCATACAGTACACGCTGATTGAGGATCTCAAAGCTACAGAGGCAGACATTACAATTGCCGGGCACTACCACAGCGGTTTTGGAGTAAAATGTATCGATAATAAATATTTTATCAATCCTGGTAGTATAGTTAGAATTTCGAACAGTATAGGAGAAATTGAAAGAAAACCTAAGGTAGTATATATTGAACTTAACGATAGCATTACTGTCCGTGAGATAGAACTAAAATCAGCACTCCCCGGAGAAGAGGTTTTAGACAGGGAAGCACTCGAACTGTCTAAGAGCCGAAGCTTAAAACTGCATCAGTTTTATCAGAGTATTGCAGTATCAATAGAATATAAAAAAATAGATATTTCTGCTATTGTTGAAGAGATAGCATCAAACCAGGATTTGAGAATTGAAGTAAAAGAAGAAGCTTTAAGGAGGATAGCAATTGCCCAGGAAAGTTTTTCTAAGGGGCAAGATGACGAATGATTTGTATTGACAAAGTGTTAATTGAAAATTTTCAATCACATGAGTATACTGAGCTTGACTTTCACACTGGACTTAATGTCATTATTGGGCCTTCAGACCACGGAAAATCTGCTGTTATAAGAGCTATAAAATGGGTGCTTTACAACGATCCTAGAGGCAATGATTTTATTAGGCAGGGCTCTAATTATGCAAGGGTAACACTGTGGCTTAATAACGGTTACAAAATTGTCAGAGAACGTACTTCGAGTAAGAATAGATATATATTGTCCGTTAATGATGAGAACACAAATGTTTATGAGGGGTTTGGAAATGAAGTTCCTCATGAGATAATAAAGGCTCATGGAATACCCAAAATCATGCTCGATACCGATATGAATTCAACTCTTAATATTGGAGGGCAGCTAGAGGGTCCCTTTCTCATATCTGAATCGGGTTCCGTTCGTGCAAAAGCAATTGGACGCCTTACTGGCCTTCATATAATTGATAAATCTATTCGTGACAGTGCAACTGATTTGAGAAGGGAGAACCAGACCCGGGACAGGCTATCCCAAGAAATGAACAGTATGGATGAAAAGCTTAAAGAGTACCAATACCTTGATGTACTTGAAGATAGAATAGAGGTTTCATCAAGCCATATAAAATCAATTGAAAGGCAGCTTGATAAAGTCAGCAAATTGACCAGTCTGAAAATAAGTCTTTCAAATATTAAAGAAAAGTATAGAGAGTCAGCTTATGAGCTTTCTATTCTTCAAAAAATTGATGAGTGCGAAATGATCTTAAAGTCGACTGAATTTGGTGCTATGAGATTAAAGACAATTGACAATTTGCGTGCAAGACATATTGATAATGCAATGCTAGAAGGTGAGATGGAAAAAATACTATCAGGAACCAATATGATTGAAGATGGTCTGTGTTTGCTCAAGCAGGCAAATGAAAAGACCTTTGAATATAGTGGAATGATAAAAGCCCGAGCTTCTCTCGTAGATATCGAAAATGAGATAAAAAGATCTGCAGAGGTTCTGGACAACACGCATAATATTGCAAAATCTGATGCCATAGTTAACCAAATCGAGGAGAATACTATAAGGTCAGCAAAGCTTTTAATGGTAAGAGAAAAACTTGAGCAATACAATAATGAGATTGATAAAATACAAGGATTATTACTTAAGAGTGTTGATGTGGTTGAGTTTAAAGATATTATAAGTAGTATAGGTTGTAAAAACGAACTGCTTTTAAAACTGGAAGCGATAAAAAGCAAATATGATCCGATTTTGAGCAATATAAATGAGGGGAATAATTACCTTAACACAAATAAAAAAGATATTGAAAAATATCTTAATGCTTATACAAAGCTTTTGAAAGAAAGTGGAAAATGTCCCTTATGTAACAGTAATATTGGTGAGGACAAATTGACCGATATAATTAAACACTATGAGGAGGTTCATTAATGGCTCTTGAGTATGAAAAGAAGATAAATCAAATCAAAGAAAACCTTGATAAGGCAAAAAATATGAGGATAAGAGCGGAAACCCGACTTGAGCAATTAAACAAACAGAAGGAAGAAATATTAGGAGAGCTAAAAGTACTTGGAGTGACACCAGAACAGCTTGATGGTGAGATAGAAAGGCTTAGAACCGAGATTGAGGATTTGATCGGTAAAGCTGAAAAGCTTATTCCGGAAGAACTTATAAAAAAAAGTAATTGACATTTTAAGCTGAAAAGTGAATAATGGTTAAAGGTATGATTCCTTTGTTATTGTCTCTAAAATCATGAAAATTATATCCGTTATGAGGCATTTGCAAAGGTTTTAATAAAAAAACTGTTTCGAGGTGTATGACTTGAATAAGAAAATAGGTATTGTTTCACTTGGGTGCCCTAAAAATCTCGTTGACAGTGAAATAATGCTTGGGACACTTAAGAAAAAAGATTATGAAGTTACTTCCGATGAAAAGAACGCCGACATAATTATTGTGAATACTTGTGGATTTATTGAATCTGCCACAGAAGAATCCATAAATGCGATACTTGAAATGGTTAGACATAAGATGCACAAATGTAAGCTTCTTATTGTGACAGGATGTCTTGCCCAGAGGTATAAGGAGCAGATATTGAAAGAAATACCTGAAGTTGATGCTGTTGTTGGAACTGGAGGTTATGGGCAGATGGCGGAAATAATTGAGAAACTGTATGAATCGAAAGATATTCAGAAGGAACAGAGATTATTCTTTGATTACAGGAATGATGTAGAATACCTTAATCAGGACCGGTTGCTCTCTTCCAAAAAAGGCTACGGCTATTTAAAGATTGCAGAAGGGTGTGATAACTGCTGTACTTATTGTGTCATTCCATCCTTAAGAGGGTCTTATAAAAGCAGACCTATGGAGGACGTAATAAAGGATGCCCGTTATCTAGCTAAGGAAGGAGTAAAGGAAGTAATACTTGTAGCACAAGATACTACACGATATGGAGAAGATATTTACAATGAAAAAAGGCTAGCCAATTTGATAAGGGAAATAAGCAGAATTGACGGAATTGAATGGATTCGTTTGCTCTATTGCTATCCTGAGGAAATTGATGAAAACCTTATAAATGAGATGGCAAGCAACCCTAAAATTGTTAAATATATAGATATGCCTATACAGCATGCAAGTGACAAAATACTAAGTGCTATGGGAAGAAGAGGTACACTTGAGAAGCTGGAAATGCTTCTTGCAAAAATTAAAAACAGAATACCTGATCTTGTAATCCGTACTACATTGATTGTAGGTTTTCCGGGAGAAGATGACAAGGATTTCAGGATTTTATACGGTTTTGTTAAAAAGCACCAGTTTGATAGATTGGGTGTGTTCCCTTATTCTAAAGAGGAGGGGACTGTGGCTTATGACATGAAACCTCAGATTAAGAGGAGTGTCAAAGAGTCAAGACTAAGTGATATAATGCAGTTACAGAAAGAAATTGTTGTTGATAAAAATAATGCAAGACTGAATAAAACGTATACTGTTCTTGTTGAAGGTGTAGCGGAGGACGGACTTTTTTACACGGGAAGGTCTTACGCAGAGGCACCTGAAATTGATGGTCTGATATATTTTACCAGCAAAGATCCTGTCGATTTTGGAAGCTTTGTAGAGGTTAATATATTAAATGTAGATGATTATGATTTAATAGGAGAGGTAGTAAATGAATCTTCCAAATAAACTTACTATACTTAGAATTTTACTGGTTCCTGTTTTTATGCTTATTATAGTTCCAATCCCGCAGTGGATTGTTGAGAGCAGCTTTTTGAGTTTTATTTATCCTCAGTTAAATTCCATAAATAACTTTATTTACAATTATGGAAACTATGTGGCTGCACTGCTTTTTATCATTGCGTCAAGTACCGATGCACTTGATGGCTATATTGCCAGAAAAACAAAGCAGATTACAAAATTTGGAAAGTTTTTAGATCCCATAGCTGACAAACTTTTAGTATCTGCAGCTTTGATTGCTCTGGTAGAAAGAGGCGATCTTTCTACATGGGTTGCAGTAATAATTATCGGAAGAGAATTTATAATAACCGGATTAAGGCTGGTGGCTGCCAGTGAGGGAATAGTCATTGCTGCAAGCAGCTGGGGCAAGATAAAAACTATAACTCAGATGGTTGCTATTATAGCAATGCTTTTCAAAAACTATCCTATCAAATGGTTGTTTGATTTTCCATTTGATGGAACTGTAATGTTTTTAGCTGTTATTGCTACAATTTATTCTGCATATGACTATATTATGAAAAATGCTAATGTTATTGATCACAATTCATAAATCACCTTAGTACAAATACGCATCGGTTTATACGGTGCGTTTTTTTTTACCTGATTACCTGATAATTTTATTAAATTATTATTGCATATATAAAAATTATATTATATACTTTTATAAGTAACATTTAGTACCAGGTAATAATTTTGAGGTTGCTGAATATAATAATATATATAAAGGGTATGAAATTGATATTTTGTAGAAATTTTGGGCACAAATAGGTTTATAGTTAGCATTTATTATATTTACTTTTACTAGATATAGAGGATGGGAAGTTACTTATATATAGAACAAGAGGTGAATAAATGAGTAGGTCATCAAACATGAAGAAGGAAAGGCAGGCTTCATTGATGGAGAAGTTGAAGCAAGATCCTTTTCTTACAGACGAAGAGTTGTCTGAAATATTTATTGTAAGTATACCTACTATTAGACTGGATAGACTTGAACTGGGTATTCCCGAGTTGAGAGAGAGAATAAAGAACGTTGCTGAAGAAAACTACAGCAAGGTAAAGTCTATACAAAGCAGGGACATAGTTGGAGAACTCGTAGATATTTCCCTTGGAAAAAGTGGAATATCAATATTGGAAACTAATGAAAAGATGGCTTTTGAAAAGCTTAAAGTTATTCAGGGACACTATATATACTCTCTGGCAGAATCACTTGCGATAGCAGTTATAGATGCACATGTTGCACTGGTGGGAGTAGCAAACATAAAATATAAGACACCGGTGTATGCTGGAAGTAAGCTCGTTGCAAAAGCTGAAGTAAGAAAATCTATAGATAATAAGTATATAGTCTGGGTAAAGATCACAGAAAAGCAGGTAGAAGTTTTTCGAGGGAAATATATACTGGTATCCCTTGAAAAAATATAAAGGACATAGTATTTTATTTGAAGGATTGAATAATAACTTTAACAGACAAAAAAGTTGTAGGAGTGAGTGTTTTTGATTATATTGGTAGACGCAATGGGCGGAGACAATGCACCTGGGGATATTGTCAACGGATGCGTTGAGGCAGTTAATGAGGTGCAGGGTTTTGATATATTATTAATAGGAGATAAAAAACGGATAGAAGAAATTCTGGGTGAAAAAAACTTAAACAACCCAAGAATTAAAGTTCATCATGCATCAGAGGTTATTACTGTTGAAGATTCTCCTACTAAAGCTATAAAGGGTAAGAAGGATTCATCGATGGTAGTAGGATTTGATATGTTGAAAGAAAAAAAAGGAGACATATTCATATCTTGTGGAAACAGTGGTGCTTTAATGACTGGTGCACTGCTGATATTAGGTAGAATTAAGGGTGTGGATAGGCCGGCCTTTCCGGCAATAATACCGACAAAGACGGGAAAATGCATAATTATTGATGCAGGTTTAAATACCGTTTGTAAGCCTATAAACTATCAACAGTTCGGCATTATGGGATCAATATTTATGAAGGCAATGTTCAATATTGAAAAGCCAAAGGTTGGGCTTTTGAATGTCGGATCTGAAGCAGGAAAAGGTTATGAAGTTATAAAACAGGCATATAACTTACTTGAGGACTCAGATGTTAATTTTGTGGGTAATATTGAGGGAAGTGATATTTTCAAAGGTAAGGTTGACGTTGCTGTGTGTGACGGTTTTGTTGGAAATGTGACACTAAAGGCTATAGAAGGTGCAGGATCGTTCTTAATGAGTATGATTAAAGGTGCTTTCCTGAAAAATCTGAAAACTAAACTTGGTGCAATACTTCTTAAGAGTGAGATGAAGGAAGTGAAAAAGGTACTGGATCCTGATGAAAACGGGGGTGCTCTTATAATAGGAGTAAACGGTCTCGTATTAAAAAGTCACGGTAATTCAAATGTAAGAACTATAAAGAATGTAATTTTAAAAGCAAGTATATTAGGTAAAACAAGAATTATAGAAACGTTATCAGATGAGTTTTCAAATATGGAGGTGGATGATATTGAGCAAGAATTATAATTATGGAATATTGGGGGTAGGCAGTTGCCTTCCGGACAGGGTCCTAACAAATTTTGACTGGGAAAAGATGGTTGATACATCTGATGAATGGATAACAAAGAGAACAGGTATTTCCGAAAGAAGAATTCTTGAACAGGATGAACCAGCAAACGAGATGGGAATAAAAGCAGCAAAGATGGCACTGGAGGATGCTGGGTTGACAGCTGAGGATTTGGATTTGATTATTGTAGCAACTGAAACCCCTGACTACCTTACTCCGTCTATGTCGTGTATGGTTCAAAGAGGAATTGGTGCTAAAAGTGCAGCAGCTTTTGATCTTAATGCAGCATGTTCCGGTTTTATTTATGGCATAACGGTTGCAGGGCAATTTATTAAGACAGGTTTATATAAGCATGTTCTGGTAATTGGTTGCGAAGCTTTGAGTAAGGCTATGGATTGGAAGGACAGAAATACATGTGTTCTTTTTGGAGATGGAGCAGGTGCAGCTGTTATAGGACCTGTAGAAGAAGGTTATGGTGTGCTCAATACTTGTATTGGAGCAGTAGGTGAATTAGGACACCACTTAACTTTTCCATGCTGTTTTATAAATGACGAAGATATTTCCAAAAGAACTGGTGAAAATAAAAGGGTTTTATGGATGGATGGTAGCGAGGTATTTAAATTTGCAGTAAAAATAATGGAGCATGGAACAAACAAGGTTTTAGAAGATATAGGAATGAGTTTGGATGATGTGAAGCTTGTAATTCCACACCAGGCAAATATCAGGATTCTTGAAGGAGCAACTAAAAGGCTTAAGATTTCTAGTGACAGAGTATTTTCAAATCTTCATAAATACGGAAATATTTCGTCGGCATCCATTCCCGTTGGTCTTAACGAGGCATATAAGGAAGGCAGATTTACAAAAGGAGATAATCTTGTTCTTGTTGGATTCGGTGGTGGCTTAACCTGGGGATCTGCAGTGATAAAGTGGAGCAAATAATATACTCTAGAATTGTTTATGATAATGGAGGTAGGATATGGGTAAACTAGCATTTCTTTTTTCTGGCCAAGGTGCACAATATGTTGGTATGGGAAAGCAAATAGCTGAAAAATTCAAGGCTTCAGATGAAATATTTAATCAAGCCTCGGAAGCTTTAGGTTTTGATGTGAAGAAAATGATTTTTGAAAGTGATGACGATACTTTAAAAATAACCGAAAACACACAGCCTGCAATTGTGACTACCAGCATAGCTTGTCTTCAGCCGTTGCTGGAAAAAGGTATCAAGCCTGATGTTGTAGCAGGACTTAGCCTTGGTGAATACTCGGCTCATGTTGCAGCAGGTACCATGTCTTTTGGTGATGCAGTGGCACTTGTAAGAAAAAGAGGGAAATTCATGCAGGAGGCTGTTCCGGTAGGCGAGGGAGCAATGGCAGCTGTTTTGGGCCTTGACAATGACAAGGTGATTGATTGCTGTAGGGAAGCGGAATCACAGGGTATTATAAGCCCCGCAAACTTTAATTGTCCTGGTCAGGTAGTTGTAGCAGGTGAAGTGAAGGCAGTTGAAAAAGCAGTTGAACTTGCAAAAGAAGCTGGGGCTAAAAGGGCTATGATGCTTCCAGTGAGTGCACCCTTCCATTGCAGTATGTTAAAGCCTGCCGGTGAGAAGCTTGCAACAGAACTTGATAAGGTTATACTTAACGATATGAAAATTCCTGTAGTAACAAATGTAACAGCTGAATATATTTTAGATAAGTCAGTGGTTAAAGACATGCTTATCAGGCAAGTTAGCAATCCGGTTCATTTTGAGGAATCTATAAGAAAAATGATTGATGATGGAGTGGATACTTTCGTGGAAATTGGCCCCGGGAAGACACTGATTGGGTTTGTTAAAAAGATAAATAAAGATGTTAAAACATTAAATGTTGAAGATGTTGATTCATTAAACAACACACTTAGTGAACTTGGCATTTTGGAGGCGTGAATAGTATGATGTTAAAGGGGAAGACTGCAATTATAACCGGTTCAAGCCGCGGTTTAGGAAAGGCAATTGCCCTAAAACTCGGGCAGATGGGGGCAAACATAGTGCTAAACGGTACCGCAGCTTCTGAGGCAATTAATAGAACCTGTGAAGAATTAAAAGCTGCTGGAATAAATACTATCGTGTCAGTTGGCGATGTAAGAAACATTGAATATGTTGATAAAATGGTTAATACTGCACTAGACGCTTTTGGAAGTGTAGATATACTTGTAAATAATGCGGGAATTACGAGGGATAAGCTGATAATGAAAATGTCTGAGAACGACTGGGACGATGTTCTTGGCATCAATCTTAAAGGTGCCTTTCTTTGTACAAAAGCTGTTACAAGAACCATGATGAAGCAAAGAAGTGGAAAGATAATAAATATTACTTCTGTTGCCGGAGTAATGGGAAATCCAAGTCAGGCAAACTATGCAGCTTCAAAGGCCGGATTAATTGGGCTTACTAAAGCAACTGCCAAAGAATTGGCTACAAGAGGAATTAATTGTAATGCCGTAGCACCTGGATTAATTTCAACCGATATGACAGATGTATTATCTGACAGTATTAAAGAGAATTATTTAAATAGCATTCCGCTAAAAAGGTTTGGGACACCTGAAGATGTGGCTAATGTTGTTGGATTTCTCGTTTCGGATGAAGCAAATTATATAACAGGTCAAGTAATACATATTGACGGCGGTTTAGTTATGTAATAATATCTTAATGTAACACTATGTAATTTTTACATTATAGTTTTACATTAGAAGTTCAGATTTACAAAAAACCCCCTGTGGAAGGAGGTGAACGATAGTGTTCGAGAAAATCAAAAAGATAATAGTAGAGCAGTTAGGCGTTGAAGAAGATGAAATTTCAATGGAGTCTTCCTTCATAGATGATTTAGGAGCAGACTCACTTGATATTGTTGAGCTGATTATGGCACTGGAAGAGGAATTTGATCTCGAAATACCAGATAGTGAGGCTGAAAAGATTTCAACAGTAGGAGATATTGTTGATTACATTAAAAATAACTCATAAAAAAAGTCCCTTGCAAGGGACTTTTTTTATCCTTATTTCATTTTTTGGAGTGAAATTGAAGGTGCAAATCCATTGTTAAACCATAGTTCATTGTGGATTTGCAGGATATTTTAGAGCATTGTTGTTTAAACACAAAAAATAATGCCATAAGTGCTTAAATATATATTATTCGTATGAAAAATAGGAGGTTCGGATATGAAAAAGCGTGTAGTTATTACCGGATTGGGTGTGGTTTCTGCATTGGGAAATGGTGCTGACAACTTCTGGAATTCGATAAAAGAAGGAAAAAACGGTATTAGCACAGTTACAAGGTTTGATGTTTCAAATATGAATTGTAAAGTAGCAGCTGAAATAAAGGAATTTGATGTTTCACAGTTTATTGATAAAAAAGAAGCTAAGAGGATGGATAAATATTCTCAATATGCTATATCAGCGGCAAAAATGGCTGTAGAAAATTCAGGGCTTGACCTTGAGAAGGTTAATAAATATAGGTTTGGTGTTGTGGCTGGTTCTGGAATTGGGGGTATTGAGACTTTTGAAGATCAACACAGTGTCTATCTGGAAAAGGGTCCTGGAAGAGTAAGTCCATTTTTTATACCAATGTTGATTTCCAACATGGCAGCAGGACTTATAGCTATACAATTTGGTGCAAAAGGTTTTAATGAATGTGTTGTTACTGCTTGTGCAACATCTACAAATGCAGTTGGAGATGCATTTAAAGTAATACAGCGTGGAGATGCTGACATAATGATTACCGGGGGTGCAGAAGCATCTATAACGCCAATGGCGTTTTCAGGGTTTTGTTCAATGAAAGCAATGTCAACAACTGAAGAGCCTTCTATAGCAAGCAGACCGTTTGATGCAGAAAGAAACGGATTTGTTATGGGAGAAGGTGCCGGTATGCTGATTCTTGAGGAACTTGAACATGCTCTGGCAAGAGGAGCAAACATAATTGCTGAAGTTGTGGGATACGGCTGTACAAACGATGCACATCATATAACAGCTCCTGCACCGGAAGGAGAAGGTGGAGCTAGGTGTATGAAGATGGCTATTGATGATGCAGGAATACGTCCTGATGAGGTTGGATATATAAATGCTCACGGTACTTCAACTGAATATAATGATAAGTTTGAAACAGCTGCAATAAAAACTGTTTTTGGAGACCATGCAAAGAAACTTGCTGTAAGCTCAACCAAATCTATGACTGGACACCTTCTTGGAGCAGCTGGAGCAGTTGAGGCAATAATAACAGCTCTCTCGTTGAAGGAAGGATACATGCCAGCAACAATCAATTACAAAACGCCTGACCCGGAATGTGATTTGGACTATGTTCCTAATCAAGGCAGAAAAGCTGAGTTTAATTATGCTTTGTCCAATTCATTAGGTTTTGGTGGACACAATGCAACTATTCTTTTAAAGAAATACTAGTGCTTTTGAACATAATTCATTTCTAGAGCATGCAGGCCTTAGAACAGATGAAGTACATTTTTAACATTATGAAAAACGGAAAATTAGTAACGTTCAAAAACACCAGGATTGATTTTTATATTTAGCAGGTTTATAATTGCAGGGGACGGATTCTATCCGTTCCCTGTTAGCTTGAGCATAGAAATTAATAAAATATAAGTTCTTGTTATGGATAATGAAAAAATTAGATTTGTCTTAACAATAGTAAATTAGGATGATTGTAATGCGTGCGATATAAAATTTTTATCTCGTTCAATATATGTAGAGGTTTTATCCTGATACGTAGTATATGTTTAATCCGTAAGTTTAAATATATACTATAGTACCCGGAGGTGGGAGGTATAATGCAAAATAGAGATTCTTTAATGCAGAATATTGCGATTTTTGAAAAGAAAATACAATATAGTTTTAAAAATAAGGAGAACCTTATTTTAGCATGGACACACAGCTCTTATGCAAATGAGTATAAAAGCGAAAAGCTTGTCAGTAACGAGCGACTTGAATTTTTAGGAGACTCGGTATTAAGTGTAGTCATAAGCGAAAATATCTATAACAATTATTCACATCTGACAGAAGGTGAAATGACCAAATTCAGAGCGAATGTTGTATGTGAAGCTTCTTTGGAAAAGTGTGCTAATAGACTGAAGGTAGGTCAGTATCTTTTGCTTGGTAAAGGAGAAGAGAATTCTGGAGGAAGAAAAAGGACATCAATTCTTTCTGATGCTGTTGAAGCGTTGATTGGGGCAATTTATATTGACGGTGGATTTGAAAACGCAAAAATGTTTGTTCTCAATCAAATGAAAAAGATTATTGACGAATCTATAAAAGGCAAGATTTTTATGGATTACAAAACACAGCTTCAGGAAATTATTCAGAAAAGTAATGAGCAGAGAATTACTTATGAGATTATCGAAGAAAAGGGTCCTGATCACAGCAAGGTATTTGTTTCCCAGGTTAAACTTGATAATAAGGTTATTAGTGTGGGTGAAGGACGAACAAAGAAAGAAGCAGAGCAGATGGCTGCAAAAGCTTCTTTAAAGAAAATAGCAGATATGTGATATAGCTTGTAGAGCAGGAGGGTTGAGTGTTTGAGGCATGTTGTTATACCGGTTTTCATACCGCATAAAGGCTGTCCTTTTGATTGTATTTTTTGTAATCAAAAGAATATCAGCGGACAAAAGGAAGAGGTTACAGAAAGCTCTATGCGTTCTGTTATTGAGGCACACCTGAATACTGTTAATGGTGATGCTTCAGTTGAGATTGCTTTTTTTGGAGGTAGTTTTACTGGCATTGACACAGAGGAACAGATTAATTTCCTGAAGGTAGCCAACGAGTATATAGATAAAGGTTATGTAAGCAGTATAAGAATATCAACAAGGCCAGATTATATCAATCAAGAAATCCTTGAATACTTGAAGTTTTATAGGGCGAATACAATCGAGCTAGGAGTGCAGAGTCTTGATAGCGAAGTGTTGGAGAAAAGTTATAGGGGGCACAGTGCCAGTGACGTATTAAAAGCTTCAAAGCTAATTAAAGAAAAAGGCTTTGTGCTTGGAATCCAAACCATGATAGGACTTCCAGGAGATAATGCTGAAAAAGCACTGAATACTGCTAAGAATGTTGTTGCCTTACAACCTCAAATAGTAAGAATTTATCCCACCTTAGTTATAAAAGACACCTATTTAGAAAAGGCATACAGAGAGGGAAAATATGTACCTCTTAGTATTGAAACTGCAGTTGACTTATGTGCAGAACTTCTCGATATATATGAAAGTAATAATATAAATGTCATCAGAGTTGGATTGCAGCCAACAGAGAGTATAAGTGACGGGAGAGATGTGATAACCGGACCTTTTCATCCGGCTTTCAGGCAGCTCGTTGAAGCTAAGCGTACTTTAAATGCTTTAGAAAGTATTATAGTAAAAAATAAGTTTGCCGGCAAAGAAACTCTTGCAATATTGGCTGAGAAGACCAATATCTCAAACATTATAGGACAAAAGAAGTCAAATGTTATATATCTTAAGCAAAAATATGGTTTTCGGGAAATAAAGGTTTACTCAAAAGGACAAGAATGTGAACTTTATGATGTAAAATATTAATTTTGTGATATTGTGGGTTGTTTTAGAATGGTATAGAATAATAGTAGAGATAGAAAAGATAAGCAGCTAGTTTACATAATTAGAGATAGAATTATAATAATTTTAATATTATATAATTTTCATAATTTATTGAGGAGGAAAAGTGTATGGAGGTATTAAAGGTATCAGCTCAATCGCAGCCGAAAATGGTCGCAGGAGCCTTAGCAGCAATCTTAAGGGGCAAGTCAAATGCAGAAATTCAAGCAGTAGGCGCCGCAGCAGTGAATCAAGCAATCAAAGCAATAGCAATTACAAGAGGGTTTGTAGCACCAAATGGAATTGACATTATAACAGTTCCAGCTTTTTCATCAATTACTATCGACGGTGAAGAAAGGACAGCAATTAAGTTCCTTGTAGAACCTAGATAGAACTAAAGTAATGTGTAATTTTTAAGGCTGTTCTTAATATGAGAACAGCTTTTTCATGTTCTTTTTAAGAAAGTCAGAAAAAAATGCAATAAGGAGAAATTTTTATGAATAAGCCTATTATAGGAATTCCAATTGGAGATCCGGCTGGAATTGGACCGGAAATTACAGTTAAAGCACTTAAAGAAATTAGTATATATGATGTGTGCAGCCCGGTTGTTATAGGAAGCAGGGAAACTGTTGCAAGGGCTTTGTCGGTATGTGGGTTGAAATCTGAAATAATCATAGCAGAAAGGTTTGATGAAGTAAATCCAGGGGTGGATGCTCTGTGTCTTGTAAGTGAAGAAACTGTAGATACTTCCACTATTGAATATGGAAAAATTCAGGCTTTAGGAGGAAAGGCAGCTTACAATTATATTAAAAAGTCTGTTCAGTTAGCAAGAGAAGGTAAAATTCATGCAGTTTGTACAACTCCAATAAATAAAGAATCATTAAAGCTTGCAAGTGTCGAATATATAGGGCATACTGAGATCTTTGCCGGATTAACCAATACAAATGATCCTCTTACAATGTTTGAGGTGGGGGCGTTAAGAGTTTTTTTTCTTAGCAGGCATGTATCACTTAGGAAGGCATGTGATATGGTTACAAAAGAAAGGGTCCTGGACTATATTGTTAGAACTGCTGAAGCTATAAGCATGCTAGGGGTGGGAGATGGAACCATTGCGGTTGCAGGTCTCAATCCCCACTGTGGAGAACATGGTTTGTTCGGAGATGAGGAAAGGCAAATTGAAGCTGCTGTTGAAGAAGCTGTCAGAAAGGGATATAAAGTTGAAGGCCCGATTGGAGCAGATTCGGTATTTTATCTTGCAAATAAGGGAAGATACGCTGCTGTATTATCCCTGTATCATGATCAGGGGCATATTGCAACAAAGACGCTTGATTTTGAGAAGACAATAGCCATAACGATAGGACTTCCGTTTTTAAGAACCTCTGTGGATCATGGAACTGCCTTTGATATAGCCGGTACTGGAAAAGCAAGTCATATAAGCATGACAGAGGCAATCCTGACAGCCGCAAAATATTCTGATAGCTATAGGAGCAGGCATGAGCAGGCATAATAACTATTGATAAATAAAAAAAATATGTTAAAATTATTAAGTATATTAAAAGATACCGGGGTGTTCCAATGCATTTAAAAAGGCTTGAGATACAGGGATTTAAATCGTTTGCAGATAAAATAAATCTGGAGTTCAATTCAGGTATTACAGCCGTTGTCGGTCCTAATGGAAGTGGCAAGAGCAATATTTCCGATGCAATCAGATGGGTTCTCGGAGAGCAAAGTGCCAAGACTTTAAGAGGAGGAAAGATGGAGGATGTCATCTTTGCCGGCACAGAACACAGAAAACAGTTGGGGTTTGCTGAAGTTTCACTTACTATTGACAATGCAGATCATTCTTTGCCCCTTGATTATAGTGAAGTAACTATAACCAGGCGTGTATATCGCTCCGGGGAAAGTGAATACCTTATCAACAAGACTTCCTGCCGACTGAAGGACGTTTATGAACTATTCTTAGATACAGGTATAGGTAAGGATGGTTACTCTATTATCGGACAGGGAAGAGTTGATGAGATATTAAGTACTAAATCAGAAGAAAGACGAAATCTTTTCGAGGAAGCCTCTGGTATTATGAAATACAAGGTCAGGAAGGTAGAGGCTGAGAAAAAACTTGAGCTTACAAGACAGAACCTGGTCAGGATAAATGACATCATTTCTGAGCTTGAAACTCAGATAGAACCATTGAAACAGCAATCTGATGTTGCAAAGAGATATTTAAACTTAAGAGATACCTTAAAAGAGCTTGAGATCAATGTATATATTGAAAATATCTCTAAGTTCAAGGAAAAAATAAAGGAATTTGAGGAAAGTTATATTTCTATAAAGGATAATATCGAAGCTGACAACAAAAAGCTTGAAGATATAACCTTGTTAAATCAAAAGAAGCTTGTGCTGTTAAAAGAGCTTGAGACAAAGTTGGATAATTCAAGGCAGGAGTTTTATAATCTTGAAAACAGTCTGGAAAAGTGTAATTCTGAAACTAAACTCAATGATGAGAAAAAGAGTAACCTTTTATCAAATATATCAAGGCTTGATGGGGAAATTGAAGAAGTAAACGAAAAGCTTGAAAGTATAGCTAAAGAAGAAATAACAAGAAATGAAAAAATCAAGTACTTGAATGAAAGACTTCAGGATTACAATGTAAAGCTCGAAGAAGCTGACAAAAAACTTCAGGCAATTCTTGCTACTTTGGGTGAACATGAGAGGTATATTGAAAATCTCAAGTCTGGTATAATGGACAAGCTGGACTTACAATCGGATAAAAAGACGCAGATAAACAATGTTAAAAACCACATAGAAGGCATCAATAAAAGAAAGACAAGTATTACTGATGAAGTAATGCAACTGACCCTGGAAAAAGATCGTGAAGGTATGCACAAAGAAGATCTTTCAGATAGTATCTATAAGACAAACGAGCTGATAAAGGGTGCAAAGAACAGGCTTGAATCCTTAAACACCAAAAAGGATGAATTGAACCGCGTTTTGGAAGTGGAAAGAAAGAAACAGAATAATGTAAAATCGGATATCCAGTTTAAAACCTCAAGGCAAAAGATGCTTAAAGATATGGAAAGAAACCTTGAAGGATACAATAAAAGTGTAAAATTGGTGCTTCAGGCATGCCAACAGTCGCCTCAATTCGGTAAAGGTATTCATGGTGCTTTAGCACAGCTTGTTAAGGTTGAAGGCAAATACGAAACTGCAATAGAAATGACTCTTGGCGGGGCACTTCAAAATATTGTAACATCAAGCGAAGAAGATGCAAAGAGAGCCATTGAATATTTAAAGTCAAACAGACTTGGAAGGGCGACTTTTCTACCTATCTCCTCGGTTAGAGGGAAAACTTTTGACGATAACACCTTAAAGGATATAAAAAGTCAGGATGGCTTTGTAGGTGTCGCATCCGACCTGATTTCCTACAGTCCTGAATATAGGGGTATTATCTTAAGTTTCTTAGGAAAAGTAGTTATTGTTGATACACTGGATTCAGGAATTAAAATGGCTAGAAGGTTTGGTTACAGTTTCAGAATAGTTACCCTTGAAGGTGATATACTAAGTACAACCGGGTCTATGTCAGGAGGAAGTAAAGAGCACAGAGAATCTGGAATATTGAGCAGAAACAGGGAAGTACAAGAACTTGATGAGGCACTGATAAGTCTTAAAGAGCAAGAGGAGACTTCAGAGAAAAATATTAACGAGTTGTCACAAAAACTCTCTGAAGTTATAACTGATATATCCATTGAGGAAGAAAGCCTTAAGAATAATGAACTTGTAAAAATCCGGGATGAAAGTCATTTGGCTCAGATAGAGGACAATATCAGGAGAACTATTGCAAGAATGGAGATGCTCAAGCAGGAGAAAGAACAACTGACAAGACAAGAACAAAATACAGAGACTGAGCTATCAAAATACACTGAGGAACTCAACCAGATTGAAAATGATATAGCAGATACGAAACGAGTAGTAGCGGAGTATCAGGATAAGCATAAGGAAGGACAGTCTGTACGTGATGCCTTGCATACTGATATTACTGACTATAAGATTTCTGTAAATTCAATTTTAGAGAGTATAGCTGGTGTAAAGGAAGCTCTTGAGAGAATTGTTACTGAAAGGGAAAGTCTTACTAAGAGCATTGATAAAAAGAAATCTGAGAAGATAAAAAACCAAGAAGAAATTAAGTCATTAGTGGAGAAAAACGAAGGTTTAAAACTATTGATTAAAGGGTATGAAGAAGAAAAATCGGGAAAGACTTTTGAGATAGACAGGACAGTTGAAGAAAGAAAAGTGCTTGAAGAAGAATCTCAGGATATTATTAAGCAGATAGCTGATGTTAATAGAAATATTTTGCTCATGCAGGAAGAATACAACCGTATGGAGGTAAAAAAGGCAAAGATTGAGTCTGAAATGGAAGCAATCCAGAATAGGATGTGGGACGAGTATGAGCTTACATTTACAAATGCTTTAGAATTTAAGAAGGATATAGGAAGCATTTCTCAGGCTCAAAGACAGATAAATGAGATAAGAAGTGAGATTAAGGAGTTAGGACCTGTTAATGTAGCTGCTATTGAGGATTATATAAAGACCAAGGAACGTTTTGAGTTTATGTCAGTTCAGAGAAATGATATGGAACAGGCAGAGGAAAAGCTCCATAGGGTTATACAGGAAATGGTTACAATCATGAAACGTCAGTTTATGGAGCAGTTTAAGCTTATAAACGATAATTTCAATATGGTATTTAAAGAACTTTTTGATGGAGGCAGGGCGGAGCTCATACTGCTAGATAAGGAAAATGTATTGGAAAGCGGCATAGAAATCGAAGTTCAACCACCGGGTAAAAAACTTCAGAATCTTATGCTTCTGTCAGGTGGAGAAAGGGCCTTTACTGCTATTGCACTTTTGTTCTCCATATTAAGGCTAAACCCTACTCCTTTTTGCGTACTCGATGAGATTGAGGCAGCTTTAGATGATGCAAATGTTAATAAATTTGCACAATACTTAAAAAAATACTCGCACCTGACGCAATTTGCTGTTATTACGCACAGAAAGGGAACTATGGAGGCTTGTGACACGTTATATGGGGTTACTATGCAGGAGCATGGTGTTTCAAAGATTGTGTCACTGAAAATGGGTGAAAAGGTAAGCTAGGGAATAGAGAAAGAAACATTGATTTATTTACAGTGATTTTTTTGAAAAAATGAATGGAGGACTTAGGAATGGGATTTTTTGACAAGTTAAAAGAGGGGCTTAAAAAAACAAAAAACGCTATAACGGAGAGAATAGATCAGGTTTTGGTTTCGTTTGGTAAAATTGATGAAGAATTATTTGAGGAACTCGAAGAAGTTCTTATTACATCAGATATTGGTGCTGAAGCAAGTCTTAGGATTATAGAAGATCTTAAAAAGAAAGTTAAGGAAAATAAGGTTACGGATCCTATTAAGGTAAAAGGTTTATTAAAAGAGGAACTGTCGGAAATCCTTTCAACAGAAAGCACGGAATTGAATATTAGTACCACTCCGAGTGTTATTGTAGTAGTTGGAGTTAATGGAGTAGGCAAAACCACTTCTATAGGGAAAATAGCACACCAGCTAAAGCAAAGCGGCAAGAAGGTTGTGATGGCAGCAGGTGACACCTTCAGAGCAGCAGCAATTGACCAGCTTGAAATCTGGGCAGACAGGGTAGGCGTTGAATTGATAAAACATGATGAAGGTGCAGACCCTGCGGCGGTTATATTTGATGCAGTACAATCAGTTAAGGCACGTAAAGCTGATGTGTTGATTTGTGATACAGCTGGAAGACTTCATACAAAGAAAAATCTGATGGATGAATTGAAAAAGGTATTTCGAATTATTGAAAGGGAATTACCCCAAGCTTCAAGGGAGGTTCTTCTGGTACTTGATGCAACAACCGGTCAGAATGCTATTGTGCAGGCAAAGACTTTTGCCGAGGTGTCGCCTGTGTCGGGAATTGTACTTACAAAGCTTGATGGAACTGCCAAAGGTGGTATTGTTATAGCTGTTTCATCTGAACTTAACATACCGGTTAAACTTATTGGTGTAGGTGAGCAGCTAGATGATCTTCAAAGGTTTATACCGGAAGAATTTGTTGAAGCTCTATTCTCTTAAAGCATAGTGCCGATGACGGGAATTGTTACTTGGCATATAGGAGTTTAGAACAGTAGAAATGCATTTTATAAATTCCCATGTAGAGGAGTAGCTATGAATATGGAAATAGATAGTCTGGCAAAAATCATATGGGATTATCATCATATGAATCAGGTGTTAACTTGTGCCGACTTGATAATTGTTCTTGGAAGTCATGATACACGTGTGGCCAAAAGGGGAGCAGAGCTTTTTCTTAAAGGTCTTGCTCCCTTTATTGTGATTTCCGGTGGATTGGGCAAAATAACAAAAACCATCTGGAACATGACAGAAGCGGAGAAATTTGCACAAATCGCATGTGATATGGGTGTACCTTCAAAACAAATAATCCTTGAGACTTTGTCAACGAATACAGGGGAGAATATCTCATTTACAAGAAGGTTGATATCGGACAGAAATTTGAAAGATGATTCAATTATAGCCGTTAATAAGCCATATATGGAGCGAAGAACGTATGCGGCTTTTAAAAAATTCTGGACTGATAATGAAATAATGGTAACCTCACCGCAAATTGGGTTTAAAGAATATTTTGATGCTTATTCAGGTACAGAGATTACTAAAGATGAGGTAATAAGTATTATGGTTGGTGACTTGCAACGCATAAAAGTTTACGCAGAAAAAGGTTTTCAGATTCCTCAGTTCATTCCGGATAATGTATGGGGAGCATATAATAAACTGGTTGAATTGGGTTTTACAAAGCATTTGATATGAAAAGGGGTGCATGTAGCTTAAGTGAAGAAAAATATGGAAGAAACATTGTGAAGCAAGTTGTAGAGCCTGTTAATACGACGAGGAAAGGGAGAGCATTGTTTGAGCGAAGCGAGTTTTGCTCGACCCCGAGGAGTATTTACAGGCTCTAGGCTGCGAAACTTAAGTTTCTGGAATGCTTTTCTTCATAAACCCTATAAAAAATCCCTGTTTTGCACAGTAATATGTAAATGGTCGAATAAAGGACCGGAGAATAATAACTCCAGTCCTTGATAATCTATTAATGTTCATGGCGGTGTTCGATGAGATCAATTGCTCCAAGTACAACATGTGCCAGACCAAACCCGGCTACGCCCCACTTAACTTTAGTTGGCAATGGTTTTATTGATAGACCGGTTGCAGTCACAACAGTTCCTAAGACTGTGGGAATAATGCCTTCTGGTATCTTCATATATTTATCCTCCTGAAAATTAGAGTTCTATAGAGGATATTTTGTGTAGATTATTGAAATTAATGTTTAGGAATTTATGGTCTGTTTGAAAGATATACCTTTTAAAGGTTTTTGGTTGTAGAAAGATTATCTATAATCTTTGTGGCTTTGTTAAGGTCACAAATTAGGTTTCTGTGTTTTAATGCCATTTTGATTTTGTTTAACAATATTAGTTTGTTGATGTTATCAAGTGGTTTGATGATATAGTCAAATATATCGTATTCCAGGATTTTTTCAATATTTCCAGCACCATCAAGACTTGATGCTACAATCACTGGTATTTCTTTATAATAGGGGGTTTTTGAGAATACTTTCATAAATTCATAACCATCCATAACCGGCATGACCATATCAAGAAGAATTAAATCTATGTTACGGCTTTCGATAAGTTCTAAAGCTTCACGACCATTTAGTGCAGATACAATGT
Organism: Bacillota bacterium; assembly: GCA_023398495.1. GTDB lineage: Bacteria > Bacillota > Clostridia > Acetivibrionales > Acetivibrionaceae > Acetivibrio. The sequence goes on from JAEWSG010000013.1 coordinate 38,077, forward strand.
TATACCTTTCTTTGTATAGGTAGTTTCTGATTAGTGCATTATCAAGAACATTGTCATCTGTTACCAAAATTGTATTTATCATACTATAGCTCCTTTAATTATAAAATTTGAGAAGCGAATCTTAAAAAACTGGAAGGGCTTGATGCCCACAAAGTTTTTGCAGTAACTTGGTATTTATGTTCTTATAATTTATTATTCTACATATGAAAACAAAATCCTTTGTAATAATATGTAAAATTCGCAGTATTAAGTTTATATGAATTATTCATTGTAGTGGTTCAAATAGGTTAAAAAAAATTGTATAATATGTTTTGGTGTAAGAGCTAAAATACTACTTTGTATTTTTTGTATTATCCACTTTAAGCCCAGGGGGTGAGACTAGCATGAGTGAGAATGAAAAGGATCTGGTTGACAGAGCAAGGATGGGAGATGTTGAAGCTTTTGAGCAGTTGATTGAAAGCTGCCAAAAGAAAGTATTCAATATAGCATATAAAATGATAGGAAACTATGATGACGCCAATGAACTGGCCCAGGAAGTTTTTCTTAAAGCTTTCAGGTCGATTAAAAAATTCAAAGGTGATTCATTGTTTTCTACCTGGATATATAAAGTTACTGCAAATGTATGTCTCGATGAAATCAGGAGAAGAAAAAAGAGAATTGTACTTTCATTAGATGAAGATATCGAACTCAATGATGGTGAGGTAAAGCGGCAGATACCCGATAGTTCTCCAACGCCGGATTTAGAAGCTGAAACCAATGAAATAAAGGATGCTGTAAACAAGTCGATCCAAGAACTTCCGGACGATTATAAGAGTGTAATCATACTAAGAGATATCCAGGGTTTCAGTTACGATGAGATATCCACGATTGTCAACTGTCCTGAAGGAACGGTAAAATCCAGGATAAACAGAGCAAGACAAGCTCTTAAAAAAATACTTTCACGAAAAAAGGAACTTTTGAGTGAAGAGTACGTCAAATAATATAGAGAGGAGGGATGAAGGTGAAAAAATGTGATGAAGTTTTAGAATTGCTGTCTTTATATATAGATAACGAACTTGATGAAGACAGAGCAAGTATGGTAAGGGAACATATTGAAGCTTGTGATGATTGTAAGGTTGAATTTGAACAATTATGTGAAGTTGTAAAAATGTGTAATGACATTGACGAAATTGAGCTGCCTGAAAATTTTAAGCAGGATTTGCATGTAAAGCTTTCTGATGAGCAGCAAAAAATTGATGATAACAGAAAAAGTATAGTTATGAGAAGCAGAATTTTGAGAACAATATCCTCTATAGCAGCAGTACTTATGATAGTATTGGTAGCAAGAGGAGTTATAAATACAGGTAAGAATTCTTTAGTTAGTGATTCTTCTAATATTATGTTACAAGAATCACAGACTAAGGAGAATAAGGCGAGTGAGATTGAACGCAATGGTGCGGTAAATGAAGATGTGGTTCCTCAAGTGGGTAGTGGGCAATTATATGGATCTTCGCCAGAACTTACTGAGGCTTTTGATAAAGAAAGCCTGGCTGATAACAAAGAAGAATATAGTGTATTGCCTGATCAAACAAAAGTGCCTGGAGCAGAAAGAACATCTGAAATGTTTAATCGGGATGAACCGAGAGGTTTGATTTTGGAAACTACAGCTAAAGATGTTCCTGAAGAGACACCGGATAATAGGGTCGTAGTAGAGTTCAATGAAGCTGTTGATGAAAACTTAAATATTTCAAATTTTGGTTATGAAATAGTCAAACTACAAAACAATATATGTTTGACCTTGAATTCGGAAAATATTGAAGCAGATAAATCTGAGATGAATAAAATAGCTGGGCAATTTGGAACGGTAACAGAAGACTATACTGATGCATTCTTAATCGCTTCGGAATTTACAGCGTCAAGTAAATCTGTAGATCGGGGCAATAACGATAATGCTTCGGTTTATAAGGTCAGTTATATTATGGATAAGTCTGATTATGATAAATTTATCAAGGAAGTTAATGCAAGTTTTAGCGGAAAAGTCAGTGTAATTAACGATATGGAACAGCTTAATACCAGATTAAAAGCTATAGAGAATTATATTGCAGTGCTTGAAGCAAAAAAATCAGACATTACCGACCAACTTAAAAGTTTATATGAAGCAAAGGAAAATATAACAAAGAGATTAGAGGATATAAATTCCAGTGAAAAAACCAAGGTGACTATAACAATATCTCAGAACCCCTAAATTTAAGTAAAGTAAGATTTTGCAAAAAATCAGAAGGAAAGTGAAAGCAATTGTCGAATATATTCCATATGACCCGAAGTACTTTTTAATTTCTAAGGAGGGGACAAAGTGGATAATTTAAAAATTTCCGATTGGATAGCTGCTGACAAAGATCCTTCTGTTATGACAAAAGGTGAACAGGATGAGATATTTAAGCGAGGCTCAGTAATCAGCATCAAGCACAAGTCTATATTTGAACCTATCTTAAGTGTAATTCAAAAAATTGATGGTCACAATCTTTATTTCAGGATTCCTGAAATGTTTTTAAAGAGTAACGTATTTAAGGGTGATCAAATATTTTGCAACATAATACAGGGACAATATGAGTACATTATAAATGGGCAGATAAGTGAAATTGATATAAATTATCCATGGCTTGTTGAAGTTACAACTGGAGAAATACAGAAAGTGAAAAATAACAGAAAGACAAAAAGGTATATAGTAAACTTTCAATCTAAAGTATTTTCAAGTACACATGGTAAAAGTATGTATGCAATTATAAAAAATATCGGCATGTATGGTGTCGGTGCTGTTTTTAGGGATAATATCGATCCAGAATGTCTGGTGAATGTATCTGTTTCTGCCTCGGTCAACAAAGGCGAAAATCTTGAGTTTAAAGCTAGGGTTGTAAGAGTTGTTGAAAGAGGTGCTTTTAATGAATATGGTCTTGAAATTGTTGAAATAGATGAGCATAATAAGGATTTACTTGATAAGCTTATATATAGGCTTGAATGTGACGAAACGGAATATGTTTTAGACAGTCTGAAGTAACAAAAAAATATACTGTATATAATTTAATAAAAAATATACAAAACAGCTGTTTACGGCTGTTTTGTTTTTGTGTAAAATGGTTATTGTAATTTATGTTTAAAATATTATCATGAAAGTTTGAAATTTGGTAAATGTTAAATGTAGATTATAAACAAAGGTATTCTTAGTGAGGTTTTGTTGCATGATAACGATGGAATAGTAATATTATAAAGCACTGTATATTGACAGGAAGAATAACAAAAGAAAAGGTGATGATGGCGGCTATGGAGATTAAAGCGGTTGTTGATAGAATTGAGAATGGGTACGCAATTTTAAAATCTGAGGATTATGTAATGGAAATTTGTATTCCTGCCAATACTACCGATAAGAAGTACTCCAAAGGTGAGAATATAACGTTGTCCATACAGGGAAACAATGAAAATAATGGATAATAAGCAAAGTTTGTGAGATATTATTATTTAATTATAATTTGAGAGGTTATTGATGAAAAAGCAGAAATTAATGATAATTGATGGAAACAGCATATTGAACAGAGCTTTTTACGGACTTCAGGGAGCAAACCTTCTAGCTACTTCAGATGGTTTGTACACAAATGCGATATTCGGATTTATCAATATAATGAATAAGTATGTTGAAGAAGAAAATCCTCAGTATATGTGTGTAGCTTTTGATCTCAAAGCCCCGACTTTCAGGCATAAACAATTTGACGGATACAAGGCAAATAGAAAGGGAATGCCGGATGAATTAAGGGTTCAGGTTCCTGTTATCAAGGAAGTACTTGATGCTATGAGGATAAAGAGACTTGAGATGGAGGGCTTTGAAGCTGATGACATACTTGGTTCAATTTCGTTATGTGCCAATAATAAGGGTATGGATGTGGTAGTTGTCACGGGAGATAGGGATGCATTACAGCTTGCAGATAAGAATACAAGGATAAAAATCCCTAAAACAAAAGGAGGAAAAACAGAGACAGAAGAATATGATTATGACACAATACGTGAAAAGTACGGTATAGATCCAATCCAGTTTATAGATGTGAAGGCTTTAATGGGAGATACCTCGGATAATATACCCGGCGTACCGGGGATAGGTGAAAAAACTGCATTAGATCTTATTAAGACTTATAACAGTCTCGAAAACCTTTATGACAATCTTGAACAAGTTACCAAAAAAGGACTTAGGGAAAAGCTTGAAACATATAAGGAACAGGCGTTTATGAGCAAAAAGCTCGCTGCAATTGAGCGAAATATGCCATTTTTGTGCCATTTTGAAGAACTTATAAGGTCTGAGGCTGACAAGCAAAAACTTTATGATCTTTTCAAAAGACTGGAATTTAAGAGCTTTATTGAGAAATTTGGTTTAAAAGACAGTCAGACGTTCCAGAATTGTTTATCTGTTGAGACAGTGATTATAAAGGACCTAAACCAAGCAGAAGAGTTAAAACAGAAGATACAGGAAGCAAAGGAGATGTTCTTTTATTATTTGATAGACAGAGTTGACAAATTTACAAACGAACTTTCTGGAATCTGTGTATCTCTAGGCGAGGGCAGTTCATACTATTTTAATTTTAACAATTTTAATGAAGAGGAGTTTCTTGAAGAGTTCAAGAACATATTTATAGATGAGCAAATAAAAAAATATGGGCATGACCTGAAAAACTTTATTGTTTACCTGAAACATAAGGGTATAGAGCTTAATGGGATTGCTTTTGATACAATGATTGGTGCTTATATTATAAACCCGTCTCGTGAGACCTATACAATCTCTGAATTGGCGGCTGATTATTTGGATGTTAATGTAAAATCGATAGAAGAGCTGTCGGGAAAAGGTAAAAATTTTACGCCCTATGCAAGTATGGATACCGAAAGCCTTAAAAATGTAGTTGGTATGTATCCTGAAGTTGTAATCAAAGCCATGAAAAAAATTGAAGCAAGATTAAATGAAAATGATCAGGCTAAGCTATATTATGAAATTGAACTGCCGTTGGTAAGGGTACTTGCAGATATGGAGTTTTATGGGTTTAAAATTAATATTGACGAACTTGTGGTTATATCAAGGCAGCTTGATGAAAAAATCCAGCAACTTACTTTGAAAATATATGAACTCGCAGGGGAGCAGTTTAATATTAATTCTCCCAAGCAATTGGGAGTGGTTTTATTTGAGAAACTGGAATTGCCTGTTATAAAGAAGACAAAAACAGGCTATTCAACTGATGCTGAAGTTTTAGAGGAACTAGCAGAAAGGCACGAGGTAGTTTCAAACATACTTGAATACCGTCAACTGGTAAAGCTAAAATCAACCTATATTGAAGGATTGATGACGGTAATAAATCCATTTACCGGTAAAATACATTCCAGCTTTAATCAGACAGTAACTGTTACAGGCAGGATAAGCAGTACTGAGCCAAATCTTCAAAATATACCTATAAAGCTTGAAATGGGAAGAAATATAAGAAAAGCGTTTGTATCAAGTGAGGATTGTTATAAACTGGTTGATGCCGACTACTCGCAGATTGAATTAAGGGTTTTAGCACATATAACTGAAGATGAAAACATGATTGATGCTTTCAAAAATAATGAGGATATTCACACGTCTACTGCCTCAAAGGTATTTGGCGTACCCATGGGAGAAGTGACTTCAGCACTCAGATCAAAAGCAAAGGCTGTCAACTTTGGAATAGTGTATGGAATAGGAGATTTTAGTCTTTCTAAAGATCTTGGTATTACCAGAAAGGAAGCCCGTAAGTATATTGACGGCTATCTTGACAAGTATGCAAATGTTAGAAAATACATGCACGATATTGTAGTTCAGGGTAAAGAGTTTGGCTTTGTAACAACTATGTTTAATAGAAGGAGGTATTTGCCCGAGCTTAAAGCAAGCAATTTTAATGTGAGGTCTTTCGGTGAAAGAATAGCAATGAATACTCCAATTCAAGGAAGTGCTGCGGATATTATCAAGATAGCCATGGTTAATGTACATAGTGAACTAAACAGAAGAAAACTTAAATCGAGGCTCATTCTTCAGGTTCATGACGAACTTATTATTGAAACTCATGAAAGTGAATTGGAAGAAGTAACAAAGATTCTTAAAGATAGCATGGAAAATGCAGCAAGGTTGAAGGTTCCCTTGAGTGTTGATGTTAAATGTGGGAAAAGCTGGTATGAGACAAAATAGTATATAAATGAGGATGAATGTGAAGTGAGAATAATTGGTGTTACAGGGGGAATTGGGAGCGGTAAGAGCACTGTCTCTAGAATGCTGGCTGCTATTGGTGCACACATAATTGATGCAGACAGGTTGGCAAAGGAAACAGTAGAAAAGGGTCAGAAAGCCTTAGCTGAAATAGTAGCTGCTTTTGGGACATCTGTTCTCGATGCTGAAGGCAATCTGGACAGAAAGAAGCTGTCTCAAATTGTGTTTAAAGATAAGCAAAAATTAGAGCTTTTGAATGGAATAACACATAACCATGTTGCACAAAAGATTGTTGAAAAACTTGATAGTCTGGATGAAAGCGAAACTGCTATAGTCGATGCTCCCATTCCAATAGAGCACGGATTTCTTGATGTGGTGCACGAGGTGTGGGCTGTTATAGCAGATAGAGATGTTCGGATAAAAAGAGTTATGGAAAGAAGTGGACTTACATACAATGAAGTAGAAGATAGAATTAACTTTCAGCTAAGTGATGAATTTTATAGAAATATTTCAAACATAGTAATAGTAAATAATGGCCCAATTGAAGAATTGAGAGAACAGGTAGAAAAATATTATTACTTAGGGATAACGAAAAAATAACTTCCTATTTTTATATTATGAAAACGTTACCAAATTGAGTTTTTTCGTTATCTATATTGGACGCAATAAAGATTTTAGATCGCGCTTCAATTTCCTCAATACAATATCACGAAAATCAAATTTTCTAATGTATACTCATTTTCGTGATTTATATAGAATAGGAACTTATATTTTAGTCATACTTTTTAATGTTGATAGGATGGTATTTTCGGTGAAAAAAGTTAGAAAAAGTTTAAGGACACTAATAGTATTTGCAATTTTTATAGTTGTAATTATTTATCTATTGGATGGCGTCGGTAAAAGAATGTTTCCATTGGAGTATAGGGATTTGGTTATAAAGTACTCACAAGAGAATGAATTAGACCCGCTCTTTGTATTTTCTGTAATAAAAGCTGAGAGTAATTTTGACCCACAGGCAACTTCACACAAGAATGCAAGGGGGTTAATGCAGATAATTGACAATACAGGTATCTGGGCGGCTGATAGAATGGGTATTGAAGAATTCAGAGTTGAATATTTATATGATCCTGAGATTAACATAAAGATAGGCTGTTGGTATTTAAAAAGTCTTAGAAATGAAATTTATAAATATAATGGTCAGATAAATAATGACCTGGTTTTGGCTGCTTATAATGGTGGAATAGGAAATGTGCAAAAGTGGCTTAAAGATAAGGAGTATAGTAGTACTGGGAAAACTCTAGACAAAATACCTTATAAGGAAACTGAGAATTATGTGAGGAAAGTAAATAATTACCAAAAAATTTATAAGCGACTTTATGAAAAAGATATTTAGTGCTTTTGAACATAATTCATTTCTAGAAATGAATTATGTAAAATGCACATCCTATGTTTTTTGCTGATTAACAAAATTAAATTCTAGAAATTTATTTTGTTAATCAGCACTAGGTACAGGAATGCTTTCTAAGATAATTATGGGAGGGAAATTTGTGACAAACAAAATAGTTTATCAAAGAGATTTGCTTTACCCGATTGATAATGAAAATGAATTAGGAACCATGCATTTAGATGTGTTAGGAGTAGGTAAGAACGGAAAAATTCAGGTGGTTGTTGAAAACAAGTCAAAACATTTTCCGTTAAAATACATAGATTCAATAATTGTTACTATGCAGAAAGATGTATTTAACAGACTTGATGTTAAAGTTTTAGAAGGCGTTGACTTATATTTTCTTGCAGATGAGGAACTAAAAAAGCTTTATGGAGATAAGACCTATATAAAGGTTTTATTAAACGGTGCAAACACAAGTTTTGAGGCAGTTGATGAAATAAATATCTGAGGAAGAACCAAATTTGGTCGATTCCTAAAAAAACTAAATAAACCGTGAAAATGGTTTTAACAATAATGGGGAAGCCTATTGTGGCAACCCCATTATTGTTGGTAATGTTAAAAAGCACTAGCGGCCTGTAAAGTTTAATAGTTTAAGATAGCAGGCCACAAACAGAGGAAGTGCATTTTTAACATTATGAAAAACTAGAAATAAGTAATGTTAAAAAGCACTAGCAGTTTTTCACGTATATGATTTTAAGGTTATTCTACTTCCGGTTTTTGGATTTATGACATCCAAATAAACAGTCTTGTAGTCCCGGTGAAATTCACTGTAGCAGTTATCGCATAATTGGCCGGATCTTATTGGTTTGCCGCACATTTCACAAAATAGAAAGTGGTTATTACTTTCTATTATTTCAAGTCTGTTTTCTCTAAGGTAACGTTTTATTTTTCTTACTGCTACGTTCAAATCGGATACAACGTCAAACAGTTTAGCCCCCGGATGTTCAGTGAGATATTCCTTGATTTTCAAGAAATCTTGTTCATCACGTTTAGTACACAACTCACAAACATTATAAAAGCCGTTTGAACCAAACATTTTTCCGCATCTTTCACAATTTACCATTTTCACAAAAAATCACCCTGACTTTTGACAATTAGTCCAATGATTACTATAATATTATTATATACTCTTATTGACTTAAAGTTAATGAATACAGGGTCTTATATTTATAGGTTCAAATTAATAGGACTTAACTTAGGAAATTAGACCTATGTAAAAATTGGCACAATGATATATAATAGTGGTGGCAGCATAAATCAGGAAAGGAATTACACTTTGAAATCCAACAGAATTGGTTATTTATATCTTTTAATTACAATAATTTTATTTAGTACATATGAAGTAGTCAGTAAGACTTTGGTTAACAAAGCTGATCCATTTCAAGTCAATTTTTTAAGATTTTTTATTGGTGGTGTTTTGCTGTTTATTATATTGCTAGTAAAAGGCGATATTGCAATAAAGCTTAAAGAACTTGGATATGTGGCGGTAGTGGGAATAATTAATGTTGTACTTAGCATGAATTTATTGCAACTAAGCTTAAATATACCAAACTCTAAAGCTTCTATTGCGGCAGTTATATTTAGCAGTAACCCTATATTTGTGACTGTTTTTGCAGCTATTATTGATAGAGAAAGAATCCGATTGTATAAAGTTATTGGTTTGATGTTTGGCGTGTTTGGTGTGATTATGATATCAATAAACGGTATGAAATTGGGTGTGTTGGATCTAAAAAGCCCTTTATTGGCTTTAGGATCAGCTATACTATATGGTTTGTATACTGTGCTGGGTGGGAAAGTGTCATCAAAAATTGGTAGCCTTAAGATGAATTCTTATTCATTTATTTTAGGAAGCTTGGCTTTATTACCATTTTTGATTTTCTTCAGACTTCCCGTGTTAAAGTTTGATTATTCTGCAACATATCAGTTGATATATCTGTCCCTGCTTGTAACTGGTGTTGCTTACCTTACCTATTTTATGGGACTGTCGATAATTGGTGCAAGCAAAGGCTCGTTGGTGTTCTTCCTGAAGCCTGTATTGGCAACAATTTTTTCTGTTATCATTTTGAGGGAGAGAGTTACAATTAATTTTGTTTTTGGAACTTTATTTATTATCTTAGGTATAACATTAGTGCTATATTGGAATAAGGTTCAAGTAAAGATTGGATTAAAGAAGGGGGTGTAAAAAACTGTATATTAAGAGGTGAAATGTAATAATCTGATAACATATTTCAAGTTGAAGTTGAAACTAAAGCAATAAAAAATAATCCAAAAAGGAATAGAGGAATCTATGATTAAGGATATCATTAGTGAGTCTATAAAGGAAAAGAAGCAAAAATTAGCTAAGTTTAAGCGTAATATGCTGTATTTCAGATGGACTTTGTTGATATTTATTGTTCCGGCTTTTCTATTTGGTTCAGAGTATGTTATTTCAAAAAATTCTGTAAGCCAGATCATGGTGCTTATGGCAATCTATAATGCTTTAATAACTTGTTTGATTCTCTTTAGCAGGCCGGAAAAAGTCAAGAAAGAAATTAGTATTGTTTTCTATGTAGACGTGGTACTGATTTGCTTTATCTCGTTTATTCTTGGTGGCATTCAATCAGATATCTTTATTGTTCTGCTTTTTATAATTTCATACTATGGTATTAGCAGGAATATAACAAGTATAGTCAATATAACTGTGTTTACAATATCTGTATATTCTATGTCTGCTTTGTTTTTTGCAAGAAACAGCCTTGATGAATTTAACTATTGGAGACTGATAACCAGGGATTTATTTATGCTCATTACTGCTTATGGAGTATCGCTTGTTATCATGGAAGTTAAAAAGTATGATGAGATGCACAAGCGGGAATTTAAGCTGGCAAGAACAGATAAGCTTACAGGACTTGCAAATAGGCATTATTTTGATCAAAAACTAGAAGAAGAAGCACTTTACGCAGATTATGCAAGAAAACCCCTGAATGTTCTGATGTTTGATATTGATAATTTTAAAAGGTTTAACGATACATACGGACATATATGGGGAGACAAGCTTTTATCATTGTTTGGAGATATCGTAATGCAAAATATCAGAAAGACGGACATACCTGTCCGATATGGAGGAGAAGAGTTTATTGTACTTATCGGAGACTTGGATATGGAGACGGTAAAAGGAATTGGTGACAGGATCAGGGGTCAGCTTGAAAAGCAGAACCTAAATGTAGGAAACGAAGAGACTAAGTGCAAAGTTACAGTGAGCTGTGGCATAGCTCAGTATCCGACGCATTCTAAAGATATAAAAGAGGTCGTAAATTTTGCAGATAAAGCGTTGTATTATGCTAAGGAAATAGGTAAGAATATTGTTGTCAGTTACGATGAGATAGGAAAGCTGAGGGAAACAGTACAGATAGATATAGAAACCTATTTAAGCAAATAGATTTACAGAAAATGACGGAACACTAAAACACAATTTATGATTCAGTGGTTTCCTTAACTATAGCTGGGTCTATCAAATACTTTTTAATTGCAGTATTAGCATGGAAGTTTATAATTAATCCTATTGTACTTATGGAAACAGTTAGAAAGCCCAATATTCCCAACGGTAAAAAGACTCCTAATAATGTTATTATAACAGTGCACAAAAGATAAATCATAATATTTTTGAAAAAGTGTATTAAAGTAAATATCAATGCATTTTTATAGATGTGGAAAACAGTTAGTTCAATTGTAACCATCATCTGGTAGATATATATGTGCATCATTGAAAAAATCACAAATATGATAAAAGCCATTCCTAATAATATATTGCTAATCAACCCTGTCTGGGATCTAAAAAAACTTATCTCAATTATAAGCACGGTTACTATTGCAAAATCAATTAATGATATTGCCAAGCCCTGTTTCCAGTTTTTCTTTACTTGTTCTTTAAAATCGTCAAAAATAAAGGTATGTTCTTCTCTTACAAAATTCCGAAATATATAAGTAAATCCTGCTTGAAGCGGTCCTATGGTGATCAACGGAAAACACACCAGAAGGCTGATGACAGTATAACCTATGAAAAAATTCAGACTTTTTAGTTCCTTGTCTCCAGTAAAGAAATAGCTGCTTAAAAAGAATGCAGCGAAAATGGCTGGAATATTTAAGATAACATTCATCACATTGAGTAAAATGAGTTTGGAAAACTTCCCTACATATATATCAAAGAATGTTTTTAGTTTGTTGTTATCTTTCTTTGTAATTATGTCTGTTTTTTGCTTATTTGAAAAATCTGGCATCTATTTTACACATCCCTATTATTATATTTTCTGTGTTTTGGCAATCCTATTTCAAAGGTAAAAATTATATAAATTAATGCTTAAATTGGCTAACATAATTCTAACAGTTATGCATGGTTTATTCAATACAAAATGTAACCTTAATCTTCCAACGTAAAAAATATGAACAAAACGGCAAATTTGTCATGTAGAAATTGAAGGCGAATTTCTATAATATTTTTGTATAAGGGTAACCCGATTTTGAAAATTTAAAGGGGCGAGAAAAATGAGAACAAGTGCAACGATTGTTCCTGGTCAAAATGTTGTGGCACAGAAAAAGAAGAATAATAGTGAATTGAAAAGCAAATTTAGGAGGCAAAAATACATATTGTTGCTCTTGATTCCGGGTATTTTATGGTATCTGATCTTTAAATATGCACCCATGTTAGGTGTATTTACTGCGTTTACGGATTATGGAACCAGAGCTTCGGTTTCTTTTGTCGGGTTCGAGAACTTCCAACAGTTGTTTACATCACCCGGTTTCTGGAACGCATTCCGCAATACATTGCTTATCAGTCTATATAATTTGCTTTTCTACTTCCCGCTGCCAATAATTCTTGCACTGCTTATGAATGAACTTGTATTTGTTAGGCTAAGGCGGCTTGTGCAATTTATTGTTTATATACCGCACTTTTTCTCTTGGGTTGTTGTTGGAGCGGTATTTGCATTGCTTTTATCACCTTCTCAGGGGATTGTAAACCAGATTATTATGTCACTAGGAGGCGAGTCCATATATTTTATGGCTGACCAGAACTGGTTCAGGTCTGTGCTAGTCGGGTCTTATATTTGGAGAGATGTGGGATATGGGACAGTCATATATATTGCAACTATTTCCACTATTGATGTGCAGCTTTATGAAGCAGCTACTATTGATGGTGCTGGTTACTGGCAGAAAGTGATGTATGTTACACTTCCTTGTCTCAAAAGTACAATTGCTACTGTTTTGCTTCTTACTGTAGCCCGTGTGCTGCAAATTTTCGAACAGGTACTTGTTATGTATGTGCCATCGGTTTATAGTGTTAGTGAAGTTTTAACAACATATTCCTTCACAGAAGGGCTTCTTAACGGAAATATTGGATATGCAACAGCAATAAGTTTGTTTACGGCAGTAGTAAGTACAATTTTGGTTTTAGGCTGTAACAAGGTCAGCAAGAAATTTCTCGGTGAGGGTATTATATAACGAAGGGGGTAAATCAGAATGCGATTAGAGAAATCAGGCCCGGTTGGATATTCAAGTCGGGGAAGAATAATGTTTAATATTTTTAATGCATTGTTTTTGTTTATAGTTAGTCTGGCGGTTCTAATTCCGCTTCTTATAGTTGTATTCACATCAATTTCACCTGATGACGTGGTGGCTAGGGAGGGATATGTTCTAATTCCAAAGGGGTTTACCTTTGCAAACTATTTAGCTATCTTCCGAAGCGGATACATGGATGCTTTTCGTAATTCGATAGCTGTTACCCTCGTATCTACTGTGGTTTCTATGGCTATGACAGTGGTGATGGGCTATGCTCTGGCTCAAAGGGACCTAATTGGTAAAAAGTTTTTAATGAAGTTTATTGTGGCTACCATGGTTTTAGATGCCGGTATTATGCCTCTATATATGGTAGTAAAGCAATTAGGGATTATTGACAATTACCTGTCGCTTATATTACCAGCAGCAATTTCGACTTACAATCTTATTCTTATGAAGAACTATATGAGCGGTATACCTGAAAGTATTATTGAATCTGCTAGGATTGACGGATGTTCGGAGTTGGGGATTTTGCTCCGTATTGTTGTACCGGTGTCCATACCAATTATTGCGGCGGTAACATTGTTTTATACTGTAGCACACTGGAACAGTTACCTTCACGTAGTAATGTTTATTAATGACAGCAGTAAATATACCCTTCAGGTATTGTTAAGACAGCTTATTTTCCAATCAGAATCAGCAATATCATCTGCATCGGCACTTAATAACTTTAAGATGGCTGTTATGATAATGACAATGATACCTGTTTTAGTTTTGTATCCTTTTATACAGAAGTACTTTATTTCGGGAATTATGTTGGGATCGGTTAAGGAATAGTGTACTGATGATATTTTTACATAAAATAGCTTATTATTAAAAAGAAATCTAGAAAGGGGTCAGGGAAATGATGGGTGGAAAAAGGTTAATGACGTTGCTGGTATGTTTTATTTTGTCGGCTTCAACACTTGCGGGGTGTAAAGATAATGAGCCGGTAGTTGAAGAACCTACCAGTACAAGCTTAGCAGATGGAACAAAAACAGAGAGTCCGAAGGAAAAGGTTAAGTTGAGCATTTGTATGTCTCAGACTGGTTGGGGAGGCGAAGCTGTTGATCCTGAATTGATGAAGGAAGTTGAAAAGGTGATTGAGGAGAAAACAAATACTGATTTGGTAATAACTGCACCGCCTCAGAGCAGTTATAATGACAAGCTGAATGTGTTGTTGGCTTCCGGACAGATACCTGATATCTTCGCAGTAAGGAAAGCGATGGATAATTTACAGGTTATGGCTTCAAGAGGATATACAATGCCTATGGATGAACTGCTTAAAAATGCACCTGAGATTACATCCTTGGTTAATTCAAAATATCTTGATTATTTAAGAGTGGATGGAAATATCCATGGCGTGCCTATGTATGTACCGCTTTCAAAAGTAATCTGGCTTAGAAAGGATTTGGCAGAAAAGAACGGGGTTAATCTTTCCGAGACACCTACCACGGAAGAATTCTATAATGAAATGAAAAAATTAGTTGGGTCTGGGGCTATACCATTTACCTTCCCTAAGTTTCTTGATAATTTGCCTTTCTTCTTTAACCCTTTTGGTGCTTATTTTGGCATTGGTGTTAATCAGGACGGGAAGTATTATGATGGTTTCAACACACTTCAGGCAAGGGAAGCCTTGACCTATATTGCAAAACTTTATAAAGACCAAATATGGGATAAGGAATTCCTGACTAATGAAAATGCAACTATAAGAGAAAAGTTGTTTTCAGGTAAAGCAGCATCCACAATGGACTATTACAACAGATATATATACTATGCTTTGGAAAGCAAAAAAGTTAATGCGTCTACCGATTTTATGCCCATATATGAGTTGAAGGGTCCGAACGGTGATGGCGGTAACTTGAATGAAGCTATTCAGGATGTTCTTTGTATCTCATCGAAGTCTAAGGTTGCAGATAGAGCATTGGAAGTTATCAATTATTACTTTTATTCAGAAGAAGGTGTTAAACTCAGATGTCTAGGTGTAAAAGACAAACATTATACAGTTGAGAATAATTTCCTTAAAGCAACGGAAAAAGCTAAAAATTCTGGTTATAAATCTGACATAAATCAATTCCTGCTATACTATCCAAAGGTTAATGACTATGGATTTGAGTGGGATGCGTCAACCAAAGAATTGCTGCCACAGCAGACTAAATATAACGAAGAGGCTACCAAACACTTAGGTCCCAAATTTGTAGTTCCAGGCGGAAAGTCCCAATTATACGATAAAAATCAGCCTGCATATAAGAAAAAGATTGAAGAGATTTCATCCAAAATCATATTGGGAACAATTAGTGTAGACGAAGGTTATAGGGAATATGAGGCATTCTGGAAGAGTATTAAGGGAGATCAAATGCTTGAACAGTTAAATAAATAATTTTCTTGGTTTATTATCGTGAAAATATATTTTGTCCTTTTCACGATCTACATAAAGTAGGAACTTACTTTTTGGTTGTAACTTAGCCCCCTTGAAAACTAGGGAAGTATGCAGGATGGGATGAAATTCTTCCATCCTGCTATTTCTTTAGAGTTGTTTTTTTATACCTAAGAAGAGATATAACTGATAAGGTGAGAATGTAGTATAATAGTAATATTAAAAAGCACTAGTGCCTCGTAACAGAATTGATTTCTAGAGCGTCCGAGGCTTAGAGCAGATGAAGTGCATTTTTAACATTATGAAAAATTAGAAATAAGTAATGTTAAAAAGCACTATAGTTGGAGGTAGTTGCGTTTATGGGGCATAGTGATCATGCTGAGGTTAATCATATCAAAAGTGACTATAGGATTTTCAATACAAAGAGGAAGGTTATTCTTTACTTTATTGCTATTGCCCTAGGGATTTTTTTCATTTTCAACTGGGTGTTTAATAGGCTTTACTCGTCTAATATTGAGCATATTGTCATCGCAGAGAGCAAAAATGGAGTAAGCAGGATGCGAGAATTTGTAGACATCATTTTAGAAGGGATGGAATACACTTCCGATGTGGTTCAGAACAACCATCAAATCCAAAAAAAGCTTGAGTATGGAGATCTGAATAATCCTAATGACCATTTTGCTGACAGGGACATAATAAACATATTGCAAAGCATTGGCACAAATTCTGTAAACAGTGCTGCTTCGATTGATTTATATCTTGATAAAAACAGAAAGCTTTATACCAGTGATTTTGGTGTTTATTCCGATCTTTCACCGGAAATTAGGGACTATTATACCCAACAAATGATGAATGAAAAGAGATTCCAACTTTTAGACGGGTACCGTAAAGAGCTTGATTTTATATTAAATAGAAACTATGAGCAGTTTACTATGTTAAAACCTTTGCACGTATTATCTACGGGAGCAAAATCAGGTGTTCTTGCAGTAAGTTTCGATAAATTCCATATCCGTAACATCATAAAAGGTAAATATGATTATAGCAGTATGGTTTTAGACAGTAACAATAATATAGTAATAAAGGCTTTTTCAGAAAAAAATATACCCTCGGAGGAGCAGATCAGTGAGCTTAAAGCACTTGTGGTTGGTGAAAGTGATGGAAAGATATTTAAGGTGGATGGGCGAAAATATATTCTTGTGTACGAAACGTCGGAATACTCAGGATGGAAGTTTGTAACCTTTGTTATGGCAAACTCAACAATGCAGCAGATGACGGAGCTTCGTGACTATATATTTATTCTTTTCCTTGTTATGAATGTTTTAACTGCTACAGCATTGATTCTACTTCTTTCAAGGACTGTTTACAGTAAATTAAACAGGCTGATCTCTTCTATGAAGGAAGTGGAAAAAGGAGATTTCAGTGTAAATATACAGCACAGGGATACAGATGAGTTTGGATTTATGTATTCGAGCTTTAATGACATGGTAAACAAAATCAGAGGTCTCTTCGGAGAGCTCTACTCTCAGAAACTTCTACAGAAAGAAGCACAACTGAAGCTGCTTCAATCAAAAATAAATCCACATTTTATATACAACATTTTTGACAACATGAACTGGCTGATTCAACTCGAAAGATACAGTGAACTAGAAGTGCTGGTGGACTCGGTGTCTACATATTTCAAACGCAGCCTCAATGCTGGAAAGGATTTTATATCTGTTGCTGATACTTTAGAACAGCTTGAAAGTTATGTGCAAATACAAAAAATTCGTTTTAAAAATCGTTTTGAATGTTTGATTGACTTTGACAACGAGATTATTGACATGATAATACCCAATTTCATGCTGCAGCCCCTGTTAGAAAATGCAATTTGCCATGGAGTTGAGCCTAAGACAGGAGAAAGCCTGATACAGGTCAAGGGTGTCAAAATTGAGGAAAGAGTGTTTTTTACTGTAGAAGATGATGGGGTTGGAATGAAATCAGATGTGCTTAAAGAGATTTCCAATTTTTTATCAGATGATCAGATGGATGAAGAAAATTATTTCGCACTTGCAAATATTAATAAGCGAATTAAGCTCTACTATGGTGCTGAGTATGGTCTTGCCATCCGCAGTACGGAGGGTATGGGGACTAAGGTAACAGTAATTATACCTGCAAATTCAAAGTGGCCGCTGGAGGGTGAGTTATGCTGAAAATGGTTATAGCAGATGATGAACAGATTATTTTAGATGGACTAAAGGAGAGCATTGACTGGGAAAGTTATCAAATAGAAATAATAGGTACTGCAAAAAACGGGATTGAGGCACTGGAAATGGCTACATCAGGCAAGGCTGATATTGTTGTGACCGACATCAGGATGCCTGGCTTGAGTGGGCTTGAACTTGTCAAAGAGCTGCGCAAAGTTAGTCCGGAGGTCAGGATAATACTTATAAGTGCGTATGAACAGTTTGATTTTGCACAGGAAGCCATTACACTCGGTGTACAATCGTACATTACAAAACCTCTTAAAAAGCAAAAAGTGATTGAGGAGGTTTTAAAGGCTCGGGATGCCGTTATATCGGAGAAGCTGGAAAAAGAAAATAAAGACTTATTGGAAGAACTATATCGGAATAATCTCCCTATCCTTAGAGAACATTTTCATAATAACCTGATTATGGGTAGAGACAGACTTGTTTGTGACTATACAAAACAATTTGCCGAATATGGGATTGACCTTGAGCAAACTGATATTGGTGTAATTGTATTTACTGTTGACAGAGAAGCGGAAGCTAACGAGGAGTTTTATGAAAAGAGCATACAGATTATTCATATCAGAATTGTGGAGATGGTGAGAGAACTGCTACCAAAAAATTACAGGAAGATTGTATTTCAAAGTTATAATAATGAGGTAGTAGTTATATACAACGCAGGTTCTGATAATGCTGCCGCAATAAAAGAAGTTGCTCTTACGTCTGAAACTATAAAGAATACAATGAGAAAAGAAACTGGAATATCAGTTAGTGCAGGGATTGGAAGAGTTTATCCACATATCGGGAAAGCTTCTCTTTCTTATCAGGAGGCAATAAAAGCTCTCAATTACAGGTTGATATACGGAAATAATGCTGTACTGAATATTGAACATGTTGAGATGAAAGAGATGAAGCATGCCTATCTTTTCAATGACTTAAGTGAAATACTAAATCGCATTCAGAATATTTTTTCAACGGGTAGGGCTGATGAGGTGCAAAAGCTGATAAGGACTAAAATCTCTCAGTTTAGCAGTTGCGGAAGCATTCCATATTACTATGTCCAGCAGGTATATTGCCATCTCCTGTCATCGCTGTTGAGGACACTTTATGAGATGAATATATCCACCGATCACCTGTATGATGCACCTGTACACTTATATGGAGAATTATTCAAAAAAGAGACACTTGACGAGATTGAAAAATGGTATGATGACCTAGTGGGGCGTGCATGTGTGCTTATCAATCAAAAAAAGGCTGCAAAGACTGGAGGGGTTATCAGTTCCGCTGTAAGTTATATCAAAAAGAACTGTAAAAGGGATATTTCTCTTGGAGAGGTGGCTGAGTATGTCAATTTGAACCCCTCATACTTAAGCCGGCTATTTAAGGAGGAAAAGGGTATTCAGTTTGTTGAATACGTCAGAAATGTAAAGATGGAACTAGCAAAGGAAATGCTAAAAAGCAGCCATAAAAAGATTTATCAGATATCTGAAGAATTGGGCTATCAAAATGTACAGTATTTTTCCACAACCTTTAAGAATACTGTTGGTATGACACCTGTTGAATACAAGAATATAAGCAAAGGATAGAGGTGTCTAAAGAAAAAATGAGTATAGAGTATTGCAGCGGAAGCTGCAATCAAAGTAGTAAGTTCCGCCGCGATAAACAGATGAACTATAGATGAAAAACTCTAAAACTAAAATTAAAGGACGTTTTTCATCTAAATTAGATAACGTTTGGATGCTATATAAATTTAACTTTAGTGTACGTTATCTATATATCTTCTTAAAAAATTGTCTTATAACGAATATGCTATAAAAGTTTGCAAGAAACAATTTTTTAAGAAGAATAGAATACCGAGGACTAAATAGGAGGTAAGAAAATGAGGCTTGGAGTAAGGGCACATGACTTTGGAAAACAGCCTGTTGAAGATTTGGCCAGAAAGATATCCGAAATGGGTTTTGATTGTATACAGCTTGCCTTATCGAAGGCAATTGAAGGAATGGATTTTGGTTTGGGCAGGTTAAATCCTGGAATGGCATGGCGTATAGGTAAAACTTTTGAACGTTATGGTATACAGATAGCTGTACTTGGGTGTTATATCAATCCTGTTCATCCTGACAAGAAAGAACGGAGACTTCAAATAGAAAGATTCAAGGAACATTTGCGATTTGCTCGGGATTTTGGCTGCGGAATCGTTGCAACTGAAACAGGTTCAATAAATGCGGACTTTTCGTTTCACCCGGATAATCATGGGGAAAAAGCATTTAACGATTTGGTAGAGAGCGTAAAGGAGATGACTGAAGAGGCAGAACGTTTTGGTGTTATCACAGCAATTGAGGGAGTGACCAGATATGTGACGCACACACCTGAAAGAGTTGCAAAGGTTCTGGAAAATGTAGACTCTAATAATCTTCAGGTGGTTTTTGATCCTGTAAATTTGATTTCTATAGATAATTACCAGAATCAGGAGTATATTATATCAAAATCCTTTGAACTTTTTGGTGATCGTATGGTTATACTTCATGCAAAGGATTTTACCATTTCGGACGGACAAACTAAATCGGTACAGGCTGGAAACGGAATGCTAAACTATGAACTTTTGTTTAAGTTGCTTAAGGTTTATAAACCCGATATAAATATATTGATGGAAGATGCAAAACCTACGACAATGCCCGAAGGAATGAAATATTTGAAATATATATATAGATAACGCACACTAAAGTTATATTTATTTAGTCCTTAAACGTTATCTAAGTTAGATGAACAACTTCATTTAAAATTTTAATTGTAAAGTTGTTCATCTATAGTAAATCTTAAAATTATATTTTGGGTAAAAATAACTCCGCTTCCAATATTGATTAATTCAAACGGGAAGCGGAGTATTTCTTATTTATACCCTAATCATTAAGGTTAAAATTGCAGGATGAGAGGCTTACTTTGTGAGAATTGTCCATGGTGATTGCCGGACCATCCTGATCATATATTGTGACGTGGTCAAAGCAGATATCCTGTGTATTGCAGCAATAGATACCTTGCCTTTTTGTTGGCTGAAGACCGCTCATCATTGCAGGTATTCCTTCGATAGCATTTTCACACATTGATATTGAGACGTGGCTGAAAGTGATTTGACTTACCGGCATTTCGGGCAGACCGAATAAGAACATAGCAGCTGCATGGGCATTACGTGCGGTAATATTGCATAAACGTATATTTTTGAGAACCGGCGTTGATGAAGTCGCAGGATGAGGTAGTCTGTCCTGAACAGTTTGAGCTTTGCCTCCTTCACCACAAAAATAGTACATATTCATAACGATAGGACACATCACATTATTCATTATAAGGTTGTTTACCAGGAGGTCTTCAACTACACCGCCACGTCCG
Organism: Bacillota bacterium; assembly: GCA_023398495.1. Taxonomy (GTDB): domain Bacteria; phylum Bacillota; class Clostridia; order Acetivibrionales; family Acetivibrionaceae; genus Acetivibrio. The sequence continues at coordinate 59,301 of JAEWSG010000013.1, forward strand.
CGGCGAGTTTTTATGCGTATGCCTCTGTCTGTGCCTTCAAAAACACAGTTGGAAATTACAACATTTTTAATACCGCCACTCATTTCGCTTCCGATAACTACACCACCATGACCATGCAACAAAGTACAATTTGATATAGTGATATTTTTGCAAATTGACATGGATTTGCATTTTTCAGTCCCGGATTTTATGGTTATACAGTCATCGCCGACATCCACGTGGCAGTTGGAAATTCGGACATTCATAGATGAGTCCGGATTGATTCCGTCTGTATTTGGAGAGTCTGGGGGGTTGATGATAGTGATGTTATTTATGGTGACATTGTTACAGCGTATGGGATTAATTGTCCATGCTGGCGAATTAATAAGTTTGATTCCGTCAATAGTTATCCTGTTAGAATTGTCAAAACCTACCAGACGAGGTCTTGGATGCAACAGAGCTCCGCATCTGAATTGCTTCCACCAGAATTCACCCTGTCCATCGAGTGTACCTTGTCCTGTAATGAATACATTCTCAACATTCCTGCCGTAAATCATTGGCATATATGCCTGTTGCTCTGTGCCTTCCCACTGGGTTTGAATTACGGGATAGTGAGCGATATCCTGTGAAAATGCAATACGTGCTCCTGCACTCAGGTGCAGATTGACATTGCTCTTAAGCTCAATAGCACTGGTAAGAAAAGTTCCTGCTGGAACATATACTGTACCCCCGCCATTTTGCATGCATAACTGGATGCATGCTGTGAATGCTGATGTACTGAGAACTCTACCTGTAGCATCAGCTCCGTATTTTGTTACATCATATACTGTAGATAGTGTATTCATATTTCATCTCCGAGTTTTAGAATTTCTGCTGTAGCTAAAATAAGAGGACCATAGCCTTTATAATCATTTGCTGCCACAGGTTCGCTGATATAGTATTCGAACGAGCCGTCACGGTAGGGATTTCCCCCAAGTCCGGCAACAGAACAAACATTTTTCAGATCGACAAAACCATCAGATGTAATTTCAACAAAATGCTCAAGGATACCATTGAATGCCTTTGTGGCATAAGTAACATACTTCTTGTCAAGATATCCCATGAGTATTCCTTTAGATAATGTGTATGTAAACATGCATGAAGCGGAAGACTCAAGATAATTTCCAGGCTTATCCCCTTTGTCAAGAACCTGATACCAAACTCCTGTATTGGGATCCTGAACCGAAACCACAGCTTCCGCAAGCTTCTGAAGTATGGATATCAGATTACTTCTCATAGTGTGGTTTTCCGGGAAGAAATCCAGAATATCCACCAGTGCCATAGCATACCACCCCATAGCACGACCCCAAAAGTGTGGAGAGCAGCCGGTAACATCATTTGACCATTTCATACCTTTACTCTCGTCCCAGGCGTGATAAAGGAGTCCGGTTTTAAGATCCCGTGTATGTTCGTTAAGTAAGATAACCTGATTGGCGATATCATCAAAGGCTTCCGGAGTGTTCATAATCGATGCGTATTGTGCATAAAAGGGTGAACTCATATATATACCATCTAGCCACATTTGATGAGGATATATTCTCTTGTGCCAGAATCCCCCTTTAAGGTTTCTTGGTTGACGGTTAATTTGATTTCTTAGTATTGAAGCGGCTTTTATATAACGGTTATCCTTGGTATGCAAGCTTAAAAACAATAAAATTTTGCCCGGATTTATATGATCAAGATTCAGTTCATACGGATCATAATTAGATATATTTCCATTTTCATCAATGAAGCGATCCATTTGCAGCTTTATGTAATTAAAGTAAGTTTCGTTTTCAGTGAGTTTCCAGGCAGATTCAAACGCTTTAAGAATAAGTCCGAATTCATAACACCACTTATCCATATATTTTGAATGCCGATTCATTACAGAGTTTGCCATTTTTTCTAATAGGACACGATTGCTGATATTCATAAAACACCACCTTTAAAAAATTTAGTGCCTCGTATCAGAATTAACTTATAGAGCATGCGAGGCTTAGAAATTAGTAATATTGAAAATGCACTAGTGCTGATTGAGTTCTAACTATAATCAATTATATATTAGTTTGGAGACAAAATCTGCGTGAATAATGCTTTGTATTATTAATTATAATCATATATTGCTTTTTTGTATAGTGGAGTGATATAATGTTTTGTAAAGGAGATGATTGTTATTAGCATTAATATTGATACCTATTCAACGGATGACAATGCTTTTTCTATTTCGAGTAGCAAGGTGACAGGATTTTTTTCGATGAGTCAAAAGCATGTACATGAAAAATATGAAATATATTATCTTGCATCGGGCGAAAGGTATTATTTTATAAAAGACCGTGTTTTCCGTATAAGGAGAGGACACTTGGTTTTTATTAATCAGGGTGAGTTGCACAAAACCACTGATGCAGATTTGCCAGATCACCAGAGGATATTGGTTTATTTTGAAAATAAATTTCTTGAAACCATCAATGGGTCAGTTGAGGTTCTTCTCAATTTTCTTACACAAAAAAACTTCAGTGTTATAGAGCTTTCTTTAAAAGAGCAAGCCCAAATTGAAAGCATATTCAAAGAAATGAACCAAGAAATACTTAAAAAGGCAGTAGGTTTTGAAGTTTCTCTGCAAGGGCTTTTAATGAAGCTTCTTGTCTTTATTGCCAGACATTCGCATGAATATAACGAGAAGGAATATTTATCAGACTGCCCGAGACATGAAAAGGTTTCTGATATTGTTAAATATATTAATTTGCATTACAACGAGCAGTTGTCTGTTAGTGATATTTCAGAGCATTTCTATATAAGTCCGTATTATTTGTGCCGTACATTTAAGGAAACTACAGGATATACACTTGTACAATATATTAACAGTGTGCGTGTGAAAGAAGCCCAGAAACTTCTGGAGCAAGACGGGCTTAAAATGATTCAAATTGCTGAAAAGGCGGGATTTGGCAGTATTGCACAGTTCAACAGAGTATTTCGGGATATTTCCGGCTGTTCACCATTAAATTACAAGAAGTCTGTAGTAAAACGCACGACTACATGACTGAAAGTGCAAAAAAACAGCAATTTTTGCAATATATTAGTCAACTAAAGATAAGAAAACAGCAAAAGGGTTGCTATATAATAATTTTGCATGGGTTAAATCAAATAAGGGGGATGCAGTAATGGAAGTACTCAACAAGTCGCTGATAAAGAAGAAAGATTTTAAAGCCATACCTGGTCTTGAAGTAGGTTCATTAGACACTTATCCTGAAAAGGTGCTTCAGTTTGGAGAAGGCAATTTTTTGCGGGGTTTTGTAGATTGGATGTTTAACAGGTTGAACTCAAGCGGAATGTTTAAGGGTAGTGTTGTAGTAGTTCAGCCTATCAGTGGAGGTCTTATTGATGCCATAAATCGCCAGGATGGCCTGTATACCCTTTTGCTTAGGGGAATACAGAACGGAAAGGTTGTCAATAACAAGGAACTAATAACAGCTATAAGCCGAGGTGTTAATATTTATTCTCAATTCGAAGAATATCTGAAGCTTGCTGAAAATCCCGAACTAAGGGTTATTGTTTCTAATACAACAGAAGCCGGAATTACATATAATTCTGACGACAGGATGGAGGATACACCACCTGCATCATTTCCGGGAAAGCTGACGGTGTTTTTGTATCGCAGATTTAAAGCCTTTAATGGTGATAACAGTAAAGGGTTTATTATCATGCCCTGTGAGTTGATTGACCGAAATGGGGATAATCTCAAGGAAATTGTTCTGAGGCTTGCAAAAGAGTGGGAATTGGGCAATCAATTTGAAGGATGGATTGAAAAGTCAAATTATTTCCTTAACACATTGGTAGATAGGATAGTTACAGGTTTTCCGAAGGATGAAATTGAGGATATTACAAAAACTTTGGGATATCAGGATAATTTTGTGGATACGGGAGAAATATTTCACCTGTGGGTGGTTGAGGGGGATAAAAGGCTTGAGAAAGAGCTGCCTTTCAAGGATGCCGGACTTAATGTGATATGGACTTACGATATGGAACCGTATAGGACGCGAAAGGTGCGTATATTAAACGGTGCACACACCATGACAGTTTTGGCGGCTTATCTTTTCGGACTGAATACCGTGGGTGAGTGTCTTGATGATAAGTTAGTAAATACATATATGAAAAAAGGAATTTTTGACGAGATTATACCTACGCTTAATCTCGCGGAAGATGAACTGAAGCAGTATGCTAAAGATGTTGTTGAGAGGTTTTCAAATCCTTTTATAAAGCATTATCTTCTAAGCATTTCACTTAATTCGGTGTCAAAGTTTAAAACTCGTGTACTGCCATCAATCCTAGAATATGTGAAGAGACGGGATGAACTGCCTCAGATACTTACCTTTTCACTTGCAGCCTTATTTGCATTTTACAAAGGTGATTCTATTTTAGAAGGTGCATTGATTGGCAAAAGAAATGGAAATGAATACAAAGTTATGGATGATGGGGTTATACTCACTATTTTTCTTGATGCATGGAAGAACTGGGATGGTACAAAAGAAGGTCTGAAAGTAATGTGTGCCGAACTGCTTGGTAAAAAAGAATGGTGGGGCACGAACCTTAATGACATACCTGGGTTTTGCACGATTATATCAAATTATCTTTTCAGCATTGTCACATCAGGAATGGAACAGGCTCTAAAAGATTTGATGACAGGTCGTTAGCAGTTTGCAAAGCATATTGCGGCATAGCCGCAAGAATTCAGAACTAGAGAATTCAGAATGTTAAATTCTTCATTATTCTGAGTTCTGCATATAGAACATATTAGACATAAATAAAGAGAGCATGCTTGTTATAATAAAAAGGATGGAAGATTAATAATGGATAAGAAACAGGTTATGGCATTAAGAATTCATGAATCAGATAATGTGGCAGTAATGCTGGATTGTGTCCGAAAGGGGCAAAGTGTAAGGTGTGCTCAAAGAGATATCACAGCCGCTGAGGACATCGAACGGGGGCATAAGATTGCGTTAACAGATATTAATAGTGGTGAAAAGGTTGTAAAGTATGGCTATACAATCGGATGTGCATCAAGGAACATTCTGGCTGGTGAATATGTACACACTCACAACTTTAGTACTGCTTTAGGCGAAATTCTTGACTATACATATAATCCTGATTTGCCAAATTCAGCAGCACATCAGCCGCAGGTTGCATTTGATGGATATGTAAGAAACGATGGAAGAGTTGGAATACGTAATGAAATATGGATTATCAATACAGTCGGTTGTGTTAACAAGACTTCTGAAATACTTGCACTTAAAGCAAATGAGAAATTCTCAGGAAAGATGGATGGTATATTTGCATTTACTCATCCCTATGGATGTTCTCAGATGGGAGATGATCAGGAAAATACACAGAAAATACTCGCAGGCTTGGTTAATCACCCTAATGCAGCAGGAGTGCTTGTGCTTGGGCTCGGTTGTGAAAATAACAACATAACAGAATTCAAAAAGGTATTAGGACAAATTGATGAACAGAGGGTTCGTTTCCTTTCAACTCAGGATTTTGAGGACGAGATTGATGAGGGCTTAAAGCTGATAGGTGAACTGGTAACTTATGCAGAAGGGTTTAAAAGGCAGGAGTGTCCTCTTTCAAAGCTTGTCATTGGACTTAAATGCGGGGGATCTGATGCCTTTTCTGGGATTACTGCAAATCCATTAGTTGGAGTGTTTTCGGATAAATTAACCTCACAGGGTGGAACGTCTATATTGTCAGAAGTGCCGGAAATGTTCGGTGCGGAAACGATACTGATGAACCGGTGCATAAACAGGGAAGTTTTTGATAAGACAGTTAAACTGATCAATGATTTTAAGGAATATTACATAAAACATGAACAGGTGATTTATGATAATCCTTCACCCGGCAACAAAAAAGGAGGCATTTCAACACTTGAAGAAAAGTCTCTGGGTTGTACTCAGAAGGGTGGTACTTCTAATGTAATGGATGTGCTTGATTATGGAGCACCTGTAAAAACACCCGGACTTAATCTGCTCAAAGGCCCCGGGAATGATATTGTCGCAACTACAGCTCTGACTGCATCGGGTGCCCAGATGATCCTCTTTACGACAGGCAGGGGTACACCCTTAGGAGCACCTGTACCAACAGTAAAGATTTCTACTAATTCAGAATTGTTCTGTAAGAAATCCGGATGGATAGACTTTAATGCAGGTGCTTTGTTGGAAGGAGTTCAAATGGAGGAATTAGCTGATAAATTTTGGGAGTATATAATGGACGTAGCGTCAGGAAAAATCTTAACTAAAAATGAAACAAACGGCTATAGAGAAATTGCAATATTTAAAGATGGCGTTACATTGTAAGGTATAGATTAATATATGAGTGAAACTATGGTTTTGTTTTTATCAATATTTTAGATAAGGAGAAGATATAAATGGAAGTAAGAAATGCAGCAAATCCAAAAGATGTAAAGAATTATGATACAGGAAGATTAAGGGAAGAATTTTTGATTGAGGGACTATTTGTCCCGGGAGAAATCAAGTTGGTTTATAGTCAGGTAGACAGAATGATTACCGGCTCTGTAAGTCCTATTAGCCCTATTGCTCTAGAGGCGGGAAAAGAACTTCGTGCAGAATATTTCCTTGAGAGAAGAGAAATGGGTATTATAAACATCGGACATAAAGGAACAGTAACAGTAGATGGCACCATATATGAACTTGATACTCAAGATGGATTGTATATAGGAATGGGATCAAAGGTTGTGGTTTTTTCCAGCACAGATCCAAAAAAACCGGCGAAATTTTACTTCAATAGTGCACCTGCGCATATGACTTATCCCACAGTAAAAATTGAAATAAGCAAGGCTGAACCTGCTAAAATGGGTTCACAGACTGAATGCAACCAGAGGACGATCTATAAATATATTCATCCTCTTGGAGTGAAAAGCTGTCAATTAGTTATGGGTATGACTATCTTAGAGCAGGGAAGTGTATGGAATAGTATGCCATGTCATACGCATGACCGAAGAATGGAAGTATATTTGTATTTTAATATGCCCGAGGACGCTGTTATGTTCCACTTCATGGGAGAACCGAACGAGACCAGGCATATAGTAATGAAAAACGAGGAGGCTGTTATTTCTCCAAGTTGGTCTATACATACCGGCTGTGCTACTACGAACTATACTTTTATATGGGGAATGGCGGGAGAAAACCAGGTGTTTTCTGATATGGATGCAGTTTTGATGAAAGATATCAAATAGGAGATGAAAAACATGATTTTGGATAAATTCAAGCTTGACGGTAAGGTTGCCATTGTTACTGGAGCAAATACCGGTTTAGGACAGGGAATGGCACTCGCACTAGCTGAGGCAGGTGCTGATATTGTTGGCGTGGGTCACTCAAGTGTGCCGGACATCCAGAGCGAAATTGAAGCCATGGGCAGAAAATTTTTAGGACTGAAAGCTGATCTTACAAGTATTGAGCCTGTCCAGTGGATAGTGGATAGTGCTGTTGAAGAGTTTGGAAGGGTTAACATATTGGTGAATAATGCCGGAACCATAAGGAGAGAGGATGCCATAAACTTTTCTGAAAAGGACTGGGATGATGTAATGAATGTCAATATCAAGTCGCTTTTTTTCCTGAGCCAGGCTGTCGCAAGACAATATATCAAACAGGGCAAGGGAGGAAAGATTATCAATATTGCATCCATGTTGTCCTTTCAGGGAGGAATCCGAGTGCCTTCATATACAGCTAGCAAGAGCGGAGTAATGGGTGTAACCAGGTTGATGGCAAATGAGTGGGCAAAGTATAATATCAATGCCAATGCTATCGCTCCAGGCTATATGATAACTAACAATACAGCAGCATTGCGTGAAGATAAGGACAGAAATGCTGCCATCCTCGAACGTATACCTGCGGGAAGATGGGGATTATCTGAAGATATTAAAGGACCTGTTGTGTTTCTTGCCTCAGATGCCTCGGACTACATTCATGGATATACTGTTGCTGTAGACGGGGGTTGGCTTGCAAGATAGGATATATTGAACGCGATAAGGATTTTGCATAGCATTTCAATTACTTGATTTATATATATTGCTTACGTTTCATTTTCTTAAGGGCGGTGATGTTTTGAATGGAACAAAAATTTACAACAAGGCAACACATGATTAGTCAGGATTTTGAGTTTTTTCATAACAGGGATATGTTTCTTTTTGAGGTTGACTACCATAGTCATGACTTTTATGAAGTGTATTTTTTTGTTTCAGGTTTTGTAACTTACTTTATTGAGGGCAAGGCATATAAACTGAAGCCCGGTGACATTATTCTGGTAAACAATAAGGAGATTCATAAGCTGGTTATAGGCAATGGTGCGGTTTACGACAGGATAGTTATCTGGATTGATCCCGGCTATATTTCGAAACTTTGTACCGATAGTACCGACTTGTTTATGTGCTTTGAATACTCCTCACAAAGAAAATATAATTTGCTCCGCCCCAATATTGAAAGTCTGAACTATTTGAGGAGTATTGCGGCAAAGCTTGAGAAGGCCAACAGCAATATAGGTTTTGGTAGTGAAGTTTTAAAGAAGGTGTATCTGAACGAATTGATTGTTTACCTTAACAGGGCCTATCTAGAGACTTCTGAAGAGGAAATTGAAGCGGATATTGAAAATAACCCCAAAATCAGTGAAATTATAAAGTACATCAATTCAAATATTTGCGAAGAGATTAGCCTAGATACGCTTGCAACGCAGTTTTATATCAGCAAGTACCATTTGCTGCGTGAATTCAAGAAATATACGGGATATACCATTCACCATTATATTCAGAAAAAGCGGCTTATAATGGCAAGAGCACTTCTTAAGGGAGGCATAAAGGTAATGGAGGCAGCAATGAATTGCGGTTTTGGTAACTATTCCAGCTTCATCCGATCTTTTAAAAAAGAATATGGTATTTCACCAAGAGAGTTTTGCAACGACATTAGTGGTCAATCAAGCAGAAAATAAATCGCAGGGGGTAGCTGGCAATCAAAGTAGTGATGCCGGGTGCTAAAATTATTATCAGGAGTGAGTATAATGGACAAGAACGAAGTAATAAAAAGAATTTGTGATTGCGGAGTGGTAGCTGTTGTGAGGGCAGAAAACGCAGATCAGGCAATAAAAATTGCAGGTGCATGTGTAGAGGCAGGAATTGCCGCAATTGAGATTACGTTTACTGTACCAGGAGCGGCTGAAGTTATAAAGGTATTGTCTGAGACCTATAGTAGTGGTGAAATTATTATAGGTGCAGGGACTGTTCTAGATACGGAGACAGCCCGTGTTGCAATTCTTGCAGGTGCAAGTTTTGTGGTCAGCCCTTGCCTCAAGCAAAAGGTGGTAGAGCTTTGTAATAGATATCAGGTGGCTTGTATGCCTGGGGCTATGACTATAAAAGAAGTAGTGGAGTGTATGGAGGCAGGTGCCGATATAGTGAAAATTTTTCCTGGAGAACTATTTGGACCGGCATTTATCAAGGCAATAAAGGGACCGCTCCCTTATGCAAAGTTGATGCCAACCGGGGGTGTAAGCCTGGAGAATGCCAATGAATGGATTAAGGCTGGATGTGTTGCCGTTGGTGTTGGTGGAAATCTGACAGCTGGTGCGAAAAAAGGCGATTATCAGTCTATATCAGACATAGGCAAAAAGTTTGTTGAAAAAGTAAGGGAAGCTCGTGCAAATTAATGAATCAAATTATAGAGGGGTGAGTAAAAAATGACAGTATTAAATATGAAACCAAAGGAAAACTGCAAATATGACTGTATTTCATTGGGCGAAGTCATGCTTAGATTTGACCCGGGAGATATCAGGATAAAAAATTCAAGAGAGTTCAGAGTATGGGAAGGGGGAGGAGAATATAATGTTTCCCGTGGATTAAGGAAATGCTTTGGTATGAATACTGCCATAGTAACAGCCTTTGCAGATAACGATATAGGCAGACTGTTGGAAGACCTTATATTGCAAGGTGGTGTTGACGTTTCGCTGTTAAAGTGGGTACCTTATGACGGTATTGGACGTACAGTACGGAACGGATTTAACTTCACAGAAAGAGGTTTTGGAATTCGAGGTGCACTCGGGGTTTCAGACAGAGGAAATACTGCCGCATCGCAACTCATGAAGGGTGACATTGATTGGGAGTACATTTTTGGTTCTCTTGGTTCACGCTGGTTTCATACCGGGGGTATATTTGCAGCACTATCGGATACAACTCCTGATGTGGTTATTGAAGCAGTTAAAGCAGCAAAAAAGCACGGTACAGTTGTATCCTATGATTTAAATTACAGACCTTCATTGTGGAGTTCCATAGGTGGTAAAGTGCGGGCACAGGAAGTGAACCGAGAAATTGCCTCGTATGTTGACGTAATGATTGGAAATGAGGAAGACTTTACGGCATGTCTTGGTTTTGAAGTTGAGGGAAATGATGAAAACCTTAAGGAACTCAATTTGAATGGATATGAAAAGATGATAAATGAGGTTGTTGAAACATACCCTAACTTTAAGATTGTGGCAACTACTTTACGTACAGTAAAAACAGCTACCATAAATGACTGGAGTGCTATTTGCTGGGCAGATGGACAAATATATAAAGCCAATGAATACAATGGCCTTGAAATATATGACCGTGTCGGAGGCGGCGACAGTTTTGCATCCGGACTTGTATACGGTTTGATGACCACAGGTGATCCGTTAAAAGCAGTTAATTATGGTGCAGCACATGGTGCACTTGCAATGACTACACCAGGAGATACGTCCATGGCAAGCCTCAAAGAGGTTGAAAGTGTTATGAAAGGTGCAGGAGCAAGGGTTCAAAGATAAACTGTGTTTAATTAAATCGTGAAAATGATTTTAAAAACACTATTTAAACTGTTGTTGCTCAAATTATACATGAAAAAATCGAGTGGGTATAAATGCCCAACTCGATTTTTTATGTATGTTTTGTTATTATATACCGAAATAGCGGTTAGCATTATTAAAGCAAACATCCTGTACCATTTTACCAAGAAGCTCCATATCTTTTGGGGCTTCACCATTTTCCACCCAGTTTCCGATCAAATTGCACAGTATACGACGGAAGTATTCGTGCCTTGTATATGACAAGAAACTCCTTGAATCTGTGAGCATGCCAACGAATTTACGTAATAGGCCAAGATTTGCAAGAGAGATAAGCTGTTTTTCCATACCATCCTTCTGATCATTAAACCACCAAGCTGAACCTAGCTGTATTTTTCCTGGGACACAACTTCCCTGAAAGCAACCCATCAGTGTTGCAAGTACATCGTTATCCCTTGCGTTTAGGCTGTATAATATGGTTTTTGGAAGTTCATCGGTTTTGTCGAGGGCATCCAAAAAGTGTGCCAGAGCCTGTGCATGATTCCAGTCACCAATCGCATCAAAACCTGTATCCGGACCAAGAAGACGCATCATTCTAGTGTTGCAGTTTCTCATTGTTCCAAGGTGAAGTTGCATTGTCCAGCCAAGTTTTGCATACTGTCTTCCAAGAAAAAGCATGATTTCGGTTTTATATTTTTCAACTTCGCATGTATCAGGTATCTTACCGGCTAATGCTTTTTTGAGTACTTCTGAGGCCTCATGCTCACTGCTTTTCCTGTATATCATGGGGTCCATAGCGTGGTCTGAAACTTTACAACCAACCTTGTTAAAAAAGTTTATACGACTAAGCAGAGCTGATTTGAGGCTTTCGATATCCTTAATCTCACAGCCTGCAGCTTGTTCAAGTTTATGAATCCAATCGATAAACCCTGGAGCAGTTATATTTAAGGCCTTATCCGGCCTGAAGGCAGGAAGTACCTTGATATCATATCCTCTATCATTTGCAAGTGTCTGATGATGTTCAAGGGTATCTGCCGGATCGTCGGTAGTACACAGTACACGTACATTAGACCTGCGGATTAGAGACCTTGCCGTGAATTCTTTACCAGAGAGCATTTCATTGCATTTATTCCATATATCTTCTGCTGTGTCTAAAGAGAGTTGCTCATTTATTCCAAAATACCTTTTGAGTTCCAGATGTGTCCAGTGATATAAAGGATTTCCGATGCATCCCGGAAGGGTTTCGGACCATTTGAAAAATTTGTCCTTGTCCGGTGCGTCTCCTGTAATATACTTTTCGTCTATACCGTTGCTTCGCATTGCTCTCCATTTATAATGATCTCCCCCAAGCCAGAGCTCAGTAATGTTTTTGTATGTTTTGTCTTCTGCTATTTCTTGTGGGCTCAGGTGACAATGGTAATCATATATAGGCATTTTTTTTGCATAATCGTGATAAAGCTCTGCAGCCGTAGAATTTTGAAGCAAAAAATCCTCATTCAAAAAGGGTTTCATTGTAGATTTCTCCTCTATCTTTTTTAAGAACATTATATGTTGCATTATTTCTGATGTCATTGCGTATATTGCTTGTTTTTATGCAAAAATTGCTCAACTATAAAGATAAGGCTAGTTATGTGACCAGGAAGGATAATCATATACTAGAAATTATTACAGGTTGAATGAAACAAAAGAGTGTTTTATAATAGTAACTCGTAACTCTTTATCACAATAACTAATAGAAATGGAGAAAATATTATGGCTTTAATAGGAGTATTATCATTTTTAGGAATGGTCGTAGTTCCCGTTATAGTTGGAAAGAAAATACCAAAGGGGACACCTAAGAGAAGAAGAAAAATGCTGGCAGGATTTATATCCTGTTTGATCCTCTTCAATATAGCGTTAGCAAGTACACCAAGCACTGACCAGGGAGTTCAGGCGGGTAAAGAGGCTCAGCAGCAAACAAAACCAACACCAAAGCCCACTTTATCACCCGAAGAACAGGAAGAAATTGATTACAAAAAATGGGTAGAGTATCAATTCTCTGCATGGGACGGTTCACACATTGAATTGGTAAGGTTGGTAAAAGAAAATATGAATGATCCAGGAAGTTTCCAACATGTAGAGACAAGATATGTTGATAATGGCACAGGAAACGGGCTTACTGTGTATATGAAATTCAGGGGTAAAAATGCTTTTGGTGGCTTGGTAATAAACGAAGTAACGGCAACAACAGATTATAAAACAAATATGATCAAAATAACAAATTAGCATAGGGCGAATAAAACGCCTTCTTTTTTTATTTAAAAACAAAATATAAAAAACAAAATAGGGCTGTTGAAAACAGTATTTTATAAAGATCTGGCACAGGCATGATTAAAATATAAGTTCCTGCTTTGGATAATGAAAAAATTAGATTTAATAGTATTGTTTGTAAAAAAACAGAAAGTTATTTTTTCATTATCCCTCAGCGTGTGGCATATAAAGAAGTATTTTGCAACAACCCTCATATTTGTACAGCTTTTTAATAAAAATCAAAGTGTTTTTCCTACAGCTTCAGCTACCGGCTTCAGTTCGCTCATGAGCTGGGCAAATTTCGAAGGCTTTAATGATTGGGCTCCATCGCATAGTGCAACATTAGGTTCCATGTGAACTTCAATTATCAGTCCATCAGCACCTGTTGCAATTGCACCTTTTGAAAGTGCACTGACATATTTCCAGGTGCCTGTAGCATGACTTGGGTCAACTACTATAGGAAGGTGGGAGAGCTCTTTAACTACTGGTATGGCACTCATGTCAATGGTGTTACGGGTTGCTGTTTCGTATGTGCGGATACCTCTTTCGCATAGTATTATATTTGGATTTCCGCTTGCCATTATATATTCAGCAGCCATAAGCCATTCTTCAATTGTTGCCGATAGTCCTCTTTTAAGAAGTACAGGTTTTAAGGACATTCCAACTTCTTTCAGAAGCCTGAAATTTTGCATGTTTCTTGCTCCAATCTGGAGGATATCGGTGTAGGTTGAAACCAGTTCAACATCTCTTGTATCAATTACTTCGGTAACAAGTTTCAAGCCGGTTGCTTCCCGTCCTGAAGCCATAATTTTCAGACCATCTTCTTCAAGACCTTGGAAAGCATAGGGGGATGTTCGAGGTTTAAATGCTCCCCCTCTAAGGATTCTGGCACCAGCTTCTTTAACCTTTATTGCTGTTGCAACGTAGTTTTCTTCAGTTTCTATTGCACATGGGCCAGCCATAATAACAACCTCGTCGCCACCGATTTTTACATCGCCTACTTCAACTACAGTAGGGGATTGTTTTAACTCACGGCCTGCCAGTTTGTAAGGCTTCATAATTGGGACAATATTTTCAACACCGGGCATTACAGAAATTACATTAGTATTTAAGTGTCTTTTGTCACCTATTGCCCCGATTACAGTTTTAATCTCTCCAAATATCGGATGTGTTATAAATCCGAGCTCTGTTAACTTCCTTTCCACATCGTTAATTTGCTCTTTTGTAGCTTTTGCATTCATAATAATAATCATAGTTTATACCTCCTGATAAAATTTTTTAAAACAAATAAATTAACAAATCAAAAACTCCTCATCCCTAAAAGGGACGAGGAGTGTGTTATCCACGCGGTACCACCCAAATTGGCAAAAAGCCCACTTGTAAACGTACAGGAAATGATTATTCCGATACATTCTTTCTTTTAACGGTGAAAGCTCCGGTTTAGCCTACTTTAGTAAATATACTTTTCAGCTTACAGCTCTAAGGGGAACTTCAATTATACGGCTCCTATCAGGCTTTCACCATCCCTGACTCGCTATAAAAGCAAAATACAATCTACTTTCCCTTATCATTGCCTTTGGAAAAATATTGATGTTATAATATATCTTAACACAATTATAAATAGAGGTCAAGAAAATTTAATTTAAATTATTTATTACATATATTGAAAAGAACAAGAAAAAATTATAGAATGTACTCAATAAATGGAATGGGGGAGTTTGATGAAAAAGGTAGTAGTTTATCTCGCAAGTGCATTTTTGTGTTTTTTTGTGTTTAATTCATTGTGCATTACACAGGGGTTGGCAGCTGAAAAAAGATCTAGTCAGAATTTTAGTCTTATAATTGACAGAGTTGATTATACAGGCGATGCAGCAGCGTTTATCGGCTCGAATGGAAGAACTATGGTACCAATCCGCTTTATGGCGGAAAACATGGGCTGTGAACTGGAATGGGACGGGGACACCAGACAGGCAATTTTAACAGATATTTATAACCACGAATTGATTTTTACTGTCGGGAAAAATAAAGTGCTGTTTAACAAAGAAGAAGCTACCATTGATGCTAATGCTGTCATTGTTAACTCAAGAATGTACATTCCTTTAAGTTCACTTGGAGTGATAGGTGTAATGGCAAGTTGGGAAACTCAGACACGTACTGTATCGGTTGATCTTGTTGGACTTATAAAAAAAGAAATTGCACAAGTGAAAAAGTTGTTTCCAGAGTCGAGGGTATACGGATACCACTTGTATTGCAGCACAGAGGGGAAAAATGACCTTGACGCTTCAAACTGTGATTTTTTAATTGATACAGATACATTTAGTATATGCCTTATTGATTCGAATAATCTTAAGCCGGCTACTGTGGAAGCATTGGAAAAGGTACTTGCTATTTATTTCCCGACCGAAAAAGATGAAGCAATCGGATTCTTAAGAAATGCTTTAGCAGAAAAAACCGACGGCATTAAGGAGTTTGAAAACCGTGAAATGAGAATTTCGCATTATAATGGCGAAGACAGAATTTGTATAGATATCCTTTATGAAGGTTCGGAACGTGAATGACGTAGAACATGTAATAAAAAAGAGTATATTAGAGGTGCTGCACAAAAATAAACCGCACAAGTTCATGTAAATGAACTTGTGCGGTTATTAAATTATGGCTTCATAAGTTTTATACTGGTAACTTGGATATAGTCCCAAGTAAATATTGTCTCATATAGGCAAAATCTATTGAGTTGAAAACACCATTTTTGTCTACATCACCAGTTATAGAGCCGTTTTCATAAGGGAACTTAGTAATTACTCCCAGTAAATACTGCCTCATCACTCCAAAATCTAAGGAATTTACCTGGCCATCACCATTTACATCTCCGTAAGTATATTCAGTAGTTATTGGGATATTACTGAACTTTATCCAGTTCATATTAAACAAGTAACCGCTACCACCTGTAAATTTCAGATAAAGATCATGTGAACCGCTTACCCCGCTGACATTTGTGGATACAGTAGCCCAAGTCTGCCAATCACCGGTTCCGGTAACCGGACATGTACCTATTAATTTACCGTTTATACTGTCAAGCCTAATCTCTATATTGCCTCCGTTTTCGGCACTGGCTACTCTAGCCTGAAAGTTTGTCGCACCGTTGCCGAAATCAATATTTTTATAAACAGCATAATCTCCATTCTCGACATACCCTATATTCATTCCACTTTCGTTGCAAGTCTCGGTCTGAATTCCAGACTGATCATTGAAGGCTTCAGCTTCTATCTGTGAAAACGCTGATCTGGGTCCGGGAGTAGCTGTAGGAGTAGGAGGAGGTGTAGGTGTTGTATTACCACCAGGGCCGATATTAATAGACATGCTAGTTACATCAGCTTTTCCACTACTTTGATATCCTTCTACAACGAGCGAAACTTCATACATTTTTCCCATCTTCATGCCCATTTTCTCCCAAGCCTTAAAGTGCTCGCTGATAGATATTGTTCCGGTTGAGCGTTTTACCTTCCTTACACTCCAATACTGTTGAAAAGTCGCAGTACCTTTGATGGAAGGTTGATTTACTCTAGTAGTCTCATATACGTCATATGTACCGCCATCAACGGTAATTGTGCCCTTTGAAACTGCTCCTGGTGGCCTCCAGTTGCCCCAACTCTCGATGATATAGTACTCTACAAGTGGGTCAGACGTCCATCCATAGACAGACAAATAGGAATTGCCGTTTGGCTGGTAATTGCAAGCATAACTCATTGTAATGTTTCCAAGTTGCTGGTGTGTCTGGGTCTCGTTGTATTTTTTGCCTTTACGGAATAATATATTATTGATATTATTCCATTCGCAACTGAAGGCGCCTCCATCATTGAGAACCATGGTTCCGTTACCGCGATCTTTCCAGTATTCAAAGTCGTAGCCACCATGAGTACCGGTTTGATTAGAGGTAATCGTTGTTGCCGCCTGCACGTTTGCTGCAAAAAAGGTAAACAAGATGGTAAAACACAATAAAACCGAAAAAATCACCCTGCTTTTTTGCTTCACTTAAAAATCCCTCCTCGTTTCAATAAAATAATATTATATAACAATAAACTATTGCCAAACTATATTAAACAAATTATTCCTCTCACTTTATTATTCGAAGAAAAAATCTATTTGGTCGGTAATTTTCGATAAATTTTTTCTTTTTTGTAAGATACTATTTGTCTTCTATTGGTAGCTTAGGAATAATTCTTAGCAAATATTGTCTCATATAAGCAAAGTCTATTGAGTTGAAAACACCATTTCCGTCAACATCCCCAGCTTTACTTCCATGCCCATAAGGGAACTGTTTTATTATACCAAGCAAATACTGTCTCATTAGTGCAAAATCTATGGAGTTTACCTGTTTGTCGCCATTTACGTCGCCATAAGAGTACTTTGAAGGTGTTGGAGTTGGTATCGGTGTAACTCCAGGCGTAGTTTGAACTGGTCCTCCACCGGACGGATCCTTTCCTGAAACCTGAATCCCATCTTTGTATATCGGAATGCTTTCAAGTGTTTTATAAGCATCATCCATTCCTTCGTATGAAAAATCATTCGAAGAGTCCCAAAGCTCACTTTCGTAATAGTAAATAGCAAACTGTACGTAAGTTCTCGCATATATCGGTTTTGGGAAAGTTATTTCTACATAATAAATTTTCTTTTCCTCATCCCATGGTTTGAGTGAAGATATTTCAGCATCAGCTGGTGAATAATACACTTTTGTGATAAACTTGTCGAGGTCAATATTCTCTGAAGCATATTCCGACAAGTCAATAAAATATCTGCAAGATAAGCCTGGTTCATATTGCGGAGGCGATGTAATAATATTATACATATTAAGATCAACTGTGATACCTGTTGAATCTTCTTCATATATCTTGGCCTCTGAATAGTATTCGGGCGGTTCGCCTTCAATACCGGGAGTGTCTTCCGGTACCTGACTTTGTCCAAAATATTTGGACATACCTGCCAGTGCACCAACAAGACCTGCATTATAGTCCAACCCGGTCTCTGAGTATACATACTCATCTACTACATCATGATATTCATCATTAATATCTGCTCCTCCAACAAGAGCACCATATAGAATATGCCTTTGAGGCGATTTCTTTGTTTCATCGGCTGGGGGTCCTTCCAGCCTTCCGCTTGAAGCCCTGTGGTGAGGAAATTGTGGATAATTATCCCCAAAACCAACCATATAGGACATGTTATTAGGGTTATCTCCAAGTATATAGTCTATTTGACTCTTTGCAAAATCAAGATACTTCTTATCTCCAGTTTCTTTATAGTAGACAAGTTGAATCATGCTCTCTGCTGCCGGATATTTGCAAACTCCCCAACTATCTAAGAATTTTATACCTCCGGGAGAAGATTTTAAACTGTTTTGCCAAAAGTCCATATGATCCTCAGCTATTTCTTTATATAGGGGATTGGGTGAAAGTGTAGCAAGCTTAGTAAATACCCCCGTCAAAACGTAGTCCCAGCATTGTGTCCAAGTGTCATTAAACGAATTTCCTTCGGCATCGCCAATCCTTTTTTCAACCATAAGTTTGTCTACGTTGTCCATGTAGGCTTGGTCTCCGGTAGCAACATAAAGCCATATTGATCCCCACATAAGCTCATCAAGATAATCTCTAGGAAGATAATAGCTTTGTGCTTTACTGTTTCCCCTATAGGTCATACCAAAGGTATAAAGGTCCTTGGCATAAGTCAAACATTTTTCTGCATATTCCAAATCCCTGTCTTTATAATTCATATACATAAGAGCCAATGCAGCTGCCGAATCACCAGCGACATCTGAACCTGGATTTTCTGGTGTAGCAACATAATATGTAGGTCTGTCATAGGTCTGAAGCTCAGGAGGACCCCAGTATTGGTGATCCACATCACCGTCACCACATTGGTAGTAAAACTTGTTCTTTTCAGGATAGCATTTCATAAAGTAATCACAAAAATGCTTTAAAATATTAAGCATATACTCATCCTGACCTTTATCTATAAATACATCTGAGAATTCATAGTAAGCCCAAGCAAGCGTAGAAGCTGAAGCACATTGGGGCAAGCCAAACTTAACATGGTCTCCACAGTCGTGGAATCCTCCCGTTAAGTCAAGACCAACATCTTTTCCATCATCGCAATGGCAAGGTCCACGCCATTTTATTCTGTTGTTTCCCGCATCAGGTCCGCACCAGTTTGCTTCATAGAACAAAATAGATTTAGCAAAAGCATCAACATAGTTGAAGTTGTTTTCACTAGCAATAGCCGACTGTGGTATTATACTTATCAGACAAAAGACTATCAATATCAGTCCACTTATTCTCTTCATGCACTATACCTCCTTAAAAGACTTTATTTTACCGAGAAGATACATTCTCATTAATGCAAAGTCTATTGAATTAACAATTTTATCTCCATTTACGTCTGCCCTATTATAATAAGTCTCTTCATCCAGTTTTGAAAGACCAAGTAAATGCATTCTCATTATAGCGAAATCAATTGAATCAACGCGACCGCTTGAGTTTAAATCACCCAGAAGATAACTGCTGACAACAGGTTCTATCCCAAATTTCAGAGTATCTTTTATATATGCTGTAATTTTGTTGTTTTCTGTAAGCTCTTTAATATCTAAATTAGTTGAGTAGTCGTTTGATTTATCATATGCCGAGCTACATTCAATTCTAAAAGGTATATCTCCTGAAATTCCACCTGGTGCAATTTTACCTGCGTCATCTGCAAATGTAATTTCGCAATATGTGTCGGCTCCAGCAACAGGATTGTCTATCTTGTAACACTTGCCAAGCACCTTTTCTGCTCCGAAAGCTGCATATTCGCATACAAAAGAGTCTTGCTCGCTGCTGTCATTTGTAAACCAATATCTAACCTTTATATCAGCTAGATTAACCGCAGTAGTTCCAGTGTTTTTAATGCTTATTGTAGATCTTATTGTATTCTTAGTTTCGTCATCTAATCCAGACTTATATAGAACTTTAATTGAAGCATTATTATCAGGGGTTACATTAGGGTCAGGTGTCGGAGTGGGAGTTGGTTGCAACTTTGAAGGCTCTTCTCCGAATACCTTAACACCATCTAAATATACAGGAACCTTTTTACTTACTGTAAAATCGTTCGTAACATTCATTAAACTATAATCATTAGATGAATCCCAGTGAGTCATATAATTTGCGTCCTGTTTCACTCTGAACGAAATTTGCAGTTCCCTGTCTCCATATATTTTTTTCCCGCTCCAATCAAATTCAAAATAGTAAGTTCCTGCATCATCCCATTTGAAAGGGCCCCTGAACTCAATGGGTTCTTGCTGCATAGAAATTTGCTCATCATATTCAACAGAAAATATTAAATCCTCTATATTTTGACCAGCCTCTATAAGTTCACTTATATTTAAGAAATATCTTACCATCATACCTGTCTCATAATGTGGAGGTTGGCTGGATTCGTTATGTATTCTTAAAACAACTTGTGTACTGTCTTCTGTTTCCCGTGCCAATTTTGTCTCACAATAATAATCGTCAGTTCTTGGTTCCTTAGGCGGAAAATTTGCTATTGGTTCATGTCCCTCACCGTAATATTTATACAATCCTGCACAGGCACCGACAAAGGCAGCGTTATAGTCAATTGCAACTTCATTGTAAGCATACTCGGTAGTTGAATCTATATGATAATCATTTAAATCCGGTCCCCCCGAGAGTGCTCCCCATAAAATATGTCTGTGCTCCTCCGGATCGTTCATACTGTTTGTTTTTGAACCGTGAGCTGCTCTGTGGTGTGGATGTTTTGCAAATGGTAATCCCTGCTCATAACCGTAACCAACTATATATGAATATCCCATAGGGTTTCTACCCATAATATATTCCATCGCACCCTTAGCCCACTCACCAAAATCAGTCCTTTCAGGATGGTTTTTCATATATACAAGTGCAGATAATTGAGCAGCTGTATTATAGCGGGCAGATCCCCAACCGTTTATCATTGAATATCCGGCAGGCGATGTTTTATAATAATTTGTATCTTTGGGATCTTTATGCTTACATTTGCCACCAGACAAATACTCCACATTCCAGCTTGCAATAAAATCAAACAGTTCGTTCTCGGGGAATAACTGATTAAGTTTTAAAAATGTTCCTCCCCACACTGCATCCCAACAATGTACCCATGAATTATACCAGACATTTTGTTTAAAAGTTTCGGGTATTATCCTTTTCATATACCCTATATAGTTTCCGCTTTCGTCCACTGCCATTATATCGTCTATATATTTCATATCTTTAGTACACTCATAGAGCCATACTGCTGCCCAAGCCAGCTCATCTTCATCATAATCCGATGTATAATAGCCATCACCTTTATGTTTTCCTCTGTATTTCTTTGCGAAATCATACATTGCTTCTGCAACAGTAAGGCACTCATTAGCATATTCAGAGTCTTCGTCCTTGAAATTCATATATGAGGTGCATAGTGCGGCAGCAGTACTCGCACATACATCACTGCCTGGAGAATCAGCGGTTGCAAAATCAGCAGGTCTTGAATTAGTAAAGTTTTCAGGATATAATTCCGGTGGTCCCCAATAACAATGGTCCTCATCTCCTTCCCCTACCATGTAGCAAAAAGCAATCAGATCACCATTTTCATCAAGGAAGGAGCAGCGTAAGAATGTATCGGTGAAGTGCCTCAGAATATCAACCATATGCTCTTCCTCACCTGTTGCCGTAAAGGATTCCCTGAACTCATTAAATCCCCAGCCAAGGGTACCAGCCGCATAACTCTGGGGAAGACCGAAACGTACGTGGTCTCCGGCATCGTGAAATCCGCCATGCACATCAACTGTCCCATCGCCATCGGGATCAATTATATGTTGGTACTTTTCTAAAAACTCGTCGGAAAGTGATGTTCTTTCAAGAGGAATTGCTGCATCACCTTCATGGCAGGAACCTCTCCATTCAATCTTTCCACCTTTGTCATAGCCAGCTTCCACACCACACATTTCTGTGTCATAGAAATAGATTGATTTCTGCAAAGCTTCGGCAAAATTGAAATGATTGTAATCTTCCCAGCCTTCAACGGGTGCCCAACCAGCAGGCGGCGCATCTGCAAATACTGTACTTGTTGAAAAAAGCTGTGCGGTCATAAGACCGGCAAGTAAAAAGCTTGACAACCTTTTCCGGCCTTTTTTACCCCTTCCATTTGAAAAATTAAACATTTATCAAACACCTCCAGAAATAATTAAAATAAAGTTATGTAAAAATTTCAACAAAACTTATCATTAAAAATAAAAAGGTTTCAAAATAATTCAACCTGGTTTGGAAAGAATGAGATAAATACAACGTAGAAAGGCTGGATATAGATATACATAGATAGTATTACAAATATTAAAAATTCTTTCGCATACGTAAACTAAAAATTATTGCTCCAATATAAATTTGGATGAATTATTAACTTAATTTAATTTTACTATATGTAATATTTAATGTAAATAGCCCTAAGATATTGCAGGATTTTTGATTGCAGTATTTTTGTGTATTTTTTCATTCCAATGTAAATGCGTCTATTGATTTTCTTTTAAGAAATAACTACAATTAAATTATAGATGAAAAACTCTAATAATAAAATTAAAGGACGGTTTTTTATCTAAAATAGACAACGTTTAGATGCTATATTTATATAATTATTTCAAATTTTCAAAGGGGAGAGGTAAGATGAAAAAGGAAAAAAATTTTCTTAAGAAAATAAGGGCTTTGATTGTAAGTGCTGTTATCCTTGCTGTGGCAGTCATTCCTGGTAACATCAGAGCTGATGCTGCCGGACTGGAATTCAACTACGCAAAAGCACTTCAGTATTCTCTGCTTTTCTACGATGCAAACATGTGTGGTACAAGTGTTGATGAAAATAGCCTATATAATTGGAGAAGTGACTGTCATGTTTATGATGCAGAGCTTCCCCTCGATACTGTAAACACCAATATGTCAGCAAGTTTTATAAGTGCAAACAAAAGTATACTTGATCCTGATGGAAACGGTACTCTTGATGTTTCGGGAGGTTTCCATGATGCCGGGGATCATGTAAAATTCGGAATGCCTGAAGCATATTCCGGGTCTACCTTAGGGTGGGGATTTTATGAATTCAGAGAACAATATGAAGCTACTGGACAAGACACCCACACCAAAACAATTTTAAGATATTTTAATGATTATTTTATGAATTGTACATATCTGGATGCTTCCGGTAAGATGGCAGCATTTTGTTATCAGGTAGGTGATGGAGATATTGATCATGCCTATTGGAATGCACCGGAACTCGATGAAATGTTCCGAAGAGGATGGTTTGCTACCGAGGAAGTGCCTTCAACTGACTGCGTAACTTCGGCAGCAGCCTCACTTGCAGTTAACTATATGAATTTTAAGGATGAAGACCCCGAATATGCAGAAAAAAATCTTAAATATGCAAAAGCTTTATTTGAATTTGCAAAGACAAATGATAAGGAATGTAATAAAGACGGACCTAAAGGTTTTTATACTTCATTAAAATGGGAGGATGATTACTGCTGGGCTGCTTCATGGCTTTATCTGGCGACACAGGAAGATGATTATCTGGAAGAAGTATTTAAATATTATGATTATTATGCACCTTCTTGCTGGACACATTGCTGGAATGATGTTTGGGCAGGGACTGCATGTATTTTGGCTGAGATAAATGATTTATATGATAAAGACGGAGAAGAATTTGAAAACAGATATAAAACAGCTACCAATAAAAGTCCTTATGAGGTTGTAGAATTCTGGAGCCAGATAGCCAAACTGGTAGATAATTGGATTAAGGGGCAAAGTGTTATTTTAACACCAGGTGGTTATGCATTTCTTAATCAATGGGGTTCTGCCAGATATAATACTGCTACTCAACTATGTGCTCTTGTTTATGATAAACATCATGGTGACAAACCTTCAAAATACAGTGAATGGGCAAAATCGCAAATGCATTATTTAATGGGTGACAATCCTGCCAAACGTTGTTACATTGTAGGATACAGTGATATTTCAGCAAAATTTCCACATCATAGGGCAGCATCAGGCTTGTCAAAATGTGAAGATCCGGAGCCGCATAAATACGTGCTTTATGGTGCATTAGTTGGTGGTCCGGGTCCGAAGGATGAACATATAGATGTTACATCTGATTATATTTATAATGAAGTAACAATAGACTATAATGCTGCATTTGTCGGAGCATGTGCCGGGCTTTATAGATTTTTTGGAGACCCTTCTATGGAGATTACTCCGGATTTTCCGCCAAAGGTAGTAATTGAGGATCCTGGTACAGGTGGTTCTAAATACTGGGTAAAGGCATTTGGTATTGATGTTTCACAGCATGGGGAACTAAAAACTACCGAAGTAACTTTATATGTATACTCTGATTCAAGCAAACCATCAAAAAACATCTCAGTCAGATATTATTTTGATATTACCGGAATGTCCTCTATTGAGCCAAACAAGACTGATATGAGACCGCTTTATGACCAGACCGCAGCTGAGACAGAATACGAAGCCAAATTTACCGGACCTCATAAGTATAAAGATAATATTTACTATGTGGAAGTATCATGGGATGGTTATACAATTGCCAATTCAAATAAAAAGTATCAATTTGTAATTGGTACATACTTCTGGCAAAATTTCTGGAATCCATCAGATGACTGGAGTTATATGGGTTTGAAAATTGAAGAAGATAGTTGGAAGGGAACACCTGAAAAAACGGATAATATTTGTGTTTATGATGCAGGTGTTCTTGTAGGCGGTATTGAACCGGATGGAACAACACCTGTTGTAACTACACCTACACCAACTGCAACAAATATATCACCTGTACCGACACCGACGGATGATGTGATTGTTGGAGATTTAAACGGGGATGGCAAGGTAAACTCAATCGACTTTGCTCACTATAGAATGTATCTTCTGGGAATGATAGATGATTTTCCTGTAGTCAATGACTTAAAAGCTGCTGATTTAAACGGTGATGGAAAAATGAATTCTATTGACTTTGCACACTTAAGATTGTTTCTGCTTGGCTCTATTACAAAGTAAGTGGCATCGTAAAGTGGAAGGTGCACCTCGGTAAAAAGTAAAAACAAAGTTTGCAATTTGATAACATTTTATGATATTATTAATGTGTGTATCATTTCGTTAAGCTTTTCTAAATTTATTAACATTCACAATAAGTATTCTTTAGCTGCATTACATTAATTAAACTGAGGAGGGTAATGCTAATGGAAGGAATGCAATTAGTGGTATTCACTCTTAATGATGAAGTATGCGGAGTAGACACTACACAAGTGAAAGAAATTGTTATGTATGAGGCGATCACCAAAATGCCCAAAATGCCTCAATTTATTGACGGAGTTATAAACTTAAGAGGCATGGTTGTACCGGTTGTGAACCTCAACAAAAGGTTTGATCTTGGTAATACCCAGGTTACAAAAAAGACTAAAATAATTATAACTGATTTGTCCGGCAAATTGGTAGGATTTATTGTTAATGACGTTTCAGAAATAATAAAGCTTCCTGCCGAGAGTATTGAAAATACACCGGAAATAATCAGAAAGATAGACAATTCTTATTTGAAGAATGTTGGCAAGAATGGCGAAAATTTAATATCAATACTAGATCTAAGTACCATTTTGACAGATACTGAAATAAAGAACATCGAGAGCAAAAACTTAGAACTAAATTAGGCAATGTGAGTTTGTTTTGTTTTGTTTCACAGCGGAAGCTGCAGTCAAAGAGAATTATAAAAATAAAAAAGAGCGTATCAGCTCTTTTTTGTAGTTTTCTATTTTAATATACCTGTAAATTAAAGCCTTATTAACTCTTATACATTGAATCTGAAAAGCGTAACATCGCCGTCATTCATTACATATTCCTTGCCTTCCGAACGTACTAGTCCTTTTTCCTTTGCAGCAGTATATGAACCGCATTCCATAAGGTCTTTGAAGGCAACTATTTCCGCACGAATAAAACCTCTTTCAAAATCAGTATGGATTTTTCC
Organism: Bacillota bacterium; assembly: GCA_023398495.1. Taxonomy (GTDB): domain Bacteria; phylum Bacillota; class Clostridia; order Acetivibrionales; family Acetivibrionaceae; genus Acetivibrio. Next base: position 85,494 of record JAEWSG010000013.1, read on the forward strand.
GGCAGCCTGAGGCGCCTTAGTCCCTTTTACAATTGTCCAGGCCCTTACTTCCTGTGGTCCGGCGGTAAGGAAGCTGATAAGTCCCAATAATTTGTAACTCGTTTTTACAAGCCTGTCCAACCCTGATTCAGATAATCCGAGTTCGTTTAGAAACTCAGCTTTTTCTTCGTCTTCAAGCTGAGCAATCTCTTCTTCGATTTTAGCACATATAACCATTACCTCTGAGCCTTCTTTTTTAGCGTGTTCCATAAGTTCCTGCAAAAGCAGATTTGAGGAAGTGTCACTTAAACCGTCTTCTGCAACATTTGCAGCATATAATACAGGTTTTGAAGTAAGTAAAAACAGCTGATCAACCATATTTTCCTGCACGGCATCAAATTTCATGGATCTTGCGGGTTTGCCTTCAGATAGAGTTTTTAATATCTCTTCATAAAGATCCAACTCTGTCTGAAATTTCTTGTCACCTGATTTTAGCATTTTGCGGGTCCGGTCAATCCTTTTCTCCATAACTTCAAGATCGGCTAGAACAAGCTCCATTTCAATGGTTTCAACGTCACGTACAGGGCCTACCGAGCCGTCGACATGAACGATGTTGCTATCCTCAAAACACCTTACAACATGTACAATTGAGTCCACTTCACGTATATGGGACAAAAACTTGTTACCAAGACCTTCGCCCTTGCTTGCACCTTTTACAAGACCTGCTATGTCAACAAATTCTATTGCCGTAGGAGTAACTTTTTCAGGATTGTACATTTTGGCCAGTTTATCAAGTCGTTCATCGGGAACGGCCACTATTCCGACGTTTGGTTCTATTGTACAAAACGGATAATTGGCAGATTCGGCACCTGCCTTCGTAATAGCATTAAACAAAGTACTTTTGCCTACATTGGGTAGGCCAACTATTCCTAATTTCATTGATAACATCTATCCTTTCTGATTATCAACACCAACTATTCCTGCTGATATACATTTTTTGCTTTGCAAAATAATGTTCCTATGCTTGAAGCTTTTTAGCTTCATTATTGGGTTTAAACTATAAATTTTGACAAATGAATTTTTTGAAACACCTTATTATCGTGAGAATTCAATTTATCCTTTTAAAATCATTTTCACGATTTATATAATTAGTAAACCAAACTAAATTATATATTATAAAAACCTTCAATGCAACAAGTATGAAAAGTTTAGTTTGCAAATATAAATTGCAAACAGCATTTATTATAACTGTAAATAGGGAACTTAACATCATGTTGTAAACTTCTTTGGCATCAACTTTTTCAGAACTTCAAAAATAACAAATGCAACGCCTATTGAGTAGATGGGGTGAAGGGGAAATACATATCTTGAATTGCCTTCAAGCACGAACATCATCGCATTAAAATAGGCAAAAATCAACAGTATGAAGGTTGTAAAGTCTATTTTCCAGTAACGTATAAATTTGTATAAAGCATAGACTATAAAAGCAAAAAGCATCATGTAAAATGGCGGATACAGTAATCTCTCCAGTTTGACAGCTTTAGAGGTTATTGGGTGCCATTTGTCCACGTCGATAGTGAGTGACCACATTATATCATCAGTTTTAATAAGATATGAATTCGCAATTCGTTTGAACGCAAGCTTTATGAATTTATTGGGATTATCTTTAATCCATTTATACGCAAGTTCTTTTCCTACCTTGTGAATTGCCATTTCATCAAAGCCGGTTTCGGTTCTGTATTTAAGAAATGGACTATCGGGGTATTTATATGGGTCACTCCATGAACCGGTTGCGTATTCGTTATTGTTTACATATATAACATAGCCTCCATTGGTTGAAAATACCGGTTCACCAAAGGCGATATAGTTTCTGATTACCCATGGAGCTACAACTAAAGCAACTGCCGCTGCAAATGAGACTATATATACTACTTTCTTTTTCAGATTCAGATCCTTTTTTATAAACATGAAGAGTGCATAAATAGCAGGTATAAACATTCCTATTGGTCTTACAAGAGTAAGATATCCAATTAATAAACCAATCACAAATGGATTGTTTTTATTAAAAAACAGGTATATTGAAAGCATCAGAAGTGCTGAGAATAATATCTCAGAGCAATGGATGCTGTTATAAGCAATTGCAAGGGGTGAAAATGCAAATAACGTTAAAGTTATCAATGCAACTTTTTCACTAAAGAACTGTTTTGCAAGTTTGTAAGTTAAAAACATTATCAAGGCAGATAAAACGACATTGAAGAGCTTTCCAACGATTAAGTTTGAGCCGAAAACAAGGTATAATAAAGCAAGAGTTCCTGGGTATCCTATTGGACGAAAGGCAGTTGGATTACCTGGAGTTCCTGTATAATAAGGGTAAATGCCGTTTAAAAATCCTTTGCCTTGTGATAATTCCACACCCTTAACGTGATACCACATAAAGTCTGTTTCAGGGTATGTTGGAATGACAATTATCCAAATAAGTCTTGCAATTACTCCAGCCAATATTATTAAAAGGTAGTAGTGTTTTTTTATGAAATCAATACTTTTCTGTAACATAGCGTCTCCTTGTGTTGTTTTATATAGAACATTTTACTTATCTTTATAAGGTTGTGTCAAGGTTATTAGGTGATTCCAAAAAAATAACTGGTCAATTGGTGTTTCAAAAAAAGGGAACTTAAAAGGGGCTTAAAGCCCCTTATTTGCCTAAAATACGATGTAAAATGCGTCGTAAGAAGGATTTTTTTACAGGTAAACTTTGGTTTGATATAGTATCAGTATTTTTTTTGACGGAATTTGTAGAGTCAACCTTAGGTGCAGGAGATAAGGGTTTGGTGTTTTTATGTGAGGGCCTTGGAGGTTTTGACGGATTTTCTTTAAAGGGTTTTCTTACAGGTTTATTGCTTGCAATTGCAGCAGATGGCTGATTTTTGTGTCTAGAAGGCTTTGGTTGTGGATTCTTTTTTTGAACTGAGTGTGAGTTGGTATGTTGAGAACTGCCATGCACAGAGTTTGCCATTGCCCATTTATCAGCTTGGACTTCTTGTTTTTTGTACATTTCTTCTGTAGGCAATTCACCTTCGGTTATCATAGCTCCGATATGTTCTTCTATAGCATAAAGGGACATAATGTCTTCGCTTGTAACTAAAGTAAGGGCTCGACCTCCATTTCCTGCTCTGCCGGTACGGCCGATTCTATGCACGTAGCTGTCTTTTTCCACAGGAACATCGTAGTTAATAACAAGAGATAAATTGTCAATATGGATACCACGAGCAGCAACATCTGTGGCTACAAGCAAGTGAAACTCTCCGTGCTTAAACTGTTGAATGGTTTTCATTCTCTTGCCTTGAGGGATATCGCCGTGCAGTGCCTGACAGGCATATCCCTTTCGTGTTAGGAAGCTTTGAACTCTATCAACAGCAACCCTGGTGTTACAAAAGATCATACAGCTTTCAGGCCGCTCTATTAAAAGCAAATGGTTTAGTTCAGTATTTTTTTGCCGGGAATCAACTCGGTAATATATCTGTTCAATTAAATCAACCGTCTTGGTCTGTGACTTGATTTCTATAGTTTTTGGTTGTTTCATATATTCCTTGCATATCCTGCGTATTTCGGGCGGAATGGTAGCTGAAAACAGGAGAGTCACTCTGTCTTTAGGGAGAGTTCGGATGATCTTTACCACTTGATCGAGAAAGCCCATGTCAAGCATTCTGTCTGCTTCATCAAGCACCAGAAAACGTATATTTTTTGTTGTAAGGTTTCCAGTACTAATATGATCGAACACACGCCCTGGTGTTCCGGTTACAATGGAGACACCCCGGCTTAGTGTCTGAATTTCCAGGCTCATACTGTGCTGGCCATAAACCGCAGTAGTTTTGTGGTGAAGATGCTTTGCCATTTTTTTTAGTTCGTTGTCTACTTGTACTGCCAGCTCACGGGTTGGAGTAAGTATAAGACCTTGTGGACCTGTAGATTCCGGAGCGATAATCTGCAGCATGGAAACTCCAAAGACAGCAGTTTTACCGCTTCCCGTTTTACTCATTACAATAAGGTCTTCATTATTTAGAATATGAGGAATTGCCTTACTTTGTACTTCTGTAGGTCTTTCAAAACCCATTTCTTCTAAAGCTTTTAAAATTGGGGGCGAAATGCCCAGATCATTAAAACTGTTCTTCATTATTATCCTCTTTCGTAAGTGATAGATGCATAAATTATATCATTTTTCTTTGAATTGTTCCATTTTTTTTTCAAAGTATAGAGAATAATTCAGCTATGTAATATTAAAAAAGTATTGCACCAATGGAAGGCACTGTGATATAATTACTTTCAGAATAGTTGAGAAGAGCTAGTTTGTTGAAAAGGATTTATTTTTTGTGAAGAGATGAGAAGAGATGAGGCTAGATGCGATAATTTAATTGCGTTCTGTATGCCAGAATCCTTATTCTGGCTTTTTTAGTCGGTTCAACTCTCATGTCTTCCTTGTGAAAACAAAGGAGGCATCAAAATGTTTTATCCAAGTATTGAAGAGGTCAGAATTTTAGCTAAAGACTACAATATCATTCCTGTTTCAATGGAAGTTTATGCTGACATGGAAACACCTATCAGTCTTTTTAAAAGGTTTGAGCAAAGTAAGTATTGCTTTCTTTTAGAGAGCGTTGAAGGTGGTGAAAAATGGGGAAGATATTCAATTATCGGGAAAGATCCTTTTATTTCGGTTAAAAGTTATACAAATAAGACCATTATAGAAGAAGCTGGAAAGGTTTCGGAAGTTGAGGGAAATCCAGTAGAAGTAATACGGTCACTTATGGAGAAATATAAGGGGGCGAGTGTTCCTAGGATGCCCAGGTTTACCGGTGGTGCTGTTGGTTTCTTTGGATACGATATGATAAGGTATTATGAAAACCTTCCAGACACACCTGTAGATGATTTGAAGCTTCCGGAGAGTCACTTTTTGTTTGCTGACGAAGTACTGGTTTTTGATCACTTAAAGCAAAAGATTCATATTATAGTGAATCTGCATGCTGATGGAAATATTGAAAGAGGTTATAACAGCGTTCTGGACAGGATTAAATCTATTTACAGCGAAATACTGGAAACCAGATGGAAAACTACTGACAATATTAAGCCTGATTTGAGTGCAAAAAATTTTCAATTTAAATATGCAAGCAACGTTAGCAGGGAAAAGTACTGTGAAAATGTTATAAGGGCAAAACAGTATATAAAAGATGGAGATATATTTCAGGTGGTATTGTCTCAACGTTTATGTGTCCAAACTAGTGAGAGTCCGTTTAATGTTTACAGGGCACTACGTTTGATAAATCCGTCACCATATATGTATTATTTGAAGTTCAATGAATACTGCATTGTCGGGTCATCGCCTGAAATGCTGGCGAGGGTTGAAGAAGGTATAGTTGAGACATGTCCTATAGCAGGGACAAGGAAACGAGGAAAGACGAAGGAAGAGGATATAGCCCTTGAAAAGGAGCTTCTAGCTGATGAAAAAGAGCTGGCAGAGCACACGATGTTGGTGGATCTTGGAAGGAATGACGTTGGAAAAGTATCTTGTTATGGAACGGTCAAGGTAAAGGATTCAATGCACATAGAGAAATACTCCCATGTAATGCATATTGTTACGAATGTACAGGGAACTTTAAGAGACGATAAAACTGCCTTTGACGCAATGATGTCCATAATGCCTGCTGGCACATTATCAGGAGCTCCTAAGGTTCGAGCTATGGAGATAATCGACGAACTGGAAAATGTAAAAAGAGGTCCTTATGGAGGAGCAATCGGATACTTGAGCTTTAACGGAAATCTCGACAGTTGTATTACAATAAGAACTATGATTTTTAGAGATAATAAGGCCTACGTTCAGTCGGGTGCGGGAATAGTAGCTGATTCAGAACCTGAAAAAGAATATGAAGAGTGCCTGAATAAGGCAAAAGCACTTTTAAAAGCTATAGAGGAAGCTGGTGAGATAAGATGAAGAGAAAGGTATTGATTATTGATAATTATGACTCTTTTACTTATAACCTGTATCAATATATTGGAGAGATAAACCCTGATATTGAGGTATACAGAAATGACAGGATAACAATTGAAAAAATAAAGGAAAGAGCTCCAACACATATTGTTATTTCTCCAGGGCCAGGTTTCCCTAAAGATGCTGGCATAAGTACTCAGTTAATAAAGGTTATGGGATGTGAAACCCCTGTTTTGGGTGTTTGTTTAGGGCATCAGGCAATTGGTGAAGCTTTTGGTGCAAAGGTAGTACATGCAAAGAAACTCATGCATGGAAAAGCTTCAGAGATTTTTGTAAATAGAGATTGTCCGTTGTTTAAAAGGCTTAATCATAAAATAATGGCAGGAAGATATCATTCTCTTATAGTAGAGAACGAAACACTCCCATCCTGTTTAAAAGTAACTGCAAGGTCTGAAGATGGAGAAATAATGGGAGTAATGCACGAGCTCTACCCTGTCTTTGGAATACAGTTTCATCCTGAGTCTGTTCTAACGCCGGATGGAAAGGAAATTATAACGAACTTTCTTGCAGTATAGGAATTTGTAAAAATCCTATTTTTGTAAATTCCTATACTTGGGATTGGAAAGGGGGTTTCCCTTTCCTGTATTAAGAAGGATTTAAAGATTGAGAAGAGAAGAGAGGAGAGTTGAGTATGGTAAAAGGGGCAATTCAAAAATTAGTTGAGGGCAGAAATTTGTGTGAAAGTGAAATAACTGAAGTACTTAACTGTATAATGGAAGGTAATGCAACGCAGGCTCAGATTGGAAGCTTTATTACAGCACTTCGGATTAAGGGAGAAACAATTGAAGAAATAACCGGATGTGCTAAGGTAATGAGAGAAAAGGCAGACAAGATAATACTGGATAAGGATTATTTTATAGACATTGTTGGAACAGGTGGAGATTGCTCGTATAGTTTTAATATATCAACAGCAGCGTCCTTTGTAGCAGCAGCAGGTGGGGTGACTGTTGCAAAACACGGTAACAGGTCAGTGTCGAGTAAAAGCGGAAGTGCTGATGTTCTCGAAAGCTTGGGTGTAAATATATCGTTAGAGCCTGAGAAGGTAAAAGAATGCATTGAAAAACTGGATATAGGCTTTATGTTTGCACAGACTTTTCACAAATCAATGAAACACGCGGCAGGACCTAGAAAGGAGTTAGGTATCAGAACTATATTCAACATTTTAGGGCCTCTTACTAATCCTGCTTCTGCAAAAGGTCAAGTACTAGGAGTGTTTAGCGAAAATTTAACTGAACCTTTGGCACATGTCCTTTTGAATTTGAATGTTGAAAATGCAATGGTTGTGTATGGTTTAGATGGAATGGATGAAATTTCATTGTCTGCTCATACAAGAGTTTCTGAATTAAAAAACGGTAGAGTTACTACCTATGACCTGAATCCTGAGGACTTTGGATTGAGATTGGCGGATAAAGCGGACATTGTTGGAGGAGATTCAGTAGAAAATGCAGAGATAATTTTGTCAATATTTAATGGTGAATTGGGAGCTAAGAGGGATATTGTTGTTCTAAATGCAGCAGCAGCATTGTATGTTGGTAAGGCAGCAGAAAATATTGAGGCAGGCATAAAATTAGCAGAAGAAATTATTGATAGCGGAAAAGCATTAAATAAGCTAAATGAGCTCAAAAGCCTTTCAAATTCATTATGTCTTGTCCTAAATTGAATGCGATAAAGATTTTACATGCAACCCACAAACATGGAGGAAATTTATGATTTTAGATAAAATAGTAGAACAAAAAAAGTTACAACTTAAAGATGAAATGAGCAGGATGTCGATTGAGGGGTGGAAGCAGCGTATAAAAAGACCTGGTATGCACAGTACTCAGAACTTTTTCAAGGCACTAAAAAATAATGATGATATATCGATAATAGCTGAGGTGAAGAAAGCTTCACCTTCTAAAGGGATAATTAAAGAGGATTTTAACCCTTTATTGATTGCTAAGGAATATAGCGAATCTAACGTGCAAGCGATGTCTGTTTTAACTGAGAAGAACTTCTTTTTAGGGGATGACGATTATTTGGTAAGAATACGTCAGGCATACCCTACCCCGATTTTAAGAAAAGATTTTATAATAGATATGTGGCAGGTATACCAATCAAGGTGTCTTGGTGCAGATGCCATACTTCTTATAACGTCTATACTATCTGATGAAAACCTAAAAAAGTTTCAAGTTGTAGCCGAAATACTTGGAATGCAATGTCTTGTTGAGGTTCATAATAAGGAGGAGCTAGACAGGGCTTTGGAATCTGGTGCAAAAATAATCGGAATAAATAACAGGGATCTCAACACTTTTGATGTTGACATAAGGACAACAGAGAAGCTTATGAATTATATCCCCCATGATAGAGCAGTTGTGAGTGAGAGTGGAATAAAGGACAAAAACGACATTAATTATCTGAAACAACTTGGTGTTGATGCAGTTTTAATTGGTGAATCCCTTATGAGGGCTGCTTCTATAAAGGAGAAAATAATTGAACTGAGGGGATAATAGAAGTGCAACTTCTGTTTTTAATGCCTGAGAAAGTGAATTTTTTTCTGGCATCAAAAGTTCTACTGAAAGGCTGTTTGCTGTGAAGGAATACCTTAGGAGTTAACGATTGGGATTGGTGTAAATATGACGCTGGTAAAAATATGTGGTATAAAAAGAATTGAAGATATCCTGTATGTAAACAAGTATTTGCCTCATTACATAGGTTTTGTTTTTGCGCAAAGCAAGCGCAGGGTATCGGCAGATCAAGCTAGAAGTTTAAAACAAAAGCTTGCTCCTGGAATAAAGACTGTTGGCGTATTTGTGAATGAAGCAGTTGAGAAGATAGTGGAAATTGTAGATGAGTGCAAATTGGACTGTATTCAGATTCATGGTGATGAGACTGTACAGTATGTTGATACACTCAGAGGAATGCTTCACTCACACCCCTCAGGTCGAGGAGTTGAGATATGGAAAGCTGTCAGGGTAAAGGATGAAAGCTATATAAGTTTGCTAAGTTTATATAAAGCTGATGTATTCTTATTGGATGCTTTTGTAGAGGGTGCATATGGTGGTGCCGGGAAGGTTTTTGACTGGAAATTGGCAAGTCTGGCTGAAGCTTTTGGTAAGGTATTTGTTGCCGGAGGCTTGAGTTTAGGAAATGCAGCAGAGGTAGTAAAATCCATAAGACCTTATGGTGTAGATGTGAGCAGTGGTGTTGAAACTGGAGGCTTCAAGGATGAATTTAAAATCAGGCAATTTATTGATGAAATTATTCAGGCTGATAAAGAAATGTGTTAATATACCACTATTGCTCACTATTGCTACTTTTATTGCGGTTTCAGCTTCGGTATGATATAATGATAAAAAAGTAATTATTTCTTCTGACAGTTTTATATTATAGCTATGCAAAAAGTGATTGCTTGAAATTTGGCAGTCACTTTTTTATAAAAAGAACTTAAATATATAAATCACGAAAATGACTATAAATTGGAAAATTTGATTTTCGTGACATTGTATTAATGAAATTGAAGTGCGATGTAAAATCTTTATCGCGTTCAATATGGTATCTTTGCTTAAAGTTGCAAAGAGCCAAAACTTAAGTACATTAAAAATTGCATAAGGGCAAAGGGTATTAGATTAAGATTTACAATAAGCACATTAAAAACTGCACACGCAAAACGAAAGAGTGTATGTTGACACGCAAAACTTTGCCAGGATAAAATTAGATTAAGAAAAATAAAGTTGCTTTTAACCAGAAAATCTTAAAATCTGAATCAGGAAATAATTAATTTTTACAGTAATAGTCTACGTAATAATCTACAAAGTATATGATAAAGAAATAAACATACTACAGCGGAAGCTGCAATCAAAATTGTAATACTGCTGTGGCAAACAGCGGAACAATTCTTCTTAAAAAGTTTGTTTCTTTATTTAGATAATTCAGTTTTATTCAAGTAAGTTATCTTGTTTTCAGGAGGTGAAATTTTTCGTAGCAGTTAACTTGCAGATTTATAAATCAGCATGAATTTAATGGACCACGAAGATCTAGAGATGCATCTTAAGATGCAAAAAACTTATTGGGAGGATGTTTTATGGCAAAGAGAATTTCTGTACATATGTCATTACTAATTGTATTATCAATGATCCTAACTACGTTTGTTGCGATGTCAACAACAGTCGAAGCTAATGATATGTTTGCAATGGTAGGATTTGCAACATTAAATGGTGGTACTACCGGCGGTACTGGTGGTACGGTAGTAGAGGCGACAAGTGTATCACAGGTTAACAGTGTTTTGAGTACCAGGAGAAAGAACAAAGATACTTCTCCACTTATAATAAAGTTTAATAGAAAAATTACAGGTTCAGAAGTAATTGCTGTAAAAGATGTTAGCAATATTACTTTCCTTGGTGTTGGAACCAGTGGTGAACTTGAAGGTGTAGGACTTAATATTGTTAGATCAAAAAATATTATTGTTCAGAATCTGAAAATTCATCATACCAGAGCACCCATAGATGGAATTGGAATAGAAAACTCCCAGAATATATGGGTAGATCACTGTGAAATATACAATATGCTCGGTGACTGTAACGGTGATGGAAAAGTGGATACTAAAGGAGATATAAGCGGCGGTGATGTTGACTGGTATGATGGACTTTTAGATGCAAAAGGGGAAAGTGCATACATTACCGTATCCTGGACTTATTTCCATGATGCTTTTAAAACAAGTCTTGTAGGTTCATCTGACAGTGATTCTTCCGATAGGAAAATGACTTTCCACCACAATATATATTCAAACGTAAAATCACGTTTGCCAAGCTATAGAGGTGGTACAGGACACATGTTCAATAACTACTATGTTAATGCGGAAAGTTCCGGTATTAATTCAAGAGTAGGAGCGAAATTAAGGATTGAGAATAATGTTTTTGAAAATGTAGGTAGCGGATCTATGGACGATTCAGGATTTGCAGAAGGTCCAATCGGTTCATATTACAGTAACAGTATCGGTTTTTGGGACGTAAGCAACAATACTTTTACAAACTGTAAGGGAAATCAGCCTACAACCTCTACATGCAGTTTTGCTCCTCCTTACAATTATTCAAGCGTTTTGCATCCTGTTGGACAGGTTAAATCTGTTCTTATGCAGTATGCAGGAGTTGGAAAAATTAATGGTTCATCAACTCCGATAGTAATACCAACTTCAAATAATACCCCAACACCAACGCCTATAAAAACTCAGACACCTATAGTAACAAATCCTTCAAATATAGTATATGGTGATTTGAATGGAGATAATAATGCAAATTCGCTTGATTTTGCAACACTCAGGCTGTTTTTGGTCGGTTCTATCCAGTTGTCAGACAGCCAGCGTAAAGCTAGTGATTTAAACCTTGACGGTAATGTAAACTCAATTGACTTTGCGTACTTCAGACAGTTTTTATTAGGTATGATTACCAAACTGCCAGTTGGTTCTGTTATAGTAACTCCTGCCTATACATCGCAGCCTGCCAACACTCCTAACACTAATGGTGGGATAACACATGAGGCGGAAGCTTCAAGCAACAACCTGAAGTATGCATCGATACAATCAAATTATGTTACTTTTGATGCCACAAAAGATGCTTACGTTGAAATGAAGCAGGTTGGTTCCCCAACAAGCGGAACAGCAACAATTACATTTGTTTATTCAAACGGTTCGGGAATGGATTTGCCAATGGAAATCAAAGTAAATAGTACAACGGTTGAAAGTGACAGAGCATTTCCAAGCACCGGTTCATGGAACACATGGAATACAGTAAGCGTAAGTGCAAATATGACAAATGGTTCTGATAATGTAGTAAGATTTAAGACTAGATCTTCAAATGGCGGACCAAGACTTGATAAGATAATTGTAAGCGGAGGTAGTTCAAATTATACACCAGCACCTACAAACTACGTTGTAACACCAACACCTAATAATACAATACCTACACCTTATAATACAATACCTACACAGACAAGTCAGCCGATAGCTGGAGATATAATCCTTGAGCCAAATGGTTCAATGACTTTAGAACAAGCTATTAGTTCAATACAACCGGGAAAAACTATCTATTTAAAATCAGGTTCTTACAAACATTCAAAAACAATTGTAATAGCGGAAGGTAATAATGGTAATTCGGGTGCATATAAGAAGATAGCTTCATACGGCAATGATAAGCCTGTGATTGACTTCTCGGCAATGGCTGAAAACTCTGCTAATAGAGGAATAGTTCTTGCGGGTAGCTACTGGCACTTTAAAAACGTTTCAATAGAAGGTGCGGGAGACAATGGAATGTTACTTGCGGGACACAGGAACATAATTGAAGCTTGTACTTTTAAATATAATCATGATTCAGGACTTCAGTTATCAAGATTCAATACATCATATAATACAAAGGACAAATGGCCTAGTTATAACCTGATTGTTGATTGTTATTCCAGAGAAAATATGGATTCGGGAATAGAAGATGCAGATGGTTTTGCAGCTAAACTTACATGTGGTGAAGGTAATATTTTCAGGAATTGTAAAGCAGAGTACAATTGTGATGATGGTTGGGATTTGTATACAAAATCAGAAACAGGTGCCATAGGTGTTGTTACTTTAGAGAACTGTGAAGCCAGCAACAATGGTAAACTTCCATCAGGTAAAGTGACAGGTGGAGATGGTAATGGATACAAATTAGGAGATGACACTGCATCAGTTGCTCACATCCTAAAAAACTGCGTTGCTAACTATAATGCCAAGCATGGATTCACAGGTAATGGTAACCCTGCACAAATTGTCATGCAAAATTGTACGGGTACAGGTAATGCACAAAAACTTTTTGACAGACTTACAAATGCTATATTTAGATAATCAGCACTAGGATTTGATAATTAAACAGTTGAAAAGAGGAGAAGGTGGCTGTTCTGTAAAAGGAACGACCTTCTTCTTTTTATATTTACTCAAATAAATTTTGATTAAGGCATGATTAAAAATATAAGTTCCTGCTATAGAGAAAGTTTTTACTACCCCCCATAAAAAAGTCGAAGTTTTTTGAATTAAGTTAATAGAGTATATGGTTAAATATAAATCGTGAAAATGATTATACAAGGACAAATTGAATTTTCACGATAATAAATCAAGAAAATTGAAGTGCGATGTAAAATCTTTATCGCGTTCAATATACAACATATACATAAAAGAAAACAAAGGGTTGGGGTATTTTATTATGAGAAATTTATTTGGCACAATCATATCAAAGGAGATTTCCAATCGACAAAGGCAGTCTGAAATAGATATTGCCAAAGGGTTAGCAGTATTTTTTATGATTCTTGTGCATTTTTGCAGTACATTCTTAGATACAGCGTATAATGGCACAATTTTTGATGACGTGATCAGCTTTATGGGATGTGTTCCTGCTGCACCGGTTTTTATGTTTGTAATGGGAGTAGGATTTGTATATTCAAAGAAGCAAGAACCTGAAAAGCTATTTAGAAGAGGTCTCTACATTTTCTTTGGAGGTTACATCTTGAATTTCTTCAGAGGGGTTTTACCATTATTAATCGGGAACAAGCTAGGTTATTATGAGTTGCCCCAAACTACACTACCAGGATATGGCTATCTTTTTGAGGTGGATATATTGCAATTTGCCGGTATGGCAATGATAATTGTTGCGTTCCTGAAGGGAGTAAAAATCAGTGAGGTGTTCTATCCCTTTGCAGCAGTATTTGCTGCCGTTATTTCCCCCTATATGTGGCAAATAAAAACTCAACAGCCAATTCTGGATATTATTCTGTCTCCAGTTTTAGGTGGCACTGAATATACTTATCACCCGGTTTTTTCATGGATATTTTATCCTTTAATGGGTGCCTTCTTTGGATGGCTTCTTATACGGGTTAAAGATAAGAATGCATTTTATGCTACAGCTTCTATTGTGTCGGTTTTTATTCTCTTTATAGGGCTATTTTACAGCTATAAGCATCCTGAGTACGACTTTGGAATTGTTACAGGAGAGGTATATAATTATTTCCAGCATGGTATTTTATCTAATTTAATATTTGTAGCAGCAATCATATGCTGGTTGGCACTTTGGAATCTTCTGATGCCATTAATTCCTCAGTTCATAAAGAAAAAACTTACATTCTGGAGTAAAGCAACTACTCCCATGTATGTTATACACTGGCTTTACCTTAGCTGGTGTTCATTCCTTGTATTTGATACCTTTGATATCAAACAGTCTATTCTAGGAATAATCATATTGATAATCTCAACCGAAATAACTGCTGATTTGTATATAAAAATTAAAGACAGGTTATCAGAACGGGAAGAAATCGATATACCTGCAATAATTGAGAACTGATGTTGTATGTTTTGAGAAAAAGATTATACATTATTAAATTTAATTTTATTTTATATTAAAGAGGTGCAAAAAGATGACGGTTAGTGCTCAAAGACATGTATTAACTAAGGAATTGGAAGAATTAGAAAAACAACTGCTTAGATATGATGATTATAGTACATACAATAATAACTTGCAGGATGCCTTTATACATGGACCTGAACTGCCAAACCTTATTAAGGATGAGTGTCTGTTTGAACTGTTTGAGCAGACAGTAAATAAGTATCCTGATAATAGGGCTATTATTTTTGGAGAAGAAAGCATTTCTTACAGTGAATTAAATGAAATGGCAAACCAGATAGCATCCATGCTTAGGGCTAAAGGGGTCGAAGCTGATGATAGGGTTGCTATATTTATGCCTAAATGCATAATGTGTTATGCTGCCATCCTTGGAACAATGAAAGCTGGAGCATGTTATATTCCGCTTGATCCCGGTTATCCTGAAGATCGTGTCAGGTATATAGTTGAAGATAGTGGAGCGAAGTATATACTTGGCATAGAAGGTATGCATAACATAACTTCTCTTGGTAATTCCATTATTGTAAGTTTTGACGTATTGAAGGATTATCCGAAGGAAAATTTGCCCAGAAGAGTAACTGGTGTAACGAGAAATTCTCTTGCATACATAATCTATACATCTGGTTCGACAGGAAGACCAAAGGGAGTTATGATTGAACATAAATCGGCGTGTAATCTTGTAAGAGCATCTCAGGAAATATATAAAGCAACACCTGACGATAGGGTTTATCAAGGATTTACACTTGCATTTGATGCATCGGTTGAAGAATTATGGTTGGCATTTTTTAACGGAGGAGCATTGGTTCCTCAGACAGATGATATGAAAAAAGCAGGTCCTGATCTATTCAAAGTCTTAAGTAAATATGGAGTAAGTGTTATTTCATGCGTACCTACACTATTATCCATGATAGATGATGATATTCCTACGTTAAGACTTCTCATTCTGGGGGGAGAGGCTTGTCCGGAATCTGTGGCTGTCAGGTTTAAGAAAAACGGCAGACGCATACTTAATACCTATGGCCCAACAGAGGCAACTGTTATAGCCACATGGTCAGAAATGAAGCCAGGTGAGAAGGTTACCATAGGAAAACCGTTGCCTAATTACAGTATTTATGTCGTAAAGGAGAACGGTGAGTTGGCGATAACCGGTGAACAGGGTGAACTTCTTATAGGAGGTATAGGTCTTGCCAGAGGCTATATAGGAAGGGAAGATCTGAATAAGGAAAAGTTTATAAAAAATACTTTCAATAGAGGAGATATTGATGGAGTAGACAGGCTATATAGGTCAGGTGACCTTGTATCCATGGATTCGGCAGGGAATATTGAATTCCACGGAAGGATTGATGATCAGGTAAAAATAAGAGGTTATAGGGTTGAACTTTCAGAGATAGAAAATGTTGCAAATAGTTTTGAGGATGTAAAATCTTCTGTAGTAAAGGTAAATAAATTCCAGGATTCAACCGAAGCATTGTGTCTATATGTTGTGGCAGTCGACAAAGAAAAAGGAATTGATACTGAAAGACTTTTTGATCTGCTAAAAGAACGGCTTGCTGCATATATGATACCTCCCCATTTTATGATTCTTGAAGAAATACCTATGCTGCCAAGCGGTAAGGCAGACAGAAAACAATTGCCTTTGCCTGGTGGAGAAAACCTGCTTTCAAACAGGAAAATTGTTGAAGCCTCAGATAAGGAACAGAAAATCATAGCCGATATTATAAAGCAAGTATTTAAGATTGAAAATGTGTCCATAAAAGACCATTTCTTTAACGACTTGGGTGGTCATTCGTTATACGCAGCTCAGGTGGTTTCATCACTTAGAAAGGAAAATGGTTTTCAAGGCTTGACTATTTCTGACCTGTATGAAGCTCCAACTATCGAAGGGCTTGCAGAAAAATTCAGCGGAGCAGAAAAAGAAAGGCCAACTACAACAGTCAAACAAAGAAAAGAAGAAAGTAAATTTAAAGAAACTTCATCTCGTGCACACAAAATATGCGGATTTTTTCAGGGACTTTCCATTTTTATGGTGACACTGATGGTTTGTGTACCGGTTGGATATGTAGTTTACAATGTATTTAACGGAAACTTCGGCACGAAAGAAATATTATTATCACTCTTTATCATAGGTTTGCTTTATAATCCAGTCACTATAGGTCTGGCAATTATATCAAAATGGCTGCTTATCGGAAAGTTTAAGGAGGGGAGGTATCCTCTTTGGGGTACATACTATTTCAGATGGTGGCTGGCAAGGCTATTTCAGAGAATGTGCCCCGAACATTTACTGAGTGGAACACCGCTTATGCCATTATATTTAAGGCTTATGGGTGCTAAGGTTGGAGAAAACTGTTATATTGGCACGCATGAGTTTGGAGCTTTTGATCTCGTTTCGGTTGGAAATGATTCGAGTATTGCTCAAGACTGTCAGTTGTTGGGATATAGTGTATTTGACGGGTATATAAATTTTGGAAAGATTTCAGTTGGCAATGATTGTTACATTGGAACCCATTCCTCATTGAGCATTAACTCAACAATGGAAGATGGTGCTATGATCAAGGAACAGTCAATGGTTGCACCTAATCAAACTATTAGCACGGGACAGTTTTGGGCTGGTTCTCCTGCGAAATTGAGTAGTCTTGATACTGATGTGTATAATTTGATAAAGAGTCCTAATCAGGTAAGCAAGTTGAGAAAAACAGTATATGCTGCTATCCATGCAATTGTTTTGGAGTTTTTCGGACTTTTGTCAGTGCTTTTCTTTTCACAAGGATTTATTTTTGGTGCCTTCTTAAGACGGATACCTGCATGGGTATTATTGGCAAGTCCACTTACAGCCTCAGCTATTGTTTTGCTGTCTATATTGGAAATTATTGTGATCAAGAGGCTTTTTATGAATAAGATAAAGCCAGGTGTCTATAGCATTTATTCTATGTATTATATACGCAAATGGATAGCGGACAATGTTACATACATTAGCCTTCAGCTACTACACACACTTTATGCAACATTGTACACTATACCGTTTTTAAAAGCTCTTGGAGCGAAGATCGGAAAAGATGTGGAGATATCTACAGTAACTCATATATCACCCGAATTGTTTGAAGTGGGCGACGGGAGTTTCTTTGCCGATGCTTCAATGGCTGGTACACCGAAAATACACAATAATAATGTGATTTATGAGAAAGTTAAGGTTGGTTCAAGAACCTTTATAGGAAATAGTGCGTTGGTTCCCATAAATGCAAATATTGGTGATGATTGTCTTATAGGCGTTATGTCTGTGCCTCCGAACACTGAAAAGACAGAAAATGGTACATCTTGGTTGGGGACTCCGGCTATGTATCTTCATAAAAGAGATATTAATAGTGATTTTTCAAGTGAAGAAACCTATAAACCAACTAAACTATTATATTTAAAGAGGTTGATTATAGAATTTATCCGTGTTATTTTACCGACAAATTTATATGTTCTGGCATCATATTTCCTGGCTAATATTTTTCATGACATATGCGTTGGTTTCTATTTTTGGCCGTCAGTAGTACTTATGGCTTTGGTGATGACCGCCTTCGAAGGTGTGCTGATCCTGTTTGTTGTACTTCTTAAGTTCTCGTTGGTGGGAACTTACAGACCGTCTGTTAATCCTCTTTGGAGCAGTTTTGTGTGGAAGACCGAATTTGTTACCGGAATTTATGATAGTATGCTTGGAGATCATATTCTTACACCACTTACGGGCACTCCCATACTACCGCTTATTATGAGGTTATTTGGTTGTAGAATTGGTAAAAAGGTTTTTCTTGATACTATATTTATATCTGAATTTGACCTGGTCAAGATTGGACGTGAAGCAGCGGTAAATTACAATTCAACAATGCAGACACATCTCTTCGAGGACAGGGTGCTAAAAATGGATTATCTTGTAATAGGAAACAGGGCAAGTGTAGGTAATGGTTCAGTAGTATTGTATGATACATATATGGAAGAAGGAGCTGTTCTTGGGAGTTCGTCACTTTTGATGAAGGGTGAAACTTTGGAAGCATACACTCATTGGCATGGAAATCCGTCAAGTTTGGCCAGCTGATATAGTAGAAATAAGCTTTAAATGATATAATATTTTTGTCGGATATTCAAACAACATACTTTCATAGAAGAAGGTATACCCGATAGATTGTCGTGTTGCAAAAACGAAGGGGTTGAAATGGGTTGTTTTGGAAGAATAAGGTAAGAAGTAGCCTTTACATAAATAGCGAGGAATTAAAAAGAGTAATCTCTAAAGTTAAAGACGGTGATGATGAGTTACGGGAGCAAGTAATAAGTAATTACAGGCACTTTATTATTGGTTGCGTCTCAAAATATACGAACAAGTATATTGACGTTGAAAACAGCGAGGAGTTCAGTATTGGTTTAATTGCATTCAACACTGCAATAGATGACTATAATGAAACAAAAAATTCAAATTTCTTAAACTTTGCTGAACTGGTAATTAACCGACGTCTGATAAATTATATGAATAAAGAAAGAAAAAACCAGAATACATACCCATTTTCTTATTTTGAAAATAGAAATGATTCTATACTTGAAAAGTCCATAGAGAGAAAATCTATGCTTTTGCATTTTGATAGCTGCGAAGCAAGAGAGGAAATTGCTATTTATATTAATAAACTAAGTAAATTCGGGATATCACTGGACGAGCTCATAAAGAAAACTCCAAAGCACAGGGATTCCAGACAGATGCTTATTAATGTTGCAAAAACTATAGCTGACAACGACAATCTTTATAAAAAATTAAATACAAAAATGTGCATACCTATGAAAGATCTTGCTCAATACACAAAGGTGAATCCAAAGACTATAGAAAAGAACAGAAAATACATTGTTGCAACCTGTATAGCATTTAACAGTGATTTAGATATAATAAAAGGATTTCTTCGAATGAATCTGGAGGGGGGATTTGAGTATGTATAAACAGGGGGTAATTTTAGAGTTACGCAAAAAAGAGGCCATTATTTTTAATGATGCTGGAGAGTATGAAAAGATAGAACGTATAGAAGGTATGTTTGTAGGGCAGCTTGTTGACTATAAAAAAACACGTAGCAAGCATAAAAATAAAATTTTATCGGCGATGTCAGTTGCAGCTGTGCTTGTTGCTATATTTTTTTCCTTCAGTGTGCTTAAGAATTTCAGAAATGAAGTTTTTGCATATGTGACCTTAGACATAAATCCAAGTTTAGAATTTTCAATAAACGATAAAAATTGTGTAGTAGGTTTAAAGCCTTTAAACCTTGAAGCTGAAAAGATCACAAAGGGGTTAAGTGTTAAAGGAAAAGATATTGGTCTTGCATTAATCGATGTAATGGATGAATTGGAGGGATTGGGGTATTTTGACTTAGAAAGCGAAAATATAGTGATTTTATCAACATCAGCAAGTGAATTATGGGATGAGGATGATAAAAGAAATATTCAAATTAATGAAACAGTTGCTTCACTTGAAGAGATAGTCAGAGACTGTACAAAAAATCATGCTCATATAGAAACTATTTCTGCTACTCCTGAGTTAAGAAGTCTTTCCATTAAGTCAGATATGTCGTTAGGTAGATATGCACTTTACACAAAGGCACTAGAGGAAGGAAAGGATATTTCTTTACAAGATGCTAAGACGGCACCTTTAAGCCAGCTGATAAACAGCCAGGAATATTCCTCAAGCAACCCCGATAAAACAAGTACTGGAAATGATAATGCTGATGAATTATTGAATTCGGGTGCAGCAGCATCAAACAAAAACTCAGGGGAACGCAAAGAAGGTTTACCGGCTTCGCAAAATATGAATACTGACACCTTAGGGTCAAACGCTGATGATGAAGAAACAGATACGCTTACACATGATGAAGAAGGCACCAAAAAAGTTCTCCCCCATACTATGCCGGGGGTTGATGAAGTTAGGCAACTACCTGAAGAGAGACCGGCACTACCATCTCATAATGGTGAGAGACCAAGTACTAAACCACAAATAAGTGTATCAGAGCCTAGGGGTGAAG
This sequence comes from Bacillota bacterium, assembly GCA_023398495.1. Classification (GTDB taxonomy): domain Bacteria; phylum Bacillota; class Clostridia; order Acetivibrionales; family Acetivibrionaceae; genus Acetivibrio. Next base: position 105,923 of record JAEWSG010000013.1, read on the forward strand.
AGCCTAAGCCTTTGCCGCATGAAAATACAGAGGGAGAAATGAGAGAAACTTTGGGACCCTCACCAGCTAAGCCACCAATATTGGGTAAACCTGATAATGGTCCTGAAGGAGAAAAACCTGGCTTCGGTTTTGGTATGCCAGGAGGAAATATAGAAAAGGGCAGACCTTTCATTGATGATGATTTCATGAAAAGACCTGATCCTGAAGATGGTAAAGAGGGGGATGAGGAACTTCAAAGAGAGCCAGATAGACCTTTACCTGATAAAGGAGAAGATGCACCTGATAGCATTCCGGGATTTACGCCGGGGCATGGTAAGAAAACACGCCAGAGGCAACAAAGTGCTGATGGAACACCGTAAAGGATTAGAAAGCAGCCATTATACAGCAAATGAAAAAATACCTTCCTATTATCAAAAATATGATAGTAGGAAGGTATTTTTGTTATCCCTTAATCACTTTTTTTCTTGACTGAGAAATTACCAGCATAGGTTATACTGTCTTGTAAATAGATACTACCTTCTAGTGAATTGCCGGAAAGGTTTCCAGACATGTTCACCATTTCATAACCAAGGGGTCTATCAATCCATTCGTTTCCTGTAAATGTAATTAAGTTGCTAATAAAATCGTAATTTATGACCATATTATAACTTCCAGAAATCGCTCCTTGAACTGTGCCGGGTGTTTCAAAGCTAAATTCGCCCCAGTAACTTCCTTCATTGTTTTTTTGTATATTTAGTGTTACTTTAGTTTTTGACTGATTTGTTGTGTAGGTGCCCTCCCAATATCCCATAAGATTACTTAATACTGAATCGGAAAGCACTTTGTTTATCATTATTTCATTGAACTTTTGTGACTCCTCGTAAAAGGGGAAATGTGCTGAGTTTTCAAACCAAACCATCTCTTTGTAAGGTGCTTTAATAATATTGAAGTATTCTTCGATAAGTTCAAAGGGAGTTTCATAATCATGAGTTCCGGACAGGAAGTAAACAGGAACTTTTACATTTTTTATGGTGTTTTTAAAATCTAGTGAAAGAACTTCTTTGTCTTCAAAAAGAAGGTTGGAAAATGACCAGCCTCTTTCTACTTTATTATGTGCATCCTTATAGATAGGTAAACTTAGAATATAATCCTCCAGCACTTCGCTCGATTCTTCCCCATAAATTGAACCTCCAAAGTACTCAAGCCACTCCATTGTGATATCATATCCCGAATCGTTTTTGTAATTGCCGTTTTCATCCGGTCTACCTATCTTTGTTAACTCTTTTACAGCTCGTTTGTTATTTGCCTCTATTGCGGATTTCAGAGCGAAGTCATAACAAAGCTTCTCATTCTCACTGAAGCTGACAACCTGTCCAATGCTGACAAAAGAATTGTAATCAGCAGGATACATGTTGATTACTTCCATACCTAACACGGTACCAAAAGAATGGCCCATCAGATATATTTTTTCCTGTTTAAATCTATCTTTCAAGTACGAAGTTAGTTCGTGAGTATCGGAAACAAATTGCTTCAGCGTCATACTTTCTTCAGGTATTTTTGAAGAATAGGATAAGCCTGCTCCCCTTTGATCCCAGTTGACAACAGTAAAGTGTTTTTCAAGCTCGCGGTTGTTTTCATGTAAAAAGGGAAGCATTGCGTAACCGGGTCCGCCGTGTAAAAAGAGCAGTATTGGGTTGGAAGCGTCTTTACCGGTTATATATATCCATTGATCTACTCCGCCAATCTTAATTTTTTCTAGCGAGTCAATACCTTGAACTTTACCACCAGCAGGTTTCGGGTTGATGAATGGATCATTTGCTGCATCTTCTTTAAAACAAAGAAAAGCCGTTATACCTATTGCCGATATTACAAATAAAGAAATTATCATGCCTTTAACATGCTTCATTTTGTCACAATTCCTTTCTGTCGCAGTATCTGAAATTCGCATTCTTCGTATATATTGAACGCGATAAAGATTTACATCATGCTTCAATTTCTTTGATTTATTGGCGTAAAAACTTAATTTGTTCTTATAAAATCACTTTGACGATTTGTATAACTTATTATAACATTTATTTGTGCATACTACAAAGGGTATTGAGTGCTGAGGGTGCAAGAAAATTAAATGCACCCGGACAAAAATGAGGTAATACATAAGGATATTTTCTGTTTTTGTAGAGATATTTTCTTTTTTAGTGTAAAATCTATCTGAGGATAGTACCCGTAAATTTGTAATGTTAAAAGGTGCCAGAAATTTATTAGGAAGGAATAAAGCTGTGATGCAAAAATCTTTATATATATCAGATCTCGATGGAACTTTACTAAGGAGTGATAAAGAATTAAGCAGTTATACCAAGTATACTCTAAATAAGCTTATATCTAATGGTATCCATTTTTCGGTTGCAACTGCAAGATCTTCAGCAACGGCCATAAAGATACTAGAAGGGCTAGATATAAATGTTCCTGTGGTTTTAATGAACGGAGTTGTAATATATGACCTTGCCCAGATGAAATATGTTAAATTCGAAGTAATTTCAGCAAGGACTGCCAGATATATAATAACTGTCTTAAAAAAACATGATATTACTGGCTTTATGTATACTATTTCCGATAATGAGCAGATAACATACTATGAAAACTTATGTACAGATGTTATGAAGGAGCATTATGATGAACGTGTAACCAAATACAATAAGCCGTACTATAAGGTTGAAAGCTTTATGGAAAAGGCTTACGACGACAATATTATATACTTTTCTTTTATGGATATATATGAAAGACTATACAGAGTTCAGAGTGAGCTAAAAGATTATGAGGAAATAGATTCTGTGCTGTATAGGGATGTTTACAATGAAAATATCTGGTTTCTGGAAATACACAGTAAAAAAGCATCGAAGTATAATGCCGTAAAATATCTGCGTGAAAGTTTAGGGTATGATACTATAATTGGCTTTGGAGATAATCTGAATGATATTCCGCTGTTTGAAGCGTGTGATGAATGTTACGCTGTGTCAAATGCGGTTGCCCAGCTTAAGGAAAAGGCAAACGGAATTATAGATGACAACAATTCAGACGGTGTAGCAAAATACATTTTTCGTCGAGAGTCTGTCAGTGATTTATAGTGATTTATGGACTTGAAATTGTGCACTTTGGGTTAATATGTTAATATTATGTGTTGAGGTGATAAAAATGTTGATTATAGGTTTAAATGGTAGTCCAAATAAGAATGGCAATACCAAATTTTTGTTGAAGGAAGTTCTTGGAAAGCTTGACGAAATGGGAGCCGAAACTATAATACTTGAAGTTCCCGAACTTTTACAATCTGCAAAAAACAGTTTTTGTGTTTCATGTTCTACACCATGTTCCGCAGTATGTTACAAGGATACAAAGCTTGAAGAGGCATATGAATTGATGAGGCGAGCAGATGGATTGCTGTTTGGAAGTCCATCTTATTTTGGAACTATGACAGGACAAATGAAGGCTTTCTTTGATAAGACGAGGAAATTAAGAGGCGAAAAGGCTTTTTATAACAAGGTTGCAGCAGGTGTTACTGTTGGTGCTTCAAAATATGGAGGACAGGAGACAACTATGAAGGCACTTTACGACATTATGATGGTTCATGGTATGATGATTGTGGGTGATGGATACATTGAAGATGATTGCGGTCACCATGGGGTAAGTGCACACAAACCGGCTGAAAATGACGAGTTTGCACAGAAACGTGCTTCTATCCTGGCAAAGAGACTTTTTGAAGTATGTAATAAAACTGAATCACTTAGAAAATAATACTAACAAAAGAAATTACTAAAATAAAGTATGATGGGTGATAATTATGCTGCACGAATTTTCAAGAACTGAATTGCTACTAAAAAAAGAAGGTCTCAACAAGTTAAATAAATGTAAAGTGGCAGTTTTTGGAGTAGGAGGAGTAGGGTCTTATGCTGTTGAAGCGTTAGTTAGGTGTGGTGTAGGTAAAATTGTACTAATAGACGATGATTGTGTATGCCTTACTAATATAAACAGACAAATTCATGCTACAACAAAAACAGTTGGCAGGCCAAAAGTAGAAGTGATGAGAGAAAGGATACTTGACATAAATCCAAAGGCAGAAGTTATTACCCATCAGAGGTTTTATCTGCCCGATACTGCAAATGAGCTAATGTCTAGTGATTATGACTATATAATTGATGCAATAGATACGGTTACTGGGAAAATTGATCTTGTTGTCAGAGCTAAGGAATTGAACATACCGATAATAAGCAGTATGGGAGCGGGGAACAAATTAGATCCAACCAGGTTTGAGGTGGCAGATATTTACGATACATCAATATGCCCTCTGGCAAAAGTAATGAGAAAAGAGCTCAGAAAGAGGAATATTGACAAGCTTAAAGTTGTGTACTCAAAGGAAGAACCTATCAAACTCACAGAATCCGAGTCCGAGGAATGCTCAAACTTGGAAAGTGCTGCAGGTAATCGTAAAGCAAAGCACCGGGTACCTGGTAGCATATCTTTTGTGCCATCCGTAGCTGGTCTTATTATGGCTGGAGAAGTTGTAAAAGAATTAAGTGAGGTTATAAGATAAAAAGGAAACCACTGAGGTGTGACTGGAATATCTTGTATGAATTTGATTGTAAAAAAATATTGGTAAGTCTTAATTTTTTGCTTGTGAAGTGTTATAATAAGTATATATTTTTTGTAAATAAGCAAAGCATACGCGTTTTCATAGAGTTAGTCATAATCTTTTACGGTTAAAAGGAGAGTTTTATGTCAAATGAACGACTTAACATATTTACAGGACACTTTGGAAGCGGAAAAACTGAAGTGGCTGTAAATTTTGCTTTAAATGCCGCAACAAGACTTAATAATATTGCTATAGTAGATTTGGATATAGTAAATCCGTATTTTCGCACAGCAGATGTTAAAAGTGAACTTGAAAACAGTGGTATTTGGGTGGTTACACCAATGTATGCAAACACTAATGTCGATGTTCCCGCACTTCCGCCGGAAATGAATACGTTATTTGAAAAAAAGGAGTATAATGTTATTCTTGATGTGGGTGGTGATGACCTTGGAGCCAGAGTGTTGGCAAGATACAAGGAGGATATTGAGAAACAGGGGTATTGCATGTATTTTGTAGTTAATACAAAGAGACCAATGACCGATACAGATATAAAGCTTGAGCAAATGATTTATGAAATTGAAAGTTCTTCTGGACTAAAGGTTACAAAACTTGTGAACAACACAAATCTTTTAGAGCAAACCATTGTGAAAGATGTCGTTGAAGGACACAATATGATAAAAAGAATATCGGATAAACTGGATATTCCAATTGGATTTGTAAGCGGCTTTGCTGATTTGCTTGATGGTGTTGCTGAAGAAGTTGATTGTGAAATTTTTCCGCTAAAAAAGTTAATAAAATTGCCTTGGAATTAATGGAGGGAATATTTATGGAAAGTGCCAGATTAAGGGAATTGCTAGGAGAAGGTACAATCATCAGGACAAAGCATTGCAGTAGCTCTACATGGGTAACTAATGTTATATATGCTATTAACGAAGATTACATTGAAATTGATATTGGTCTGGAGAAGGATTATATTGACCATATGATAATGATAGGCGATACTATGAAGTGCAAGTATACATCTGAACAACATGAAGTTACCCTTATTGGCTGGGTGACTAGAATAAAGGCTGACTTTCCACAGAGTATAACCATTAAAGTGCATGATATAGAAAAGTTTGCTAACAAACGTGATAGTTACAGATTTGATGTGTATCTCTGTTCAGTAATAAAAGTAAAGCATTTTGAAGAAAAGGGGATATTTGCAATACTTACTAATATCAGTCGAACCGGGGCAGCATTTGTTATAAAGGAAGAGATTGAGAAGCAGTTGGGTATAGGGGATACAACAAAGGTACAAACTGTCTGCGTTTTTGAGGTATATGTATCACCGGAGAAGCTGATAGTATTTGAAGGGACAATACAAAGAAAGTGTGATAGTGAAAGAGGTAAAGAATATGGCGTTAAAATAACTGATATTGATTTAAAAAGCGAAAAAGTATTATCAGAACTTTTAGAAGAACTTGAAAAAAAGGATAAAGAGTTCTATAATAAACGAAGCAGCTTTTGGTCAAAACATAGCAAGTATATTAATGATGAAGAGAAATAATTTCCACTTTTCTTTCTCATAGGTTTGTAAATTTTACAAGATAATTGCCCTTGAGTTGACAATACTAACACTTAATCTGTGGGTTGTAGAAATGGTTGTTATTAAACCACTAAGTAATGGGGGATTTGTATGGCAAAAGTTTCGTTTTTTGAAGACCGTTGTAAGGGATGCAAGTTGTGTGTTACTGTATGCCCTAAAAAAATTGTTGTTATTTTAGAAGATAAGATAAACCAGAAAGGGTTTCATCCTGCTGGAGTATCAGATATGGACAAGTGTATTGGTTGTGCTTTTTGTGCAACTATTTGTCCGGATTGCGTTATTGAGGTTGAAAAATAGAATTCATTTTTAGTGTAATGAATTAAGGTAGGGGGACTTAGGTAAATGGGTGAGAAATTATTGATGAAAGGTAATGAAGTAATTGCTGAAGCTGCACTTAGAGCAGGCTGTAAGCATTATTTCGGGTATCCGATCACACCTCAGACTGAAATTGCACATTATATGGCAAAGAAAATGCCGGAGGTTGGCGGTACTTTTGTACAGGCAGAGAGTGAAATAGCAGCCATAAATATGGTTTATGGAGCAGCAAGTGCCGGAGTAAGAGTTATGACTTCTTCTTCAAGTCCGGGGATAAGTCTGAAGCAGGAAGGTATTTCATATGCCGCCGGAGCAGAGTTGCCAGCAGTTATTGTTAACATTGTGAGGTGTGGTCCAGGACTTGGGGGAATTCTACCTGCACAGTGCGATTATTTTCAAGCTGTTAAGGGCGGCGGTCATGGAGACTACAAAATGGTTGTTTTAGCACCATCAAGTATTCAGGAACTGTATGAACTTACTGTTGAAGCATTTAACATATCTGATAAGTATAGACAATTAACTATGATCATGGGTGACGGCGTTTTAGGACAGATGATGGAGGCTGTTGAGTTTAAAGACAAGGAAAATATTGCTGGAGTTGATAAGCCTTGGGCAACAACCGGAACAGGCCTCAAAAGGGAACACAATACCATTCAGTCTATATATATTCAGCCTGAAGTGTTGGAAGAACATAACAAAAAGCTTCAAGCAAAATATAAGCTTATTGAAGAAAATGAAGTCAGGGTTGAGAGTTATAACTGTGGAAATGCAGATATTATTGTCACTGCTTTTGGTACTACTGCGAGAATAGTTAATAATGTTATAAAAATGGCAAAGAAGGAAGGTATAAATGTAGGATTGATCAGGCCTATTTCTCTTTGGCCATTTCCTGTAAAGGAATTTGAGAAATATGCAGAAGTGCCCAAGGCATTTCTATCTGTAGAGCTTAATGCAGGCCAGATGGTTGAAGATGTGAGGCTTGCAGTCAATGGCAAAAGACCGGTTTATTTCTATGGTAGAATGGGTGGAATGATTCCTACTCAGCAGGAAATCTTAGATCAGATAAAGCAAATATTAAATAAGTAAGAAGGGGAAGAAAAATGGCTACTGTTTTTAAGAGACCACATGCTTTGATTGATAAATCAATGCATTATTGCCCGGGATGTACTCATGGTATTGTCCACAGGCTTATAGCAGAAGTGTTGGATGAATTGAATATAGAGGGTAAGACTGTAGGAGTTTCTCCTGTTGGATGCACCTATAACAATTATGAGTATTTCAATTGTGATATGGTACAAGCAGCGCATGGAAGGGCTCCAGCTGTTGGAACAGGTATTAAGAGAGCAAATCCGGACAACGTTGTTTTTACTTATCAAGGTGATGGAGATTTAGCTGCTATTGGTACAGCGGAAATAGTACATGCTGCAACCAGAGGAGAAAGAATAACTACGATATTTGTAAATAATGCAATTTATGGTATGACCTCAGGGCAGATGGCTCCCACAACACTTTTAGGACAGGTGACCACAACATCACCCTTCGGAAGAAAGCCTGAGCTTCACGGATTTCCGATAAAGGTATGTGAGCTTTTGTCTACCTTGGAAGGTGCAGTGTTTGTCGAAAGAGTATCAATGCATGATGTAAAAAATATAGTGAATGCCAAAAAAGCTATCAAAAAAGCATTTCAAATACAGATGGCAGACCTTGGATTTGGAATAGTTGAAATACTGTCCTCCTGTCCAACAAACTGGGGAATGAATCCGGTAGATGCTTTAGGATGGATAAAGGATAAGATGGTTTCTCATTATCCATTAGGTAATTTTAAAGGCAAGGACTTGGAGGTGTAATTTGATATGAAGCATCAAGACGTTATAATAGCAGGGTTTGGTGGCCAGGGTATACTTTCGGCAGGGAGAATTCTTGCTTATGCAGGTATGCTTGAAAACAGAAATGTATCATGGCTTCCTTCTTATGGACCTGAAATGAGAGGCGGTACTGCAAACTGTAGTGTAATTATATCGGAAGAAACGGTGGGTTCACCCATTATAAATACTGCCACATCACTCATTGTTATGAATGGTCCTTCCCTTGAGAAATTTGAAAGTATGGTAAGCAGTGGAGGAGTTATTATTACAGACAGTTCCTTAGTAGAAAAGATTCCTGGAAGGAAGGATGTTACTGTTCACCGAGTGCCGGCTACAAAGACCGCACTTGATATGGGTAATGGTACTTTTGCAACTATTATTTTGTTAGGTAAGTTGATTGCAGCAACAAATATTATATCTAAGGACACGTTTGCTCAAGCACTGAAAAAGACTCTTCCAGCCAAGAAACACTATATGATACCTGAAGAAATAAAAGCATTAGAGTTTGGAATGGAGTTTTAGTTACACATATAGAAAGGGTTGCATCCATATGGTTGCAACCCTTTTAGTATATAGAGATTTCAATTTATATGCTGAATAGTAATTTGCCATAAGTCGGAAATGGCCATATTTTTTCATCAACAATAGTTTCAAGCTTATCTGCTACAGACCTCAAATCATTCATCTTCATAAATACAATATCCCTGTACATAACAGCATGATCGTAGGTGTCACCTTTAAATTCGGCAGCATCTGATACAGCTTTTTCAAGTGAAGCGATATTCTTCTTGATTTGTGCTAATAGCGAAGAAACTTCTTCAAGAAGTTCTGATTGGGCACTAATATCTACCTTCAAACCAGTTGCTTGGATAGAATTGATTACACTTGCAATATTTCCTGTAAAGCTAATAACAGCAGGTAAGATTTGGCGTTTTGCCATATCCAGCATTGTGAGTGCTTCTATGTTTATTGTCTTTATATATGCTTCCAAATTTATTTCATATCTGGAGTGAAGTTCGGTTTTAGTTAATACGCCATGTTTTTCAAAGACCTTAACATTCTTTTCTAAGGTAAGGGCTTTTGTTGCTTCAACTGTCGACTTTATGTTTGGAAGACCTCTTTTTTCAGCTTCTTGTACCCAGTCTTCGCAATAATTATTTCCGTTGAATATTACTTTCTTATGTTTTGAAACTAATTCTTTCAGCAACAATTGTACTTCGGTATTAAAATCTTCAGCTTTTTCAAGACGGTCTGCAATTTCACTTAGAACCTCGGCGATTATTGTATTAAGTACAAAATTCGCACCTGATATTGAGCCAGAAGATGGAACCATTCTGAACTCGAATTTATTTCCTGTAAAAGCAAAAGGTGAAGTTCTGTTTCTATCAGTGGCATCTTTAGGTAGGGTAGGAAGAGTGTTAACTCCTATTTTTAGTTCTCCACCTTGTATGAAGGATTTTGCGCCACCGTTTTCTATTTGCTCAAGGATATCTGTAAGCTGGTCACCGAGGAAAATTGAAATAATGGCGGGTGGTGCTTCATTTGCCCCAAGACGGTGGTCATTGCCAGCGTTTGCAGCAGAAGCCCTAAGCATTTCCGGATATTCGTCTACAGCCTTTACCACTGCACAAAGGAATACAAGGAATTGTGCATTTTCATGAGGTGTATTTCCTGGGTCAAGAAGGTTTTGGCCATCGTTTGTACTCATTGACCAGTTATTATGCTTTCCTGAACCATTAACTCCTGCAAAAGGCTTTTCATGTAGCAGACATACAAGACCATGCCTTAATGCTACTTTTTTTAATGTATCCATAATTATGTGATTATGGTCGGTTGCAACATTAGTTGTTCCGAATATTGGTGCTAATTCATGCTGTGCAGGAGCAACCTCATTGTGTTTTGTTTTGGCAGATACTCCTAATTTCCAAAGTTCCTGATCCAATTCCTTCATGAAAGCTGAAATTCTTTCTTTAAGAGCACCATAATAGTGGTCTTCCATTTCCTGACCTTTTGGTGGTTTTGCACCGAATAGAGTTCTTCCTGAATAAATAAGGTCTTTGCGTTGATCAAAAAGTTCTTTGTCCACAAGGAAATATTCCTGTTCAGGTCCAACTGTCGTTATTACTCTGGTAGTCGTAGTGTTTCCAAATACTCTTAGAATACGAAGTGCTTGTTTTGATATTACTTCCATTGATCTTAAAAGAGGTGTTTTTTTGTCTAATACTTCACCTGTGTAAGAGCAGAAAGCGGTTGGAATGTATAAGGTGTTGTCTTTAATAAATGCAGGAGATGTGCAGTCCCAGGCGGTATAACCCCTTGCTTCAAAGGTAGCTCTAAGTCCTCCTGATGGGAAGGAAGAAGCATCAGGTTCGCCCTTTATCAACTCTTTACCTGAAAACTCCATTATAACTTTTCCGTCATCTGTTGGTGATATAAAGGAGTCGTGTTTTTCTGCAGTGATACCTGTCATTGGTTGGAACCAGTGAGTGTAATGAGTTGCTCCCTTTTCTATAGCCCAATCTTTCATAGCATTTGCAACAACTTCTGCAATTTGTGGAAGAAGCGGTGTACCCTCATTTATTGTTTTCTTTAAAGCTTTGTAAGTTGGTTTTGGAAGACGTTCCCTCATTGTTGCATCATTAAAAACTCTTGAACCAAATACTTCTGTAAGAGAATGTGTTTGTAAATCCAAGTTGGACATTTAGAAATCCCCTTTCAATATTAATTAATATAAATCTCATATATACTTTTCTTCTCAAAAAGTTTGCTTTTTAACAAACTTTTTCGGTGTGTTTTTAAGTAGTTAGGGAATAGCTGAAGTTATATTTTCAGAATTCCTAGTGCTGATTAATAAAATTTTAGAATTTTATTAATCAGCAGAAAACATAGGATGTGCATTTTACATAATTCATTTCTAGAAATGAATTATGTAAAATGCACTAGATATAATAAAAGAGCGTATCAAAAAAGCTCTGAAACGCCCCAGTTCTTCAAGTAAGAAACACTTATCGACACTTATAAACACAATGGTTCTAAGTCAAAAAGCTTTAATGCATTATCTATTATATAATAATGTGTTTCTTGCTAAAATGCAAGATATAATTTTTACAATTTCAAAAAACTTCTTTCCAAGGCAATGCTAAACTTGTGCACTAGATAGTTTTTTGGTGGAAATATACTCCACTTCTTCATCTGTATAACTTTTAAATATATGACCATGCATAAAATTCGAATCAAGATTGCCTTCGATTTTGTGGATGTGCCCATTATCTGTTTTTATCGGCAAGCCTGTATATCCTGTATAGTAGTGTGAGTGCCCATTGTAGGACGAGACACCAAAGAAAGTATGAATATGAAATACTTCTATTCCTATCATGTTATCTGAAATACCGGTTATTTTATGTTTGTGTCCCTTGAAAGTTTTAGATTCAAATTTATACTTATGCAAGTGAGAGTACATAAAAAACCTCCTTATAAAAAACATAAAGTAATTTAAATTCATCAAAAAAAAAGCTCTTACTTTGAATAACGAAAAAAATGATTTAATAGCATCTTACAATGGGGAACAGGAAGTTGTTTTTTTCGTTATTTCTATGATATTTATAATTTGCACAAAAAGGCTATTTTTATTAATCCAATTATTGCATTAAGCGATGACAGAATTATATTGAACGCGATAAAGATTTTATATTGTGCTTCAATTTCCAACAAAAAAGCTCACTTGAGGTTTAGCTCAGGCAAGCTTAGTTTTTTTATTCAATAAATATAAAATATGATCCCTTCATCATTTTTGACTTTCCATTTAAAGTAATACTTTCAATTTCATATTTCTTTGATATAGTGTCTTTTGCATAACCGAGATAAGATGTTAATAAATCTCCTACTCCTATACTGTGTTTAAGATTCTTGCTAAGTGTATCTATAAGTCCTGGAAGTTTATCAATATTTGATATTGTTCCATGCTGTTTAATAAAAGCTTTAATGAACTTTATCTGATTGTTTTTCCGTTCAATATCGCCGATTTGGAAGGGCTCGTTTTTAGAGTTATAGCCCTGTCTGAATCGGACGAAACCTTCTGCCTCTCTTCCGTTTAATTGCTGCATTCCTTTTGATATATGGATCGAAAGGTCCTGAAAGGGGTCATCGTAGTTCATATCATAAGGTACTTCCAAATCAACGCCTCCGAACAGATCAACCAGTTGAACAAAGCCTTCCGGATTTATTTTTACGTAATCATCTACTTCTATACCAAATTTCTCTTTTATAACATCGGAGAGGAAATTCATTGAATAAGGTGCGAATTTCCCTTCGTGTTTCAAGTAGGGACCAATATTGTGTGCACAATTTATCTTGTAAAAGCCTGGGTTGTTTGCTTTACCGTGGAGTTCAAGGTAGTGTCTTACTTTTTCATTGTAATCGATGTGAAGATCCCTTGGGATCATAACCAGTTTTAATTTTTCACTTTTTTTATCAATGCTTAAAATACCAATGGTGTCATAAAGTCCGGTAAGTTTGTCAGAGCCTACAAATAATATATTTTTACTCCCTTTTTCGACCAATTGTTTGGAATATACTTTTTCATTTGTAAGTCCGGGAATGGAGTCATAGTCAATCTCACCGGGTGTTGGAACTATGGAAGGTTCAGGTATGTAATGAGAATTTCTCTCAGTGATATCAATGGGATCAATTGTGGGCTGACTTGCATATGTACTTATTGCTACTGTTTCGTCTTCGCCCAATATGCCTAATTTGCCAAGAACAAGTACCGAAATTGTTATAATAACAAAAACACATAACCATATAAGTAAATTCCTTCTAAATACATTTTTTGATTTCATGTTACTCTCCTCTTGTACCCTAAATTAATCTAATAATTGTATTTAGGCTATTTCAAAAAATAACCTATACAACATTAAGGTCAACAAGCCCATCAAATCAAATTTTTTGAAATGGCAATTGACTGGTTATTTTTTGGAATCACCTTATTTTATTGGTTTCTAAAAATTTTGTATAACAATATTTTAACATACCTACATTGGAATTCGAATAAAAACGACAAAATTTAAGAAAAACTTAATCTATATTGAACGCGATAAAGATTTTACATCGTGCTTCAATTTCCTTAAGACAATATCACGAAAATCAAATTTTCCAATATATAATCATTTTCGTGATCTGTATATATTATAATATCGGAGTAACCAGTTACTGAGTTAATAAATGAAGGTGTGGAAATACTATACAGATAAAATTAAACAATAAAAAAAGGCACGGTAAAAACGGTTCGGTTTTTGTGCCTTTCAAACTCTGGTTGATTATATTCTTTACCTTTCAAACATTTTCTGAAGTTCTTCATAACGTTCATGGGTTAGCAGAGCATCTTTATCAGTATTTTTTAACTTAACAATATAGGTCCAACGACCGTAAGGGAAAATTTTATGGATCATAAGCAGATTTATGATATACGACTTATGACTTCTAAAGAAAGTCGTTCTGTCAAGACGTTCTTCAATCTCGGTTAAGCCATCGGAGGTTATATACTTTTCGTTGGTTGTGTATATTGCAGTGCTGCGATCCTCACGTTGGACAAGTATGATTTCGTCCATATTTATAAAACTTATACCATCTTTATTTTTGATGACAAGTTTTTCTAGAGCTTTATTAAGTGTTCCTATTTGTTTTACAGGTTGTTTGTTGAGCTTTGAAGATAGACTTTTTATTCTTTCAAGGGTTTGGTTAACTCTTTCAAGCTTAAAAGGCTTGACCAGATAATCAAAGGCGTACAATTCAAAGGCGTCGGACATGTACTCATCATGTGCAGTTGCAAATACTATAATTGTTTTGGGATTGATGTCCATAATCCTTTTTGCACACTCAATACCGGTTAAAAAAGGCATTTCAACATCCATAAAAATCACATCTGGTTTTAATGATTCAGAAAAGCAGAAGGCGGCATTTCCGTCTTCTGCTTCACCTATAAGCTCAAAACCTCCAACTTTTGATAATGCTTTTTTTAGGACAAGCCTCATTCCAGCGTCATCATCAGCAATTAAAACTCTGAGATTCAAACTTACCACCGACCCCTTCTGAGTGCTTTTGGTCTACCTAGGATTTCCGAAAATACCAAGCCTCTCAGAATATCTTCGCTGTCCAAATCCGAGAAGTCAAGTAAGCTAGTTTGGGGTGGAGGAGTTGGTAGTGTTTGATTGCTTGTGTTTTGCTTTTGTTTTTTTGGTACAGATCTGTCTTGAAGACCTTGGGAACTTCTAGAGCCTTCTGAACTCTGAGTGCCTTCCGAACTATGAGCACCTTCTGAACCGTTAGAGCCTTCAGTTGACAAAAATCCTTTGTAAGAGGGAAGAACCTCGTGACCATCAGCCCCTTCCTGATACCTACTGGTGTTTTGCTGACCAAGCCTTGGATCAGCCTTATTCTGAAGCTGTCTATTTGTCGAAGTTGATGAGGTAGACCTGTTTTGAACAGGTCTGCCTTGAATAGATCTATTTGAATAAGCTGGGGATCTGTTTGAAGTTTTAGGGTAATTGTTGCTATTTGGATTATATCTATAATCACTCATAATCTACAGCTCCTTAAGGTTTCTTTTCTATTGAAGAACCATCACCTTTGCCTGCCTTCGATATGGAATCTCTCATTTGTGTGTCTGCAATTACATTCTGCATGTTGTAATAGTCCATGACACCAAGTTTGCCTTCACGAAGTGCAGAAGCCATTGCTTTTGGTACTTCTGATTCAGCCTCAACAACCTTTGCTCTCATTTCCTGAACCATAGCTTTCATTTCCTGTTCTTTTGCAACGGCCATAGCTCTTCTTTCTTCTGCTTTTGCCTGTGCTATTCTCTTGTCAGCTTCAGCTTGGTCTGTCTGGAGTTGTGCACCTATATTTCTTCCAACATCTATGTCGGCAATATCGATTGAAAGGATTTCGAAAGCAGTACCGGCATCAAGACCCTTGCTCAGTACTGTTTTTGATATTGCATCAGGATTCTCCAGAACACTTTTGTGATTGTCTGCTGAACCAACGGTTGTAACAACACCTTCACCGACACGGGCAATAATGGTTTGTTCACCGGCACCACCGACCAATCGGTCTATGTTTGCCCTTACTGTTACTCTGGCTTTTGCCCTGAGTTCAATACCGTCTTTAGCTATTGCAGCTATAATAGGTGTTTCAATTACCTTTGGATTAACACTCATCTGAACTGCTTCCAAAACATCTCTTCCTGCCAAGTCTATTGCAGCAGCTCTTTCAAATTCCAATGGTATATTTGCTCTCTGTGCGGCAATAAGTGCATTTACAACTCTATCCACGTTACCGCCTGCAAGGTAGTGAGCTTCCAGTTTGTTTATTGATACGGTAAGACCTGCTTTTGTTGCTTTGATCAATGGGTTTACGATTCTTGATGGAACAACCCTTCTTAATCTCATACCCACAAGGGTGAAAATACCTACGTGTACATTGGCTGCAAATGCCGATATCCACAATCCTACAGGAATAAATGAGAAAAAGAATGAGATAAATACAATTATTGCACCTATAGCTACAAGAATTAATAATGGATTTGCTGGCATAAAAATACCCCTTTCAAAATAATTTTAACTGCTTGATTAAAGGACTGAATTAATTATTACATTTTACTTGATTTCTTTTACTACAATACGTCTTCCTTCTACTTTTATGACCTTAATTTTTGTGTCCTTTTGAATATACTCCGATTCTGAAACAACGTCAAGTTTTACACCATCAAAATCTGCTGTTCCTGCTGGGCGTAAAATTGTTACTGCCTTTCCTTCTTTGCCGAGGAAGAAGTTTAAGTCTTCGGTTCCTTCAAAGCCCTGTTCCTTATTTAAAGAATCGGTCAATACCAGAGTTTTGGATAGTTTACCTTTGGTGGCGGAGTGAAGCACAAAGGTAAGGGCAATACCTAAAACAGCCAGAATTAAAATTATCAGAATAAATACATCATATGGATTTCTTGCTACCGATATTATTCCAAGTACAAGCAGTATAGTACCTGTTATACCTGGGGCTCCAAAACCCGGATGAAACATTTCAACTATCACAAGAATAAAGCCAAGTAGAAAGAAGATAGCTGCATAAAAATCAAAACTGGTAAAAAGTCCTATTAAGTCCATGATAACACCTCCTTTTGGATTGACTATGAAAATTAATGTTTTTATCTATAGGTTAATTATATATATGTGAAAAGAAAAATAAAACATGAGTTTTCTGTATTATACACCTTAAGGTCTGAATTGTCACTTTTAATGAATTAAAATCAATTAGCATTTTCTTTTGGAAATTTAATGTCAAAGGTTGTGTAGTCATTGCTGCTTACAGTGATAAGTCCGTTATACCTTTTAACTATGTTTTTTGTAGTAAAAAGTCCCATTCCTTCACCTTTAGAGCCCTTTGTAGTAAAACCGGCTTCAAATATTTTAGGTAAGGCGTTTTGTGGTATAGATGGCCCGTTGTTTCTAATAGAAAAGCCAAAAGTTTTTAAGTCTTCAAAAATGCTGATTTCCAATAATCTGTTGTCATTAAGTTCCTCCAGGGCATAGATTGAGTTGTCAACAATATTTCCAAGTATACGGCACATCTCCCAAGAGGGTACAAGAAAGGCTTCCAAACGCGAAGTAACCTTTAATTCTACTTTAATGTTTCTTTTTTCGCAATCCAGTATCTTTGCCTGAAGTAGAGCATTAATTGCAGCATTTGTTGTTTTTAAAACTTTGTTGACTTTTTGAATATCGTTATAAACCTGTTCTATATAGTCTGCTGCTTCATTATATTCGTGCATTTCCATGAGACTATATACAACCTGCAGATGGTTCATAAAATCGTGCCTTTGTGCTCTGAGGGTTTTGTTTAAATTTTCCACTTGGTTCAGCGTGTTTTTAAGTACTTCATATTGTGAATCTGAAATAGATAATGCTATGGCGTTTCTGATGGTAATAAAGCTATTTATAAACAGAGTAACAAATATCATGAAAAAGAACAGGTAGATGACATTAAAACCGGAGTTAATAATATTAAGCTTGTTTGAAACTGCACTGTATGCCAGTACGCCAACAAGTATGATAATATGTATCATATTAAGAACAATTATCGATAAGATTGTCTTGTTAATATTCAACTTGTTTTTCATATTCTAAGTAATTGCTCCAAATTTTTATTTTTTTAAGGATATATAAATTTAACTTTAATGTTCGTTATCTATAGTTATATTATAAATTATTATTAAAGATATTACAAAAGGTAAATGAAAAATATGGTGCACGAAGTTAAATACACCCACCAAAATATTAGTCATTATTATATATATTTTATTTTTATTGCTATACTGTTACATTCTTTGCTATTATATAATGTATTGAAGAGGATATTTTTACAGGAATAATAATATTTATTATGATGTTGGATACGTTATATCTTATTGGGCTGTAACTATAAATTTTGACTAATGAAATTTTTTTTGAAACACCTTAATAAAAGTTTAGGAGGAAAAGATGATAGAAAAATTTTATCCAAGGCTTAAAGTAGATAAAGTTCAGGATATTGAACTTAATGAGCTTATTAAAAATAATATTAAAGGACTTATACTTGATATCGATAATACGCTTGTACCGGAGCACGTAGCTGAGGCTGACCAGAATGCGGTAGGATGGATTGAAAGAGTAAAAAAAGCCGGTTTGAAAGTGTGCATAGTTTCTAATGCCTCAGAAAAAAGAGTAATTAAATTTAATGAAAAACTCAAGGTGGATGCAATTCACAGAGCTTCAAAGCCAAGCAGCAAGGCTTTTATGAGAGCAGCAAGGCTTATGGATATAAAACCTGAAGAAACTGCTGTTATAGGTGATCAGATTTTTACCGATATATTTGGTGGAAACAGAGTTAGTATGTTTACAGTTCTTGTAAAACCAATAGACAAAAGGGAAGTGATTTTCGTCAGAGCCAAGAGAATCGCAGAGAAGTATGTACTTACGAGGCATGAAAAGTCCCTATTAAAATCAAAAAAATAGATGGAGGTATTATGGATATTGATTTCAGTGTTACAGGTAAGACAAGGCTTCTGGGTTTAATCGGAAATCCTGTTGAACATTCTATTTCACCGCAGCTTCATAATTCGTTAAGTATGCTAAAGGGGTTAGACTTTATTTATGTACCTTTAAAAGTTGGGAAAGAAAATCTTGAAGTTGTTGTAAAAGCCCTTAAGGCTATTGATTTTGTCGGGTTTAATGTAACCATACCGTATAAGAGGGAGGTTATGAAGTTTATTGACGACAATACAAAAGAGGCTATTCTTATGGGAGCGGTGAATACGGTTAAGAAAATCGAAGGAAGACTCTATGGTTATAATACAGATGGGGAAGGTTTCCTGAGGGCATTTAAAGAGGCAGCAGGGATGGGGTTTAAAGGTAAAAAGGTAGTTATGATAGGAGCAGGTGGAGTGGCAAGGCCAATAGCTGTGAAGATTGCTATGGACGGAGCTGAGAAAATCAGCATTGTAAACCGAACAACTCAAAAGTCTGTTGAGCTTGCTGAGGTGGTTAATGAGAATATTACTGAAATTGTTCAGGTATACAACTTTGAAGATAAAACGTTGAAAATGGCATTTGAAGAAAGTGATGTAATAATAAATACTACATCGGTTGGAATGAGTCCGGATATTGATAAGTCACCGGTTGAGAATGCCGATTACTTCAGGAGTGGTCAGATAGTATATGATGTTGTTTATAACCCGTCAAAAACAAAATTCCTTGCAGATGCAGAAAGCAGAGGGTGTAAACCAATTGGTGGATTGGGAATGCTTTTTTATCAAGGAATAAATGCGTATGAAATCTGGACCGGAGTTAAATTTTCTGAAGAGAACTTAAAAGATATCTACAAATCCTTCGTTAAGATCATAAAAAGTTAGCAATGTATATAAACAAAAAATGTAGTATTAAGTAAATACGGATTGGCTCCGATATATTAATATGGATAATGAACATGACATATCAAAAGCGGAAGCTGCAATCAGGATTTTTCGTTATTCAGAGTATAAACTTAATTTTTTGCTGTACCTAAAAGGTGGATACTATGAAAAAGCAGATAAGAAAAAGACTGGGGGACCTTTTGCTTGAAGTTGGTCTTATTACTGCAGAGCAATTAGAAAATGCACTTAAGGTTCAGAAGACTACAGGTAAAAAATTAGGTGAAGTTCTTATCTCAGAAGGGGCTGTTACTCAGGAAAATATTATTGAAGTTCTTGAGTTTCAGTTGGGTATTCCTCATGTTGATCTTGAAAAATATACCATTAACCCTGCTGCATGTTTATTGATTCCGGAAGGTCTTGCAAGAAGGTATGAGCTTATTCCCATCTCTCAGCAAAACGGAATGCTTACAGTGGCGATGAGTGATCCTTTAAATGTTTTTGCAATTGATGATGTGACAATATATTCAGCGATGGAAGTCCAGCCTGTTATTGCATCTTCAGCCGAAATAATCAGTGCGATTGGAAAATATTATGGTAAGCAGCATGCATTAAGAGCGGTGGAAGAGTTTAAAAAGGAAAATGAATCGTCATTAAAAATAAATGATAGCACTGAAGGTCAGTTTAATGATGATGTTAATAATGCTCCTGCTGTTAAGCTGGTTAATTCTATAATTGAACAGGCAGTAAGAAGCAGGGCTAGTGATATACATATAGAACCATTTGCACAATTTGTCAAAATACGGTTCCGTACAGACGGAGAAATGTACGAAGCAATGAGGACGGAAATAGGAATAATGAATGCTCTTGCAACACGTATCAAAATAATTTCCGGCATGAACATCACAGAGAGAAGAGCTCCACAGGATGGAAGGTTTACTGCTAAGGTTGATGAGAAGGAGTTCGATCTTAGAGTATCTATTTTGCCTACTGTGTTTGGTGAAAAAATTGTTATAAGAATTGCTGACAAAAAAGCGTTTGTTGTTTCTAAGAATCAACTTGGTTTTACCGAGGAAGATAAAAGAAAATTTGAAAATATGCTCAAAAATCCGCATGGGATTGTACTTGTAACTGGACCTACAGGAAGCGGAAAGTCGACTACTTTGTATACTGCACTAAATGAAATAAACAAACCAAATATAAATATTATAACAATTGAAGACCCTGTTGAGTGTCTGATTGATGGTGTAAACCATGTGCAGGTTAACCAGAAGACGGGGTTGACTTTTGCATCAGGACTAAGATCCATATTGAGACAGGATCCTAATGTAATAATGCTTGGTGAGATAAGGGACAGCGAAACAGCTGAAATAGCCGTCAGAGCTGCTATTACAGGTCACCTCGTCCTCAGTACTCTTCATACCAATGACTCTTCAGGCTCAGTTATAAGGTTAATGGACATGGGTATAGAGCCTTTCTTGGTTGCGTCTTCTCTTGTCGGTGTAATTGCACAAAGGCTTGTCAGAAAAATCTGTTACAATTGCAGGCAGGAACATGTTGCTACAGAGGAAGATCTTGTTGCATTAGAACTGGATATTCCTGTCCAGGTATACTCCGGTAAAGGTTGTGCTGTATGCAACGGTACAGGATATAAAGGAAGAATAGGTATTTATGAAATTATGGTTCTTACAGCAAAACACAAGGAACTTATAAATATAGGTTGTACTGAGGAAGAATTGAGAGATTTATCTATAAATAACGGTATGAGATCGTTAAAGGATAATGCTAAGCTTTTGGTTCTAGAAGGTAAAACTACTATTGCTGAAATGCTTAAAATTACGTTTACAAACGATTAAGGAAAATTAAAGGATTTACTCGTTATAGGAGGATTATAGCATGAATCTTGCAGAGCTTTTCAAAACAACGGTTGAACAGGGTGGATCAGACTTACACATTACAGTAGGAGTACCGCCCACCATAAGAAAAAACGGAAGATTGGTAAGAATGCAGGATAAAGCAGTTGATGCAAGGGAAGCTGAAGAATTTGTAAAGCAGATACTCACTGAAAAACAGATGGATGAACTTGTTAAGAAAGGACAGGTTGACTTGTCTTTTTCGTTAGATGGTATAGGACGGTTCCGAATTAATGCTTTCAGACAAAGAGGTTCATATGGGGCTGCTGTGAGGCTCGTAAATTCATCGGTCAAGACCATTGCAGAACTTGGACTTCCCAATGTTGTTACTGAGCTTGCCAGGAAAACCAAAGGATTAATTCTTGTAACAGGACCTACAGGAAGTGGAAAGTCCACAACACTAGCTTCTATTATAAACCAGATAAATGAAGAAAGAGATTGCCACATACTTACGCTTGAAGATCCTATTGAGTATCTTCACAGGCACAAGAAATCCATTGTAAATCAAAGAGAGATAGGTAACGATTCCGTATCCTATGCTGCAGCTCTAAAAGCTGCATTAAGGGAAGATCCTGATGTAATATTGGTTGGAGAGATGCGGGATATAGATACAATTTCAATAGCAATAACAGCTGCAGAGACAGGGCACCTTGTTCTGTCGACACTACATACAACCGGAGCAGCAAGTACAATAGACAGAATCATAGATGTATTTACACCTCATCAGCAGCAGCAAATAAGAATTCAGTTGTCGGTTATTCTTCAGGGCGTAATATCTCAGCAACTCCTGCCGAGAATTGATAAAGCAGGAAGGGCTGCAATAATCGAGATTATGGTAGCAACTCCGGCAATTAAGAATCTAATCAGAGAAGGAAAAACTCACCAACTTGACTCTTTGATCCAGACCGGAGCAAAGTTTGGAATGCAAACAATGGATAGTTGTTTGGCTAATTTGTACAAGAAAGGGATTATTAGCCAGGAAGATGTAATGGCTTATGCTTCATCACAGGAAAACATTATACGGTGTATGGGAGTTTAAGCTTTTAAATAAGTATTGTAAATTTGATGAATTTATGATATAATTTAGTTGTATGTTAAACAAGATTTCATTTTTCTGTTCAATTTTTATTCGTATACGCAAATCGGTGAATTATGTATTCTAAAGTATTTAATCCTATAGTAGTTCTTGTTTTTTTAATTTATGTTTTTTTACTTGTAAATTGAAGTGCGATGTGAAGTTTTTATCGCGTTCAATATAGCTGGTGATAAAAAAGTGTTACCTTAGCACAATTGAGCCTAAAACTGGAGTTTTAGGAGGAGGACAATGTGGCTACTTATAATTACAAAGCAAAAACGGCAACTGGAAATACTTCTGTAGGAAAAATCGATGCAACTGACAAAAAAATGGTTGTATCCCTTCTTAAAAACAGAGGTCTGTATCCCCTTGAAATAAGTGAATTGAATCTGATGGACAAAGATATAAAAATGGGTGCAGAAAAGAAAGTACCTCTCAAAGAGTTGTCAATTTTTTGCAAGCAGTTTTATACTATGATAGATGCCGGAGTGACGGTGATCGGCTCGCTTGATCTGCTAAGGAGACAGACGGAAAACCGCAAACTGGCCAACATAATCAGTAAGGTTTTTGAAAATGTACAGAAGGGAATGTCGCTTTCTGAGGCGATGAAAGTACACAGAAATGAGTTCCCGACAATTGTTATAAGTATGATAGAAATTGGGGAAATCAGCGGTAATCTTGACATTGTGCTCGACAGATTGGCGATTTACCTCGAGAAAGACAATAAAATCAGGCAGAAGGTAAAGACTTCCATGGTATATCCTAAAGTTATCAGTATTATAGCTATTGTTGCAGTTATATTTATGATGATTTTTGTTGTACCTAACTTTATAGGTATGTTTAAAAATATGGGAAGTCAACTTCCATTGCCAACAAAAATACTTATAGGCATAAGCAGTTTATTTAAAAATGTTTGGTTTCTACTAGGTGCAGCTATTGTTATTCCGAGCACTGTTATTTCTTATAAGAGGTTTGTTAAAACCGATAAGGGAAAGTATATTTATGGAAAGGTACTTTTGGGACTTCCGATTATAGGAAAAAATATGAGCAAAATAATTGCATCCCGCTTCAGCAGATCATTGAGTTTAATGTTAAAGACTGGTGTTCCGCTTATTCAGGCACTGGAGGTGGTAGGAAACTTACTTGATAACGAAGTGGTTAGCAGAGGGATGTTAAAAGTTAAAGAAGACATCAAAAGAGGTTCCGGATTAGCTGAACCTTTGGAGGCAGTTGGTATATTTCCTGTGATGGTAACACATATGATCAGTATTGGAGAAGAGGCCGGATCACTTGACTCAATTGTAGAAAAGGTGGCGGATTTCTATGATGATGAGTTAGATGCATCCATTGGAAAATTACTTGCAATGTTAGAACCGCTTATGATTGTGGCAATGGCTATAGTTATAGGCGGAATAGTAATTGCAATGATACTCCCGATCTTCTCAATGTATCAAAATGTAACGTAATCAAAAACTAAGGAGGTATTTATTATGTTCAAAGGAATGAACAAGAAAAGAAATAACAAAAAAGGTTTCTCTCTCGTAGAATTAATCGTTGTAGTTGCAATTTTAGGTATCTTGGCTGCGGTTGCAGTTCCTTCCGTTATTGGTTACTTAGAGGATGCTAAGGTTAATGCCGACAATTCCAATGCTAAAGAAATTGAGGCTGCAATTTTAAGAGGTATTGCAGGCAATAAATTTGTATTATCTGCCTCAATGGACGGTGCCGATATATATGACAAAATTAAAGCTGAAATAGAGATACCTAGCACTCCAGAGCAAGGTGACGAATACGGGTTTTTTGTAAATATAGAAACTGGAAGAGTTAGATGTGCAACTTCTGCACCTGATGAAAAATGGATACCAATACCATAATTAATTAATTAATACCTATTATTGGTTGGTAGGGTTATTATGTTCTCTATTTCTGAAGTAAAGCCGGAAATAGATTAAATTTTTGGTAACTGGAATAATGTTTCGAACAAAAGTTACAAGGCTGACGCCACTCAGTCTTGTAACTTGTTTATTTGAGTGCATCCGTCGAAGGGAACCATAGGGTTGCCTAGCGAACTTTCTTGGGAATGATAATAAACCTTTTTACATAGAGGTTTTTTTCTTATATAATATAGTATATATTGAACGCGATAAACATTTTGCATCGCACTTCAATTTCCTTGATTTATTATCGTGAAAATCCAATTTGTCCTTGTAAAATCATTTTCACGATTTATATAATAAAATCTATATACAGAAGAGGAAAAATAAATGGATATTATTTTACTTATTTATGTGGCAGTTGTCGGAGCAGTTATAGGTTCCTTTTTAAATGTTTGCATCTACCGGATACCGAAGGCAGAATCTATAGCCTTTCCTCCTTCGCATTGCGGCAGTTGTGGCAAGAGACTTAAGGCCGTTGATCTAATTCCTCTTTTCAGTTGGTTATTTCTTAGAGGCAAGTGCAGGCATTGCAGGAGTAAAATATCACCAAGATATGCAGTGGTTGAGGCACTAACGGGACTAACCTTTATGCTACTTTATAATAAATATGGATTTTCATTGGATTTACTGGCTTCAGCTTTCATTATGTCAATTCTCATAGCAGTCTTTTTTATTGATATAGATCACAGGATAATACCTGATGAGTTGGTAGTAACAGGACTTGTTGCAGGTGTGATGATTGTTGTGTTTAATGCCTTCTTTCCGATGAAGATTATGGGAGGAGGACAATGGTGGGAACCTTTGCTTGGAATGTTTGTCGGTTCGGTTACACTGATGATTGTTGGATTGATTGGAATGCTGATTTATAAAACAGATGATGCAATGGGTGGCGGGGACATAAAGATATTTGCTCCTATAGGCATCTTTCTAGGGTGGAAAATGACCTTTGTTGCTTTGCTGTTATCTATTATTCTGGCTGGAGTCATAAGTCTTATTCTGGTTATTGTAAAGGTTAAGGACAGAAAAAGCACCATACCCTTTGGTCCGTTCATTGTAATGGGGACTCTCATTACATATCTTTATGGATGGGATATTTTAAAGTGGTACATCAACTTTTTGCTATATTAATAATAATGTTCAATAAATTTAACTAATTTTTTAAATATTTATTATTTTAATTATGAATTTGTACGATATAATTTTTAAGAGATTAACGGGAAGTGTATGTGTTTATGCAAAAAAAGAATAACCCTCGGGGAGGATTGCATTTATGCCTCAAATAAAAAATTATATGGAAGAGATTGTATTTTCTTTAATGAAGGAAGTTTTAGATGATATCAATGTATGCAGTTGTGAAAAGTGTATTTATGATATAGCTGCAATAGCTTTGAATGATCTACCTACAAGATACATTGTAAGCGAAAAGGGTGAGCTGTACTCAAAAATTAATTCTTTGAAACAGCAGTTTGAAGTAGACGTAATATCTGCTATAACAAAGGCTGCTGTGCTTGTCAAACGTAGTCCCAGACATGAATGAATTTCTGATGTTTTATCTTTCTATTTGGAGTGAGTGCTGATGTTTAATAAGAAATACCTTGCCATTGATGTGGGAAACAAGAAAACTAAAATTGTCCTTGGCGGTATTGAGAAGGATAAAATAGTTGTAGATAATTATTTTATTGCAGACACACCATCAGGAATTATGGACGATGGGAAAATCATAAATCTGAATGGTTTGGTTGCTCTGCTTAAAGATTCTTTAAAAAAGGGTAGGATAAAAGGCAAACGTATAGTGCTTAGCATAACGGGAACTGGAATTATTACCAGGGATATTCAGCTTCCTAAGTCAACAGATGAAGAAATAGGGAAAATACTGGAATTTGAAGCTCAACAGTATTTTCCTGTTGAACTTGACAATTATGTACTGGACTTCAAAGTTCTTGAGGAAATAGATGCCACCGATGGTATTTATAATAGGATTTTACTTGTAGCTGTTCCGGTCAATCAAGTTGAGGAATATATGAAAATCAATAAAAAGCTTAACAAGGAAGTTGAGGCAATAGATATACCGGCTAATAATATATGCAAAGTACTTTTTGGTGAGAGTTATGTAGAAAATGAAAATAGTGAAAAAGCACTACCTAAGGAGTTTGCAGTTTTAGATCTAGGAGCTAAAACTACAGGTGTTTATATTTTTTCGTCAGGCAAACTAAAATTCAGCAGGATTCTGCTAAATGGGAGTAGTGACATTGATGAACTGATTGCAAGTCAGTTAAATGTAGATTTTGCTAAAGCAGAAGAAGTAAAAATAATGGTTGGAAACCTCATAAGTGATGATGAAGTTTTAAATCCAGACAGTGAGGATGCTGAAATAAGTAATCTAATCAAACCTGCTGTCAATAATATAATGAATGATATCAACAGATTTATAGACTTTTATAACAGCAGGAGTACAGGAAACAGACTTGAGAAGATCTATCTTTGTGGAGGGGGCAGCAAGTTGAAGGGGATGGATGTCTATTTCAAAAACTATTTTAATATTCCTGTAGAATATTTAGACCCCCAGAAATATGCAATTTATAAAGGAAAAAGAAACCCAAATGAGTTTCTTGATGATTTTATAGTGCTTGTAAATGCATTAGGATGTCTTGTAAGAAGTTAGGCATTTTATGCAAAAATAATTTGTGCAGGGATGTATCTATATGAGGAAAATTGGGAAAAAGGGCATGACACTAGTTGAAGTTATCGCATCTCTTGTTATTCTCAGTATTATACTAACTCCGATTACAAGTATTTTTTATATGGGCTACAAGAATTATTTTGTAGAAAATGACACAATGACGTCTCAACAGGCAGCAAAGGAAGTTTTAAACCGAATAATTGAGGACTTGAGAGTTTATGAAAATGAACATACTAAAGTGGATGATATTACGGCGAAAGCATTAATAATAAAGGATTCTATTAATTTTCCCGGTGATGAAATAGTTTATACGTTTGAAGAAGATAGAAAGCTTATTTTACGAAATGGGTTAAATCTATTAGATAATGATGCCGTTGTTATAACCGATTTTTCAGTATTGGAAACAAAGCCCGATGGTTATGACAGCAGTATAATAAAAATAAGTGTAACTGTCAGAACCGGTAAAAGTGACGAGATAAAAATAGAAGGCAGTTACAGAAGAAAGTATAAGTAAGGTACGACTAAAATATAAGTTCCTACTCAGGATAACGAAAAAATTTGATTTGATAATGTTTCAAAATACAAGAAGAGGATGTTGCCCTAACCAAAAGTCTGAAACTGAGGGTGTGAGGATCATTTGAAAGACATAAACCTTGTTCCTAAAAGTTATATGCTCAGGAGAAAAAGACATAAGATGATGGTTTTTTATAGTTTCTTTGGTCTGTTTTTTGCCGCTGCGATAGTTGTTATAGTGCTAATGCCGGTATTAAAGATACAGGGCCTTAAGAGCAGGATGACTTCCTTGGAGTTAAATGCGAAAGAGATAAGCAAGTATATAACTACAGAAAAAGAGTTTGAAGTACTTGAAAATATGTATTTACAAAGGGAAAACGAGGCTAATAGGCTATCAAATTCAGGTATAGATTTGTTAAAGATAATTGAAAAGCTGGAAAGCTATCTCCCTGAAAAAATTTTTATTCAGAGCATGGTTGCCAATAAAGGTGGCAATAACCAGATAGAAATTTCGATCAGGGGTATTGCTGGTAGTGAAGAGGAAATCGCCACATTTTCTGATTACATATCAAAAGATAATTACTTCAACAGTATAAAAATTAGATCATTAAATACCAAATATACTGCAGACAGTGAAAAAGATGATATCAAAGAGAAATACGACAGTGAAGGACAAAAGGAAAGCAACGAATTTTACAGTTTTGATGCAGTAATATTTTTAACAGCCGGGAAGTGATAATTATGAAAATTTCTTTGAATGATAAAAGGGTTTTTATAGTGCTGGGCTTATTGGGGTTGACTGTAATTTATTACAACTTTTTTTATGTAAAGCAGCACAAGACTATTAAAAATTACACTAAGAATATTGAGATTTTTGAAGATAGCAATAAAGATAGTGATGGTCTGGCGTTAAGGGTTGCTGGGATTGATACTGAGCTTAAGATCTTTAACGAGAAGCTGAAAATTGTAAGGAGTATGTTTCCACCGGATATCACACAAGAAAATGTATTGGTTTTATTAAAGCAATTTTCCAAAGAGACAGGGTTTAGAATTAACAATATTTCTTTTTCAGACATAAAAGCAGTTAGCGGAAGTTCATCTTCCGGGGCTTCCACAAGTTCAGCTGCAAAGGTTGAAACAAATGCACAATCCGATAAAAAAACAGAAGCAGGCAAAGTGTTGGAAGATGATAATAAGTCTTTTGGTGCTCAGACAATTAACACGGTTCCTAACGTCACAATAACAGATAAGAAATTGTTAAATGCTTTGAATTCTTTGGGTATAGCGTATGGACAAGCTGACACGTCTGTTGGCAACAAGACGAATATACCCGATGGAAAAGGATTTTCATTTGGTATTAATATTAATGGTACAAGTACCAATAAACAATTCAAGAACTTTTTGTATAAGATGGAAAACTTTAAAAGTACCATTTCCATAAAAAACGTACAGATTAATAGTGGCAATGATGAGGAATTATCTGTGAATATGGAAATTGAGTTTTTAGGCATAGCCGATAAAAAAGCTAAGGAGCAGGGCAAATTCTTTGACGTGGAATGGTCTCCTTTGAATCCTGCAGGTAAAAATGACATCTTCAAACCCTTTGAGGGCTACGTGGAGACGGATGGTATGTCAGAAGCTGAAAAAAATGCTGGAAATGACGTTCAAAATATTGAAAATCAGCTGACTGAATATGATTTTACAATGAGAGTATTACCCTTTGGATTTGAGGCGGCTCCTCCAACAGTAACCTTTGTGGGGGAAAGTATACCGGCATATGAGAGCAGGATGCCAATCGTTTACGGTGATAGCAGAAATAATGAGAATGTAGATCTTAATATTGAAGCTAAAGATGGAAAGTATTACTGTAAATTCAAAACCGACCACGAGGTATTTCCTGAAGCAACATACAATAGCTTTGCAGAGTTTAAAGCATCCGGTGAAGAAATTAAGCTGCTTATTGATTCAAGCAAAAGGGTATCAACTAATGATAATTCCGGAGTTACTGTTACAGTAACAAACAATACCGATAGAAATCTTGTTATTGATGTTCTAAATGATGATGATAATAGGCCCAGGGTCACTATCAAAAAGAGTGGAAGTAATGTTATAATTAATTATAAGTAATTTTTTATAAAAAGTTTGCAAAAAATAAACTTTTATAAAAAATAGACACCTCTAGTGATAGGGAGAGAGAAAATGAAAGCTAAGAGTGTTTTCACACACCTATCGAAATTTACCGCAGGCAATAAAAAGGGCATATCACTGATTGAAGTAATTGTATCAATGGGCATATTGGCTATTGTAACCGGCCCTTTTTTAGGTACAATTATCCTTTCGACACGGAACAATTCGTACTCCGAGCAGATTTTGAAAGCGTCTGAGTTGGCTCAGACAGTAATGGAAGAAATTAAGTCAAGACCTGTTTTTTTGGAAGCTGAGGCGCTTAATGAAGCAGATGCCATAACAGCAGATTATAAAGTATACCCCTTGGAAAGTGAGTATGAAGTAATGTACAGAATTGTTAAGAATCAAGGGGATTTACCTTCGTCAAGCACATTATATGATTTTGAAGATATAAGAGACCCATCATCTGCTGATTTGGAATTACATGTAAATGCGGGCAGTGTCTATTTGGAGGATATTGCTTATAGTTTGAATAATGGCTTTGATCCTAGAGATTACTATCTCGAGCTTACTCAAACAAGCGGAGTATATACTTATAAATTTTATGATGATACCAACTCTCTTTTACAGACAGCACTGCTTCCTGATGTAAGCGGAACCAATCCTGTAAAAATCAACATCAGATACTTAAACGGGTGCGAGGACACGTTCAGGTTAAAGTTGAACATTGATGATATCGAGGATAGGAAGGTTTTGGTTTTCATTATAGATGACGAAAAAGACATGCTGCAAATATATAATGCGGGTTCACGACCATTTTATCAATTTGATGAAGTAAGCACCGGAAATGTCGGGTATTATAATGTACTCTTTAAGATTGAGCTGATAGTAAAATATAAAGGGGAAGAATTAAACAGAATGTTATCTTATGTAAAGAAGAACAGGTGATTTGAATGTTTGTTAAGTCTTTACTCAAGTCAAGAAAAGGATCAACATTGATACTTTGTATTCTAATAATTATAGTCATGTCTTTGCTTGGAGTCTCACTTATGGCCGTCACTTTGAGTTCAATGAAGATGAGCATTTTTTATAATGACCTGGACAAAGCATATTCTTTAGCTGAAGCTTGTGCAGAAGAAATAATAAGTAATGTTGATCAAAAGGTGGCAGATATTCAGGAACTTTCAAGAACTCTGGCTTCTGAGGATTTAAAGATTCAGCTTAAGGAAAACCCGGTTTCATTGCGAGACCCTGAAGGAAATGTAACGCTGGTAACATCTGAATCTGGCAACGTATCTAAACTGGAACAAGAGTATGAATCGAAGTATTTTACATATTTTACTGAAGATTTACAGGATAAATTTGGTGTTGAAGATAAAGTTGAGTTGATGAAGGAGTTGCTTGGTGCTACAGAAGTCTACTTGGATGGTACTACAGTTTATAAAGATCTCGGAGATGACAATGGCCGGATATTTTTCAAATCTATCCAATATGATAGTACTGGACATACTTTAAATATCAAGGTCGGTGGTTTTTATAACGGGTATGAGAAAGAACTGGATGTTATTTTAAGTCTTTTGGCGGAACCTGATAATACTCCATATCGTCCCATACCACAATCGAGGATAAAAAAACGTCTTAGGCATGACATTTTGGATAAGGCTATTGTGTCTGAGAAAAATCTTATTGTGACAGGTGGAAGTGTTGTTATAACAGGAGATGTATTAAGCTTTGGGACAGTTCCGGTAGTTGACGATACACTTCTTCCTGCTTACAGAGTTGAGGATCAGGCTGCAAACTGGTACAGGTACGGCGGAATTATGGTGGGTATGTGTCAGAATGTGGAGGATGTTAGTGAAGAGCTTGGTTTTGATTCAAGCAAGACTGGAACGTTTAATTTCGGTTCTTTGACTATAAACGGTAACGCATCAACTATGGGCTATATACACACCGTTTACAGCACAAGCATTAATCCTTCAAGTATATCAATCACTGGAGATTCCTACGCAAGGTCACTTCGGTCTGAGAAATATTCAAGTTATTCTACTCTTAGCTTAAACAACTTGACCACTATCGATAACCTTCAAATTGACTCAAGCGGCACAGAAGTTAATATAAATGGCGTGTATAAGGGAATAGTCGATACATGGCATGCTATTGATGGAAGCGGTTTAAATGATTCTGGAGACAATGAGCAGGATTGGCTTGTTCCAAAGAGAACCAGCAGTGTTGTTGTCAATGGTGACTCGGTTTTAAACTTTATGAATGCAATATATATAGGAGGCAGTACTTTTTTTAAGAATTTAACAGACGCTAACGGATTTCCTTATATGTCCGGAATATCTGCACTTAAATCAACTATGAGAATAAGCAATGCTTTTACAAGAGATGACCCATCAAATCCGGGAAATAAATTATTCTGGTATCAGGGCGGAGAATATATTGAACCAGAAGAACCAGCGGATTATAAAGCTTATTTTAATGGAAACGGCTGGATTGACATGTTTTCCGGGAGGCAATCCAATCCGGGGTACTTTCCTCTAAATAATCGTGCCATGCATTTTAAGAAAGTCTGGACGGATATATGGTCTGTTGATGCTAATGGAATATATCCTTCATACATAAATGCTGACAGCATAAACATTAAGGGAGAAGGTATTACTTACGATGGGAAATTAGTAGGATACTCAAACGGGGCAATTATTGCAAATGGAACTGTATATGACAGTTATCAATTTAAAGATCTGCCTAATCCGACAACATTCCATAATCTTATCCAGAAACCTGCTATTGAGGCATATTTTAAACAAATTAACGGGCTGTTGAGTGAAAACTATAATAGTGAATTTCCAAAACTGAATTTTACCACACCTACAAAAAATATAAGTGATTATATAGATAGAGATTTTATTGGAATAAACAGGATTTTAGAAGGCAAACCTTATGTGAGTTCAAATACAGATTTGGGATTTGTGTATTATGGAACATCTGATGTGGAAATTAAACAATTAGGAGGAAACTGGTACATAAACAGTGAGATGATGCCAATAACCAAGGGTATTATATATGTGGACGGAAACATTTATGTGCAAGAAGGTTTTGACTTTACAGGAATATTAATGTCTTCAAAGAACATTGTATTTTTAGGCAATGCCAATATTAGATATGATCAAAGCACAATTGATGCACTACTTAAAGCAGATGTAAACATAAACGGGTTCTTTAGTCTCCTTACATACGAAATGCCGTATGAGACACTCCAAAGTCAGAGGATATCTACAAAGAATACCAGGGTAGTTAAATGGAATGAAATTAAGTAGGTTAGGGTGATAGTAAATGTCGAAGAAAACAAAAGTTTTAGTTGTGGTTTTAGTTTTTATACTGCAAATGGTAATTCATATGGAGCTTTTTGTTTCAACTTTGTATGCTGCTACGGAAGAGACTATTGCCGAGGATGCATTTTCTTCAGGTAATTTGAGTGGTGGAGAAGGATGGAGCGGATCATGGGCTTCATCCGGTGAAGTGTCAATTGCAAATAATAATGCGAATAGTCCAAGTTATTGCTTAAGGCTGGTGTCTTATAATAGTTCTGTCACTAGAAAAATTGACATGAGGCAATGGTTTAATCCTACGCTAACCTATTACTATAAGGTAAACAAAGTTATTCCACTTGTTTCTGGAAGCCTTTCTGTAATTATAGATGACGGGACAGTGAGAAAGACAGTTAAAACCCATACCCATATATTAAGTAGTTCTTATGGATCGATTTCTGTTGATTTAAGTGGATATAACATGTCAGAAAACTTTAAAATTGAGTTTGTTTCATCATTTTATGATTCGTCGTCTATTTATATTGATGATGTTGCTGTTAAGGGATACAAGGAAGATTATGGAAATAGCATTGCCGATGCAGGTTCTATAGCTGTTAACTCTGAAACAGCTGGAGAAATAAATTATGCAGGTGACCAGGATTATTTTAAGTTTACAACAGGTGCAGCTGGATTATATACTATAACTACTACAGGTTCAACAGATACATATGGACACCTATACAGTGCAAACGGTTCGCAAATTTCTGAGAATAACGATAAAGATGTGTCATCGTACAAAAACTTTTATATGATGGAAAAACTACTGGCAAATACTACCTATTACGTGTGCGTGAAAAATAACTCTTCAAGTGGAGTGGGTCAATATGTCTTAAAGGTTGATGGTCCAATTGATGCTCTTTTTTTTGAAGGATTTGAGAACTGGAATCATTCTTCTAGCGGATGGATATCAAGTTCTGTAACCGATTCAAGTTCAGTTAAGTATAATGGAGCGTATTCAATTCAACTCAAATTATCAGACACTATTACAAAATCACTGAGTACAGCAGGTTATGAGAATATAAGGCTGAGTTATGCCCGTAGAAGTGTTAATTTTGAGAGTGGTGACAAGCTTATTTGTCAATGGAGTGCCGATGGAACAACATGGTATGAATTAGAAAGCATGAGTGGAACTAATAACTGGGGGTTTAGATCATACAACCTTCCATCTGAAGCAAGTGATAATATAAACTTCAGGATAAGATTCTATACTAGTGGAAGTAGTTTGCTTGACTTTACGACGGACTATGGATATGTTGATAATGTTCTTGTAACAGGGACAAAGATGGCAGTGCCATCAATGTATTATGAGGCTGAGGAGGCTTTATTATATGGTGTAGGAATTGCAAATGGACACGCGGGATATACAGGAACTGGTTTTGTAGATTATATAAACACGACAGGTGATTATATTCAGTGGACTGTTGACATAGCCCAAAATGGTATATATAAGCTTTCGTTCAGGTATGCACTTGAAGGCACAAGTAGACCTCTTGACATTATTATTAATAATAAGGTTGCAACTAGTTCTATGGCATTTCCAGCAACAGGAGCATGGACTACATGGAAATATGTTGCAACAGACGTA
Organism: Bacillota bacterium; assembly: GCA_023398495.1. Taxonomy (GTDB): domain Bacteria; phylum Bacillota; class Clostridia; order Acetivibrionales; family Acetivibrionaceae; genus Acetivibrio. Next base: position 140,425 of record JAEWSG010000013.1, read on the forward strand.
TTGTTAGAACCAGGTGTAAATACAATTAAAGCCCTTGCAATAGGAAGTAGCGGTGCAAATTTGGATCATATGAAAATTTCTCTGGTTCAAGCAATTACCCCAACCCCTATTGCAACACCGACTCCAACACCAACTGCACAGACAAATTTAAAAGTTGAGTTTTATAATGACCAAAGAAGCAACCTGAGTAATACTATTTATCCAAACTATAAGATAACCAATCAGGGTAGTTTGGCTATAGATCTTTCAAAGGTTAAATTAAGGTATTATTATACAAAAGATGGTAATCAAAGTCAGTCGTTCTGGTGCGATTGGTCGACTATAGGTAAGACAAATGTCACAGGAATATTTATGGAATATGTCAAACCGCACACTAATTCGGATTGCTATCTTGAAATAGGATTTAAAAGTGGGGCTGGTAGTCTGGCTCCTGGAGCTAGTATTGAGGTAAGGTCAAGAATTGCTAAGTCCGATTGGACTAACTATGAACAGATAAATGACTATTCATTTCGTTCAAACGGCGATTTTTATTCAGAGTGGAATTTTGTAACGGCGTATATTGACAATACTTTGGTGTGGGGTATTCCACCGGGGGAGCTAACTCCAACTCCAACCCCTTTACCATCTTCAACCTCTATTGTAACACCATCGCCAGCATCAGGCAATTTAAAAGTCGAATTTTATAACAATAGTAAAAACAAACAGAATACGATATATCCCTATTTTAAGATAACAAATATAGGCAGTACACCAATAGAGCTTTCTAAAGTTAAATTGAGATATTACTATACACCAGACAGTGAAGTAAGTCAATTATATTGGTGTGATAAGTCAACGGTAGGAGTAAATAATGTTACGGGAATCTTCGTTAACTACGAACCTGCGTACATAAATGCAGATTGCTATCTTGAAATTGGATTTACAAGTGGAGCGGGAAACTTAGCTTCGGGAGCAAGTATTGAAATTTTATCAAGAATTACTAAAACAGGATGGGAAGATTTTATACAGACAAACGACTACTCCTTCGACTCTTTGAATAGTTACTATACATTGTGGAATAATGTAACGGCATATATTGATAATACTCTGGTGTGGGGCATTCCACCTCATATATACTATGCAACACCAACACCGATACCAACACCCACTGTAACCCCCACTGCAACACCTACTGTGAAACCAACACCAACCCGCACACCTGGGCCGAGTGCTACCATTGGAATAGGCAACGGACTAAGAGGTGAGTATTACGATAATATTGATTTCACACAAATAAAGGAAATTAGAATAGACTCTGAAGTTGATTTTGACTGGGGTGAAGGGTCGCCAAATGCACATATCGGTGCTGATACCTTTTCAGTAATATGGATAGGTAAGGTTCAGCCACTGTTTTCAGAGGAATATACTTTTTATACTGTTTCGGATGAAAGAATAAAGCTATGGGTAGATAATGTCCTTCTGATAGATAACAACATAGATCACACTGTAAAGGAGGATTATGGAACCATAGAGCTGGACGCGGGATTAAAATACGATATTAGAATTGAATATTGTGAAAAAAGTGCAAATGCTGTAGCCAAGCTTATGTGGTCCAGCGTAAGCCAGGAAAAAGGTATAATACCCCGGACGCAGTTGTATCCTCCAAAAATGTTTAATGCACAAGGACATGATATAAGAACTAACGACAAGAGTTTTGCAATTGGGGATTATGTGCCATTGCTCTTACAAATGCAAGTGTTGTGGGATATTAAGAATCCTGTAATCAGTGTAGATATGAATCTGCGTAAGCCAGATGGAACAAGCAGTGAATTTGTTTTGAAAGAAATTATGTCAGGAACGGCTATTAATAAAAATATGTTTAAGGTATATGTAAACGGTTCAATTATTAGCACCACGGGCTACAGCGTCTGGACTGAAGGAACAGGAACCGGTAGGAAACTTAAAATCAGGGTTTTAAGAGAGTTTACACAAAATGAGGTGCTTCAAATATCATATATTGTGAAGGTCACAGCTTCACCTGTCGTATTTAACATGGGAATAAAAGAATATATGGAGGCCAATTCCCTAAACAATGCCAACTTGAAAATTCTCTATTATATAAGTGAAAGGGTTGACTTGGGGCTGGTGATTTCTGAAGTGTATTCAAAGGATTCAACCTCTGATCCTGCAGAAAAGCTTAACTTTCAAACCGATATTAAACTGGAAGATCCAATTATGCTTGAGTAGTATACTTATAGATGAAAAACTCTAACACTAAAATTAAAGGACGTTTTTCATCTAAATTTCCTTGATTTATTATCGTAAAAATTCAATTTGTCCAAGTAAAATCATTTTCACGATTTATATATATTTAATTATTTTGTTTTAAAAGTACCAGAGTTTAGATATAATAAGCTTATAATTTTTTATAGGCTTATTATTTTTTGTGTGCCCAGTGAGCACACGTTCTAACGGGTGAAAGTCCCCAATCCACCCGACAGTGGGAAGGATACAGCCGAAGCCAAGGGTGTCCAGTGTGAACTGGAATCTGAAGAAAGGATTAGGCAAAACTCTGGCTTGTTACATCTGAGGCTAACTGCATGGACTAGGTTGCCAAACA
>JAEWSG010000082.1 GCA_023398495.1 Bacillota bacterium
CTTTATTTGCTATACTCTTTTTTCAAAAGCAAGAAAAAGAATATAATATTTTGGTTAAAATATTTCACTATCATTATAGAAATGGGGCGTTGTACTACGATTATAAATCGTAATTGCAACAGCCCCACTATTTCTCCTATCAAATTCTATTTAGAGGTAATCACCTGGATTATGGGGCATAGAATCATTCATATCTACAGCTAAAAGGTCATTCTTATATGTTTCACCTCTGTATACTTCAAACGAGTATATCATCATAAGCACAGAATATATCATCATAAGCACAAAATAGAATATGCCAGCTATTACAAAACTTTTCATAAGTGCAAATATAAATACTAAAATACCACCTAAGATAGCAGTTCCAACTGCTAGCAACAGAGTAATACCCAAGATACTCCAAAAACGTTGAAGCGTGGCACTAAATGCTTTCGGAAATGCTTCAAATGGCCCACAATCTTCTGTTACCATCGCGGCAAACCACATTAACACCAAAACACCCATTGGGATAAACAAAATATTTACTGCTAAGGAAATAAGTCTTATCAACAAATCTCCCAAACCGCCAAATAAACCTAAAACAGCACCAATGATTGCAAAAACTATACCAAACCCTATCACAAAAGCTATTGAGAATAAAATCAAAGCTAGGATGTAAAGAATAAATTTTATAAAATTCTTCTTAAGCTCTGGCAAAAAGTCGGCCAAAGAGGCACTGCCCGTTGAGTAAGCTTTATTTATCATCCCGAATGTAGCCGGATACACAATAACATACAAGACTATTGAAATTGCAAATATAAATCCAATAATGGAAAATATGGGTGAAATAAGAGCAAGTATACGTTCGGGCTGCCGTGCGATCAAATAAGAGTTATAAGATCTGAAAAATTCGAGCCCTCCAAGTTCACCAATTGCAGCCATAACTCGTGTAATTGACAGTGCAATAATCACTACAGGCATCAAAAAGAAAGGTATAAAAATTGCAAAATGCTTTGACAAAAATTTGAACGAATTTTCTAAATATCTCATTGTTGACCCCCTTGAGTATAATTATTTAAAACACAATATCATTATAATTAAATTTATTCAGTATGTCTATAAGAAAGTACTATCTATCCATCATTTCAAAGCTTGTTCCTGCCTAAAACCACTTCTGCTTTATGTTCCATTTTGTCATTAATAAGCTCGATAATATTTCCGTCAAGTTCCTTACCATCCATAACAACCTTGTTAACCCCTGTATTTACTCCATCAGGGTTTTTAACAGAAATATAATAAAGTGTTTCTTTATATCTGTACCTGATTTCAAATCCTCCCCACCCTTTTGGTATACAAGGATCTATCAACAAATTATCCCCATTCTTTTTAAATCCAAGTATATATTCCATTCCAATCCTGTACATCCAGCCTGCGGCTCCGGTATACCAAGTCCACCCACCTCTTCCTGTGTGAGGCGCTACTGAATATACATCTGCTGCCATTACATAAGGTTCTACCTTATACTTTGAATATTCCATATGGGTCTTTGCATGATTTATAGGATTAAGAAGGTCAAAGAGTTCTGACGCCTTATCTCCGTCTCCTAAAAGAGCAACAGCCATAACAACCCAGCATGCTGCATGAGTATACTGTCCTCCATTTTCACGAACCCCTGGAACATAACTTTTTATATAGCCCGGCTCCAGATCACCCTCGTCAAAAGGCGGAGTAAGAAGCTTTATAAGCCCTTCATCCCTCTTTATAAGATAATTTTCAAGAGCATTCATCGCAGAACCTATCCTTTCCCTGTCACCAGCTCCTGATATAACAGCCCACGACTGTGCCAGGGAATCTATCTGACATTCGCTGTTTTGAATAGAACCCAGTGGATTCCCATCGTCAAAATATGCTCTTCTGTACCAGTTGCCATCCCATGCATTTTCCTCAATGGATTGTACAATATCCTTTGCAATGCTAGTATATCTATGAGCACGTTCTTCTTCACCCATACTAATGCATATAGGTGCAAAATTTGTAAGAATTGAATACATAAACCATCCCAGCCATATACTCTCGCCTCTACCCTTATTTCCGACCGTATTCATGCCATCATTCCAGTCACCTGAACCAATTAACGGAATACCATGATCACCAAATCTTAAAGACCTCTCAATAGCTCTGATGCAGTGTTCATATAGAGATGACACCTGATTTGATACTTTTGGTATTCTGTAGCTTTCATCTTCAAAATCTTTTAATGGCTCGTCTTCCAGAAACGGCGTCTCTGTCTTGAGTATATCTGCATCTCCCGTAATCCTGATATATTCAGCTGTAACAAACGGCATCCACAAAAGATCATCTGAAAATCTTGTCCTTGTACCTTTATACTTTTCTTCGTGCCACCAGTGCTGAACATCTCCCTCAATGAACTGGTGCTTAGAGTGAAGAAGAATCTGTGCACGTGTAATTTCCGGCATAATATGAACAAGCGAAAGGGAATCCTGCAGTTGATCTCTGAATCCATATGCACCTCCGGACTGATAAAAGCCAGACCTGGTCCACATTCTACATGAAAGAACCTGGTATAACAGCCATCCGTTAAGCATGTAGTCCATAGCTTTATCGGGCGTAGAAAACTGAAGGCTTTCCAGTTTTTCTTTCCAAAATTCCTTTACTTCATTAAGAGCTTTTTTTACCTCATTTATTTTTTTGTATTTGCCTATCAATGCTTCGCTAGATTTTACATCCTTTTCCTCTCCCAACATGAAGACAAGCTCTTTTTCCTCTCCAGGCTTAAAGCTGATAACAGTGCAAATAACAACACATGGGTCAATCCCCGCTCCCGTTGCCTCAGATAATTTAACCCTTTTTATTCCCGGTGGATTTGATAGAGTACCTCCACCAAAGAATTCCTTTCTATCACAGGTAAATGTGCTCAACTTTGCAGAAGTGTCAACAAATGCAACTCTGCCTGCAAATTCTTCATTGTACGTATTTCTTATCAGTATTGCACCTGATTCATGTTTTTGGGTGCTTATATGTGAAGCTGTAAATTGGTCATTTACCCCAAGAACAGGCCTTATATAATAGTACAAACTGATTTCTCTTGTAAAATCCGATACATTTTTTAATCTTGTCAAACTTAGCTTTAAGTTGTCATCTACAGGTACAAACTGGGTCAACTCCTGTTCAAAACCGTGGCTTGAATGCTTGAATATACTGTATCCGTAGCCATGTGTAACTGAGTAAGCTTCGCTTTCACGTATAGGAAGAGGAGTAATGTTCCATGTTTCACCCGTCTCATCGTCTGAAAGGTAAATCACCTCGCCCGGAGTGTCAGATACAGGGTCATTTGACCATGCAGTCAACTTGTTCTCCCTGCTGTTTTCATGCCATGTATATCCTGCACCCGATTCTGTAACTAGAAATCCAAATTTGCGGTTTGATATTACATTTGACCATGGTAGAGGAGTAGTTACTCCGGTTTTTAAAATAATTTCATATTCCTTACCACCCTCTTTAAAACCTCCGATGCCGTTATAAAAATCCAACTCAGGCTCTTCATTAATCTTATGTTCATATTCCCGGACAGGTGTTTTATATGTCTTTAAATCAGCTAGCTCTTTCTCCTTATTAATATACAGTTGTTCCTTTAAATCTCCTGCGTTTCCGCTAAGTACAACCTTTGCTGCTGCACAAATAAGATTAACATCTTCTTCTGTTAGATTACTATGCTTTAAAACAAAAACTCCTCCAGGTTTGTTTATCATATCATGAGCATGGCTTGCAGAAAGAATATCAGTTATCAATCCATTTAAAGGATTGTTATAACTGTTTTCCTCCTCATTTAGTATGACAAGGTCAACTTTCATATTCTTATATCTCCAATATTCATGGGCTTTCAGTATTTCATAAATTATATCAATTTCATCAGTTTTTTCTAGTTTTAGCAGAACTATAGGTATGTCCCCCGATATACCATATTGCCACAATGCCGACTGTCCTTTGGTATTTTTTATAATGCACTCCTGTCTTAGTCTTTGGGCAGGGCTCATAAACAATATGTGAGATATAAGTTCCTGATAAAACTCAATTTCTGATGTTTTAAGATTCAGATACCTTGCTTCCACCCGACTTCTTGTTGCAGCAAGATTAAACTCTTCAGGAATAATATCCTGATTTGAATATTTGGCAGCCATCTCCAATACTCCTTCACGGCTTTCATCCACAGTCAAAACAAGATTTAATCTCGCAGTCTTTCCCGGTTCAATCCTTATCATATACCTCATTCCCATAATAGGATCAAGAACTGCTCCTACAGAGTTTGATAGTGGTTTGCTTGGTTCTAAGGCATGAGGATTTGATACATCTCTTCCTCTCCCAATAAACTTAAATCTGTCTGTTTCATATTGTATTCCTCCTAATGCATCTCCTTGTATTGTTAACAAGCTTGCTGCCCACATAGTTTTATCATTTTCTGAACGAGGTCTTCTGTTGGCTAAAAGGCAGTTAAGCTCAGGAATAAACTGAGTTCTAATAAATAGGTTACTGAAAGCGGGATGGGCAACATCTGCCGCATGTTGTGACAAAACAAGCTCAAAATAGCTGCTGACTTCCAACACACAAGCTTCGCTTCCATGATTCACCAGGGTTACCCTTCTTATTTCTGCATTGTCAGCAGAGCTGACAACAACTTCAGTAACTGTGTCAATATCTCCATCCTTTCTGAAATATTTTGCCATTCCGGATGTAAATATTACTTTATATTTGTCTGGATGTTTACTCATTGGCATATAACCCGATGACCAAGCTTCATTTGTGTTGGCATTCCTTATATAAAAGAATATTCCATAATTATCAAAGGTGATATCCTCTCTCCATCTGGTAACATCCATCAGAGTGCTTCTGCTGTATCCGGTTCCTTTATCTGTGACCATTACAGAATAAGCTCCGTTTGATAAGATGTGAGCCTTAGGCAGAACAAAGTCAGGCATATTATATTCCCTGTATGAATCTTCTATATCAAAGGTTATATCATTAAACGGCAAAATCCTCTCCTTGGTTTCCTTTGTAAGTATAATGTTTGCAGGCACCTTTTCCTGTAGCAACAATTTGGCAGCATCAACCACCGGATCATTATGGAAGCGCTTCTGCATTATATTTCCATTCAAATAATTATTAAGAGCTAATATGCTCATTCCCTGATGGTGAGCCATGTAGCTTTTCACAATGCCATATTTTGAACCGATAGGCAACCTTTCCGGAGTATAATCTACCGCTTCATAATATCCATAGGATCCATTTGCCCCTTCTGCTGCTAATTTCTTAAGATTCCTGACCGAGTCATGGGGATCAATGGGCAAAGCAAGCATGGTAGAATAAGGTGCTACCACCATATCTTCGGCTAAGCCCCTTTTCAATCCAAGCCACGGAACTCCAAACGCCTTATACTGGTAATCGAGCTTTATATCAAAAGAATAAAATCCCGACTCTGATGTACCCCATGGAACATTCCTCTGCTTTGCATATTTTTTCTGACTCATCAGAACAAATGAATAGGTCTCATCCAACAATGTATTTTTAATGCTCTTCATAATGAGTAAAGGCATAAGGTACTCAAACATCGTTCCACTCCACGATATCATTCCTTTATACCGATCTACACGGGTAAGTGTTCTTCCCAGCTTGAACCAATGCTGGACATCTACCTCTCCCCTGGCAATAGCGATATAGCTTGTCTGCCTGGCTTCTGAGGCCAGCAAATCATAGTATGAATTTGTCAGGCTGTTTTCTTCAATGTTATAGCCAATTGAAAACAACTGCTTTTTATTGTCATATAAATGGATAAACTCCGTTTCATTGGATATTTTATCAATCCGGTCAATTAAATATTGATAATTTGAAATGATCTGTTCTGTATTCTGAATAGACTTTTCCAACTCATGTTTCAATCTATCCAACCAATTTTTTATATTTACAAAGCCGCTTTCCCTATTCTTGTGAATAATTTTATTGAGCTTATCAACTTCAGTATTCAGTTTCCTGTAGTGATCAGGTAATTTTGCCATGGGCATGTTAACCTTAAGCAGTTCAAATATTGTAGTTATTGACTTTTGAAGTTCCTCTTTGCCAAATCCCTTTTTTAACTCTTCAGGAATTTCAAAAAGCAAATAGCCCCAGGAATAGTAACTACCTAATTCCTCCTTAAATCCCGATACCATATTTTCAACTTTACTGCTCCAGACATTTTTCTTGTTACCTTTTTCTTTCCGATTCTCTACAAACTTGTCTAAAGCTTTGATCCATAGCATCAAATCAAATCTTTCTTCTTTGTCAAAACTTCCAGCAAAATCATCAAATATCTCTGTTTCCCACAATACTCCATCTTCTTCCCTACTGCTGAGATTGGCTGTATCCTTTATTCCATCGACTAAAACTTTTTCAATAAGCGGTCTGTTTAAATAATCCAGAAGCCCTTCTTTTAATGTAATCAGATAGCATACAAAATTTCCGCTATCAACAGTTGAGATATATCTGGGCCTTAATGTATTGAGTGACCGGGTATCATACCAATTGTAAAGATGACCCTTCCACTTGTCCAATTTCTCAATAGTACTAACTGTCCTTTTAATAATCTTATACATCTCATCTGTACCAATATAGCCAAAGTCCCTCGCACAAAGGGCAGCAAGCATTCCTAATCCGATGTTTGTAGGAGAGGTTCTGTATGCAATACCATTTGGCGGCTCCTCCTGATAGTTATCCGGTGCAAGATAATTATTTCTGTTATTTACAAACTCTTCATAGTACCTCCAAGTCTTTCTTGCGGTTGTTCTAAGTTCGAACAGGTCATCACTGTTTATAGGTACAACTGCTTTTTTCTCTTCCCTGCTTACACGATAAGCAATAAATGGTGATATAAACCATCCAGCTGAAACTATAAAAGCGGGAATAACTGATTGCGGCTTAAAGAATACTGCCAGTCCAAAAACAATAATAGCTTGAAGCACACCTACTCTCATCTTTATAACATAGCTTTTCAGAGAATTTTTAAGTGTTCTTTCAGTATCAAGGGCAGTTACCCATTCAAGCATATTCCTTTTCGTAACAAATACTCTTGCCAAAGTAACAGCTACTGCATTGACCATCAGATATGCCTGATAAGGCAAAAATACAAACTGCAGAGTTATTTGCAAAAAAGCCGCTTTCAGTCCGCAGATAACGGGTGTATATCTTCTTGAAAGTATAACTCTGAGTGGTTTATATACAATATAATCAATACCTGATAGTATAAACGGAAAATACATAATGAATAGCAAAATTCCAATCCACATTAATATATTCCCCGGAAACAAACTAAATCCAAGGGCAGCAAGCAACATAACAGCAGGTGCAACCATGCTTCTTCTGAGGTTATCAATTATCTTCCATCTAGATACCGGGGACAAAGGATTTTTAATAACCTTCCCTAATCTGTTCCTTATATGGTCATTAAGCCATGGTATAAGTTGCCAGTCTCCCCGTACCCATCGATGAAGCCTCATGGCATAGGAATTATATTTTGATGGATATCCGTCAATAAGTTCCAAATCAGACACCAGACCTGCCCTTATATACGATCCTTCAAGGAGATCATGACTAAGCACAGTATTTTCAGGTATTGCATTTGACAACAATTTTTGAAATATATCAATGTCATAAATACCTTTACCTGTAAAAATACCCTCTCCAAACAAGTCCTGGTAAACATCCGAGACAGCACTTGCATAGGGATCTCTTCCCTCTTCACCCGCAAAAATTCTTGAAAAAAGAGATTTATTAACACTTTCAATATCAAAACCTATTCTTGGCTGCATAAGTCCATAACCTTTAACCACTATACCTTTTTCCTCGTCAATTTCTGGTAGATTAAGCGGATGTACCATAGTACCTATCATTTTTTTTGCCGTACCTAAAGGTAAAATAGTATCTGCATCCAATGTTATAACATACTTTACCTTCGGAAGCTTCGAGATATCCTTTGAAACTATGCTGTAGCTTGTCTTCTTTGAGCCTAAAAGCATATCATTAAACTCAACAAGAGCACCTCTTTTTCTCTCCCATCCCATCCATTTTCTTTGTCTTTCATTATACTGTCTGTGTCTGTGAAAAAAGTAAAATATGTCATTGCCTTCCTTGCAATACTTCTTATTGAGTTCATTTATCCTATCTATAGCTGAATTAACTATCTTTCCATCACCAGGCATATCCTTTGTATCAGAATCTTTATAATCACCTGCAAGTGCAAAATACAGGTTGTTCTCCCGATTTGAAAGATAGTATACTTCAAGATTATCAATCAGTCCCAATGCTCTTTTTTCATCCGGAAGCAATGCAGGTATAACTACCATGGTACTGTACTCATCAGGAATACTTCCTTTAAGTTCAATTCTAGGAAAAAACGAAGGCTTGAACGCATGGTTTAACAGCCAGTTTATGAAGTTTACAGAAACATCAGTTGCAGGCAGCAATAAAACCAGAAAACCAATTGAAGCAAGCATTCCTTTAAACTCCAAAGCTTCAGAATATATATATTTGGAAAATATTACGCAAATCAAAGTACTTAATATCAATACCGAGCCTGAATAAAGAGCTAAAGGATTACTTTTTACAAATCCGGCAAATCTTTTTACCAGACTTTTATTAATGCCAATCCCCTTTTCAAGTTCCCTTAACCCTTCTCCTATAATATAATAACCAACATGAAAGCCTCTCTTAGACTTGACATTACTTAATTCTCCATCCCTTTCCATTGTTCTTTTAGCAAGCTCAACCACCTTATTTGCAACATGCTTTTCTGAAACATCAAAAGCAAGAGCTAACTCTTCAATCCTTTTTCTGTAGTAGTTTTTTGATTGCAAATCCATAAGGTTATACGTTCCATCTGGATCAGCTCTCAGAATGCTCTCTACTTTGCTCAATGCTTCAAAAACATCTACCCAATTGCTTGAAGCTATATATTTCAGGCTTAATATGCAGTTACCTATTGAGCCTTTTCTTACTGTTTGTTCACTATGCTCTTTATGAGTTATGGAATCTGTATTTGTACCGTTTATTTCAAGCATATCGTCAATTTGCCTTAATACAGGAGAATATACTCTTCCCATTCTCCTTAACCTGAATGCCAAATGTTCTATAAAAGCCGAGCCGATCTGATACTTCCCTTTAAGCTCAGACTCAATACTTAAGGAAAGCTTTTTGATGTCAATACCATCTTCGCTTTTTGCAACTGCAAGAATCTCTTCTACCTTGCGTCTTTGCTTCTGAGACTCTTCTATTGTCTGGCATATATATTTTATATTCTCAATTAAAGCAAGCTTGACCATAATAGCAAGTGCCCACAACTCTCTGCTTGCAAGTACATTATGGGATTGATATGCATTTATATAATTTAGGAGTACTCTCTCATCAATTCGGCCATCTGTGTGAGACACCAGTTCAAGTGCAACAGTATATATTCTTGCGTACCCTTTAAATGGTCCCGAACTGAGCATTGGGAGACGTGAATAAAATTCCTTTGTAAGATCTTTCCTTATACCTTTTACCTGTTCCTCAATTATATAAAAGTTGTCGAGAAGCCACTCAGCAGCAGGTGTTGTCCCTATTCCCTTTTGCATATCCTCGTTTAAAGCCTTATATACAGATAAAATATATTTATAATTTTCATTCATCCTTGGCACAGGCCAATTAAACAGATTAAGCCTTTTAGAAACAGCATGATCATATGCCATCTCTCTTGCATGCGTTTCAAGTTCATCACTTGTTAGAGAAGCATCACGTATCTTAATCTTTTCATCTTTTGATTTAGAAAATATCAACCAAAAGGTGAAAACAAATAAAATCAGAACAGCAATCATATATAAACTTATGTAATCTTGCATTGCAGCATACCAACTCCTGTTCGATAATTTAGTCTTGTCCAGCCAGAAAAATATTCAGACTTTAGCAACATATTTTAGTATATGCGAAATAGAAATATTCAAACATCTAATTAAAAAAAAAGAAAACCTTCATAATTAAAGGTTTCCTATCGCCACATATTGCCATTCATTCAAGTTGTTTTGCATAATTGGGTTTTATAAATTCCTATACTCCAAGAAACGTACCATTTAATCACGACTATCCTTTAATCCTGATTTTCAAGACCTCATACATTAAAAGTCCTGCTGCTACTGAAGCATTTAACGATTCACTCTTACCTGACATAGGTATTCTTACCAGTTCATCTGAAATATCTGCAACACTATCACTAATTCCGTTGGCCTCATTTCCAACAATAATAGCAATATTGTCATTATATTCCATATCAAAATAGTTTTTAGTCCCTTTAAGGTGTGCAGCACAAAGTTTTATTCCTTTCTTCTTCATGCTCTCTAGTGTTTCCAATATATTTTCACTATAACAAACCGGAATATGAAACAGCGACCCCATGGTTGACCTCAACACCTTAGGATTATATACATCTACACATCCTTTAGATACTATTACCGCAGTAACTCCGGCAGCATCTGCTGTTCTTATTATCGTTCCCATATTCCCCGGATCCTGTAAGCTATCTAAGATCACGAAGAAGTTTTTATCATCATAAACGGAATCAATACTTATTGGATTTTTCTTCAATACTGCAAGTATACCCTGGGGACTCTCAGTATCGGTAATTTCCATATATAGCTTGTTTGCAATAGTATAAACATTATTACAACCGTATGTTGATAATTGTTCAAGTATTTCCTTCCCACCATGAACATCTTCTAGCTTATCGGACACGAGGATTTTTGAGATTTCCGCTTTTTCCTTCAAAGCTTCTTCAACAAACCGTATACCCTCTATAAAGTACAAACCTTTCTGATCTCTGAACTTTTTTTCTTTTAAGGCTTTTATCTCCTTAATAACAGGATTTTGGCCGCTACTGATAAAATTCATCTTATCACCTCAGGTCAATCTATAAATTATACCTTTGTATATTCTAAAACTAAAAAGGAGCCCTTAAGGCCCCTTTATATATTTTAACTATTTAACTGACTTTATCTTTTCAGCAAGTTGAGCAAATGAACCTGCATCATTAACAGCCATTTCAGCTAACATTTTTCTGTTTAATGTAATTCCGGACTTCTTAAGTCCATTCATAAATCTACTATATGAAAGTCCATTTATTCTTGCAGCAGCGTTTATTCTAGCAATCCATAATTGTCTGAAATTTCTTTTCTTTGCCTTCCTGTCTCTATAAGCATAAACCAAAGATTTCATCACAGCTTGGTTTGCAAGTCTAAAGTTCTTACTCTTCATTCCAAAATAACCTTTAGCAAGCTTTAAGATCTTCTTATGCCTTGCACGGGTTCTCATTGCACCTTTTACTCTTGACATAACCCTTACCCTCCTTCTTACTTGTATGGAATCAACATTTTAACTGTAGCTTCGTTAGAAGCTGCAACAAGCGTTGATTTCCTCAAGTTTCTTGTTCTTTTAGTAGTTTTCTTTGTCAAAATATGCCTTTTAAAAGCTTTTGCTCTCTTTACTTTACCTGTACCGGTTAAACTAAACCTCTTTTTCGAAGCACTATGAGTTTTAATCTTAGGCATCTTACGTTTCCTCCTTATATATTCTAAATTACTGCTTTGGGTTAATTATCATTAACATATTTCTTCCTTCAAGTTTAGGCTTTCTTTCTACGGTTCCAACTTCCTTTACAGCTTCTGCGAATTTCTCAAGCACCTGTTCACCTAAGGAAGTGTAATTCATCTCTCTTCCTCTAAACTTAACGCTGACCTTCACCTTATCGCCGTCTTTTAAAAATTTCACTGCGTTTTTCACCTTGAAATCAAAGTCATGATCTTCAATAGACGCAGATAATCTTACTTCCTTTAGACTAACTATTTTTTGATTTTTTCTTGCTTCCTTTTCTTTCTTAGCTAACTCAAACATATACTTACCGTAGTCCATTATCCTACATACCGGCGGTACCGCCTGAGGTGCTATTTTTACTAAGTCAAGAGACTTCGAATTTGCAAGCATTTGTGCATCTTTTGAAGTCGTAATACCAAGCATTGTTCCGTCAGCATCGATTAACCTGACTTCTTTATCTCTTATTTGCTCATTAATCATCAATTCGTTTTTGTTAATAGAAAACACCTCCGGGCAAATTTTACAAATTTTTAACAAACGCAAAAAAGTGGATCAAAGAACCGATCCACTTAACTCTAATAAGCAAAGTTAAAAACTTAACCTTTAAGTATTAACCTTAACAGAACAAGTCTATAAGGTGAGAAGTGGACGACTTCTTCTTCATTACACCGTCATATTTTATCAGAAAATTTCATTGTTGTCAAATACTTTTTTGCTAATCGGGTGCATTTTTACATTGAATTTATGATTATACATTCAAATCATCAAAAATAACCGGTATCATTTCTTTAAATTTATTGAGCAAAGGTATGGCAATCTCCCTCATTTGAGGGTGTGCTGCTGTAGCTGTTCTTAGCTTAAAGAAATGTCTCCATTCCCGCAGGTTCATTGTCATAACCAGTTCAGTCTTGAGCGAATTCGGAAGGATAGCTCTTGCTTCCTGAGGAGTCGCTCCAGCTTCAAGTAATTCCATGTACTTTTGCTCGGTATATTTCATTACACTCTTCCATATTTCATATTTCCTGCTCCCCTCTTCAGTAGACGTATCCCAGAAACATGGTTCAATATATGTAATCTGATTTGAAAACTTATCCTTGCTGTAGTTGCAATACCTCGTACTTTCCTGTGAATATGATGCAATCCTATGCCTCACAATCTCGTGGGTAACACCCCTGTCACAGATGATCTTAACTGTAATACAGTAATGTTCAATAACAGCCTCGTGGCCATTCTTGATAATTTTTCGTACAAAATCAGCAGCAGAGGTCTCCGTTACTTTGTCTTCACTTTTATAACACACCCTTCCTGCCTTTTCGATATGCTGGAGAACTTCATCACCATTAATATCAGACTCTATAACAAAATATGGCTTAATTACGATCACTCGTCTCTACCCCGCTTTTTCTTCATTTTGAAATCCACCTAAAATTCTACCATAGTTCTTCTCAAAAAAACAGATGTAACATAAAGTTAAAATACAAATAAAAAGAAGGCACTCAAAAAGTTACCTTCTTTTTTCTTTTTTCTATTGATACAAATTTAAATGGATTTTGATTCAACTTCTTCAACAATCTTATTAACAAAATCATTTAAAGCCATAGAGCCCAAATCTCCTTCTTTTCTGGATCTTACTGCAACAGCCTTATTTTCAAGTTCCTTATCTCCAATTACCAGCATATAAGGTGTCTTTTCGAGTTGAGCCTCTCTGATTTTGTAGCCAATCTTTTCATTTCTGAAATCCACTTCAACCCTTATGCCTTTTGCCTCTAATGCCTCTTTAACCTCACCTGCATACAGATGGTGCTTATCTATTAAAGGAAGTA
Organism: Bacillota bacterium; assembly: GCA_023398495.1. GTDB lineage: Bacteria > Bacillota > Clostridia > Acetivibrionales > Acetivibrionaceae > Acetivibrio. Next base: position 13,464 of record JAEWSG010000082.1, read on the forward strand.
CTTTGACCTGAACGGGCGACAACCATACAGGAAACGCACCTGCAAAGTGCTCTGTCAGTATTGCAATAAACCTTTCAATACTTCCAAAAACAACTCTATGAACCATAACCGGTCTGTGCTTTTCACCGTCTGCACCCACATAGTTCAAATCAAATTTCTGAGGCATCTGGAAATCAAGTTGTATGGTACCGCACTGCCATGTACGTCCTATTGAATCCTCAAGATGGAAGTCTATTTTCGGACCATAGAAGGCTCCATCACCTTCATTTATTTTATAATTCATTTTTTTGGCCTCTAAGGCGTCTTTAAGGGCATTGGTTGCCATGTCCCACTGTTCGGCAGACCCCATCGAATCTTCAGGCCTTGTAGAAAGTTCAACATGATACTTGAATCCAAATACATTGTAAAAATCATCAATAAGGTTTATAACACCTAATACCTCATCCTTGATCTGCTCAGGAGTCATAAATATGTGTGCATCATCCTGTGTAAAACACCTTACTCTCATTAATCCATGCATAGCACCGGAAAGCTCATGTCTGTGAACCAATCCCAGCTCTGCCATCCTCTGAGGCAAATCCCTGTAGGAGTGAAGTTTTCTCTTGTATGCCAGCATACCTCCCGGACAGTTCATCGGTTTTATAGCATAATCACCTTCATCTATTTTGGTAAAATACATATTTTCCTTATAGTGATCCCAATGACCCGAACGGTGCCAAAGTTCTTCACTTAAAATTATAGGAGTTTTGATTTCCTGATATCCTCTTGCCTGATGCTCTTCTCTCCAGTAATATTCAAGCAGGTTACGGAGCACCATTCCTTTAGGCATAAAGAACGGAAACCCGGGTCCTTCTTCAAATATATCAAACAAATCAAGTTCTTTTCCTAGCTTCCTGTGGTCTCTCTTTTTTGCTTCCTCCAACCTGAACAGATAATCATCCAGGTCACTCTTCTTAGCAAATGCTGTACCATAAATTCTCTGGAGCATCTTATTTTTTTCATTTCCTCTCCAGTATGCCCCTGCCACCGATAAAAGCTTGAATGCTTTTATTTTTCCAGTAGATTCCACATGAGGTCCGGCACAAAGGTCGACAAATTCTCCCTGCTTATAAAAGGAAATTATCTCTCCTTCAGGCAGGTCACGGATGAGTTCAACCTTATAGGGCTCACCCTTTTCCTCCATGAATTTTATAGCTTCATCTCTTGGTAGAGTAAACCTTTCAAGCTTTAAATCCTCTTTTACAATTCTCTTCATTTCTTCTTCAATCTGAACCAATTCCTCAACAGAAAACGGCTTTTCCACATCAAAATCATAATAATATCCGTTATCAATAGCAGGTCCAATTGCAAGCTTAACATCAGGATAAAGATTCTTCACAGCCTGTGCCATAATATGAGATGCAGTGTGTCTATATGCGTGTCTTCCTCCATCATCATCAAAGGTCAACAAGCTTAGCTTGCAATCATCATTAAGCTCACAACTCAAGTCTTTTACTTTCCCGTCAACTTCACCGGCAAGTGCTACTCTTGCCAATCCAGCACTTATACTTTCAGCAACTTCCTTAATAGTAGTTCCTTTATTATATTCCTTAATGCTTCCATCCTTTAAAGTAATTTTAATCATATGCAAAATCCCTCCTAAAAAAATAATAAAACTCCCATCCCTGTAAAGGGACGAGAGTTAATTCCCGTGGTTCCACCCTAGTTTGCACTCATTATGATTATAACGTAATCAACGCTTCAGCTCAGAGGCGGTCTTCAAATGAAATGCCCAGAAAGTACTCGCAGCCTTGGTACCTTCTCTCTTTTGGGGATCTTTCAATTTACTCTTCTCTTCATAGCGGAATTCTTAATATATAATAAATTATATATTCATAAACTTTCATTGTCAACGTAGTATTAAGATAATGGGTGCATTTTTTCCTTATGACCCAAAAACTCTATATCTAACCTCTATGTGCGATATTTACTTTTATAGGCTAGATATTCCAATACTAGAGGCAGCAAAATCCCCCTCCCCAAAATGCCTCAAATTA
>JAEWSG010000110.1 GCA_023398495.1 Bacillota bacterium
ACATCATTTTCAAGTTTTTCAATAGTAACTGGTTTACCTTCCCAGTTAAGAGTAACTTTATTTGTCAGTTTCTTTACAGTTCCGTCCTCAATTACAACATACTCCTCAGTACCTGTATTTCTGCCTAAATTGTCATAAGTATACGTAATTACATGTGTATCAGTTGTGTCATCTTCTGTATACACATCATCTATTTCCTCTGTCTTCAAATTACCTTCTTTGTCGTAGGTATAGGCTGTTTCAATTATTTCGTCACTATTGTCAGAGTGAGTATTAGGATAAATATCTCCCTTATTTATATGAAACTTTTTACTCTCCGGCTTCCCAAGGTAATTGTTAATGTACTCTACTGTGATACTTTCCGTGTCATTCTTCTTTGTAATCTCCTTATTGAGATTTCTGTCCGTGTCATATCCGTAATCTGCTCTTCTGCCATCATTGTATAGAATGCTGCTAACCTTTCCATCTTTATAGTAGCCAGTTGTCTTCTTTATGTATTTTGACGGATACGCATCTTTATCAACCAATCCGCCACCTTCATCAACTGTTCCAACACCTGTCCACTCTTCAACTGTTCTTCCGACATTATCGTAATACACTTTTGAATAATTGTATTTTACGTAAGTGTCATTAATTTCAACAAGAGCCCATTTTTCATCATATCTTTGCCAACTTGACTCATCAAAAAGATCTTAATTATAATATGTAGTGTAGCCGTTCCTATCGGTAGACTCTTTTAATTTACCATTTCCATAATAGCTTGCCTGAGTGAAGGAACTTACACCTTTCGCATCAACAGGATAAACAACCTTTGTGGTTCTTCCTGCATAATCGCTATAATATGCTGTTCTAGCAGTATTGTTGTCATCTAAATGCCTCAATTCGACTTTAACAGGATTTTGTGCCGCAGCATAGGAATACTCAGATAACAGCACATACTTGTCATCTGCTTTGTCCATTGTGTCCTTGAACCACACCTTCAAAAGCCTGCTAAAGGAATCAAATTCATATTTATATACCCCGCCATTAGGTTTTTCTTCAACCACAACATTACCGTAAATATCGTAGGAATGATATTTTGTAACATTGCCCTCCGCATCAGTAATACTTTCCAACTGCCATAACCTGTGTGATTATGTTTCATCCCTAAGCTGCCAACTTTTATTATTACCCCAAGCCTATGCTGTTCCATATTCTCCAATTTTAAACGAAGGGACAACGTACCTGTCCCCTCGTCCCAGTTCAAATTTTGTCCCCTCGTCCTGGGTCACATTACTGTTATGCCCGACAAATCAGCTACTTCTATCTGTCCTCTTATCCAAATTAACAATACGTTACAACATTATTAATATGAAATATATAAATAGTAATTTCCCTCATTATCTTTACTAATAAATGCCCAAATTCCTCTAGACTTTGGGAGCCTTTTAAAAATACTATATCCACCACTGACATATTTCAAATAATATGTTTCTATACTGTTTTTATCTAAATCCCACCATTGGCATGTATTTTCGAAATTAGGCATTTCAGATAAATTTCGATTTGATACTCCCCCAAAAAAATTATTAAGCTGCTCTTTTATATCATTAATTTGATTACTTTCAATTAGTATTTTTGCATCAAAGTAACCACCCATATTATCATACTGATAATTTATAATTTTTGATGTAGAAGGTAATCTAAGATTTAGATTACCTTCTATCACATTCTTTGGTTTGCTTTTCTCAATGTTATAAATACCCACTAATCCGCCAACTATAATCACTATAACTATTAAGACAATTTTATTCTTCTTTAACTTCATCCCCTTTACCCCCTAATTCATTTTATCAAGCATCTGGCTTAATGTAAGCTTTTTACCTAAACTATTTGATATAGAAACGTTTCCCCCATTATCTTGATAAATAAGCCAACCCTCATTATCTCTTGTGCTTCCATTTGCACGTTGTCTTCGAAATACTTTATCATTCCACGATTCGTATTCATAAGGACCAAAAAGATATAAGAATCTTGGCAAACCTCCTAATACAGTACCATCACTTGCTAATACCTTTCCACCATTAACCTTTCGTGCAAAATTAGCCGCAGGATTATCCGTTTTATTATCCAAATGTCCAGCATTACATCCATAAAGTATTAATTTATCAATATTTTTATTGTCCAAAGAGGAGATATCACTAGAACTAAACTCTCCAATTTCCAAATGTAATGAATATTTATCAGCATGTGAATCAATAATTACTGTAGAAACGTTTTTACCGTCTAAAGTAGCTCCAATTGAATTCCATGCGTTTCTTAACTCCTCTGCATTTCTAACTGATACTGTACCAATTTCGCTCTGATTTATCGTATAACGAATATCATCTATTCCATAGTATTTCTGTAGTCTATAATTATCTTCAATCATATCTCCTTGAAACTCAGGTATATAAATATGGTATACATCAAAATGTGCTACATTTGACATATTAATATTTACATTCCTAGGACTAGCACCTTTTGTTTGCAAAAATGTTGTCCCAACTTCTATATCCACTTTACCAATTGAAGTTGTTGTTTTTGTTGCTGAACGCGTAACATTATTCATTATTTCATTAGCAGAACATGTTGTTATAAATTTAGCACCAATCAATTTCTGTGCATACTCATCTTCTTCTTTTGTTATTTTACCATCAGCCATTGCGGCAATCATAGCTTTATCAAAAGCATCCACATTTTCTATTTCAACTAATGCATCCTTCCATTCCCAAGAGTTTTTATTTGCCCTTATAGCTGCTGCCTGTTGTTCTATAAGAGTTCTTTCTTCTTTAGTTTTTGCAGCATTCCAAGCATTTCCCAGTGCAATAATTTGTGCTTTCGCCTCATCATTAAGCTTCTCGTCTCCTTGCTTCCAATGCCCCGTAGGATCCCAATAAATCAACGGATTGTTGACACAATACGTATACAGATTCAAACTAAGCGGATCCCCTGCATCACCCAAATATGTATCTTCCTGCAAAAACCTTGCAACCTTCGGGTCATACATTCTGG
>JAEWSG010000116.1 GCA_023398495.1 Bacillota bacterium
CCAGAATGTATGACCCGAAGGTTGCAAGGTTTTTGCAGGAAGATACATATTTGGGTGATGCAGGGGATCCGCTTAGTTTGAATCTGTATACGTATTGTGTCAACAATCCGTTGATTTATTGGGATCCGACAGGGCACTATGCGGCAAATGGTAGTGATGAATATATCAGAACTCATGATGAAGATGCTTATGAGAAAATAGGTGAATTTGGTCTAAATTATAATAAATACAACGATAAAATTCAAAAATCGCAATCCAAGGGTGAAGTTGAGTATTATAGAACTCTCAGGGATGAGCAGGCATTTGAAGCAGATAAGATTAGGAATGACTTCCAAAAGATTCATCCTGAGTTTGCTGATATCCGAAAGAACGGAATGAAATTACCTAAAAAGTCGACTAGTGATATTGGTGGTTCTTATTTTAAGTCATCACCAACGTCAACAATACAATCATCTCCAAAAGTAACTATTCAATCATCAGAGCTTGACCCAATAGAAAAAGCTGCAATTGAATTTGCAAAAGGAGAGCTAGATGATATTATTAGCAAATATTACAACGAATGGCCGGGTTCTTTTAAAATTGGAGAGTATACGTGGGGCAATGAATATAAAAATGAATACCAAGCAGAAGTAGCTAGAGTTAATGATATTCTTAGGTATACTAATTTTATATTTGATACTATTGATCTTGCAGACACTATTAAGGAGTATTATGAAGAAACTGTGGCTATCACAGGCGGTGAACCTAGCACTACTTTGGTAGGTACAATTGTATTTACTGCAATGGACAAGGCGTGGAGTTTAGAACCGGGAACAGACGATATACCTGATTTCCTTGGTTTAAATAGTCTATTTAATAAGAATGTGTCGAAAGCTCTTGAAAAGTCAGCATTTATTAATAATTCTGATTATAAATATCTAGTGTATTGTGGGAGGTTTTTATTTCAAGAAGGACCAAGGAAGAAATTTGTAGATAAAATTGATTCTCGTATTGTTTCTTATATGAATCAAACAGAAGATAGTTATGATAGTATTGAAGATAATGAAAAATATAAGAACGCAGTACTAAATTATTGGATTGATATTGTTAATATGAATAATAACTATGACAGATCTTATAACAATATGAAATCAGCTTTAAAAGTTATTGATTCAAAATATAAAAATTGAGGGGCTTGAAAGACATGATTAATATTAAATTAGGTGTTTTTTGTGTGATTGTACTTATTTCATTTATATCATTAGTAGGGTGTGAAAATAAGGAATTTGTAAAAGATTATACAGAGTATAAAAAATTATATGTGGAAGTAGTAAATGAATTTGTACCAAATGATTCGGATTATGAACTTGAAAAGTTAAATGAGCCGCCTATAATGGAAAAACTCGAACAAATGGATAAAATAGTAAAAAAAATGAGCAACAATGCATCCACTAAAAGAGAAAAACAGATGCTTTCTAACGCATTACAACTTAATGAAGGATTACAGTTTTTAAAGTATGCTGCAAATAATAAAGACAATCTAACACTAGATGAAAGAAGAAAGCGTTCAGGTGAGGTGTTATCGGCTAAAATGAACAGAAAAGATATAGAAGAGGGGGATTTATTATAATAAGGAGCATGAAGGATATGATTAATAATGAATAAATTAGTAATTCTTTGTGTGATTGTACTCATTTTATTTATATCATTAGGAAGAAGGAACAAAAGTAGTACTAGTAAATCCGATGCACGTAAAGCGTAGCAAGGAGTTTGACGATAATAGCCCCACAAAGAACGACCGCAAGGATCCAAAGACAATAGCAATGAGACGAGGGGACACAATGAGACGAGGGGACATGAGACGAGGGGACAGGTACATTGTCCCACCAATAAAGAACAAGGAATAAGGCCGGAAGCAAATCCTGGACTTTATGGCACCAAAAAAGATTTGACACATTAGCAAGATTACTTCAAGCTGTAATGATTTGATGCTATACGATACTCTATGGTAGAAATATGGCGGGATATACTAAAGAACACAAAGAAGAGTGAGACAAAAAGAAAAGATTTCAGATTACCGTCAATAATACCAATAGTTTTATACAATGGAGCATCTGAATGGACAGCATGTCGCAGTTTCAGAGAAAAACTAAGTGGAAATGAAATGTTTTTAAATCACGTGCTGGATTTTAATTACATACAATAGGATTATTTAAGGGTTGGTTCAAATGGATAATAAAGCCGAGGATATCACAAGAATTACAGCCTAAAATAGATGAGATATTGGAAAAGGCACAGTCAATGGAGGTGGAAAACATGGTTTACAATTTAGCAAATACCATTGAAGAGTTACAGAAAAAGGCAGAGAGTAAGGGTATAGAAAAAGGTATAGAGAAGGGTATAGAAAAAGGGAAAATTGAAGTTGCAAAATCGGTATTGGAAAAAGGTGCAGATTTAGATTTTGTAATAAAAATTACTGGGCTAGATGCTGAGTTTATTAAGAAATTAAAGGAAGAAATATGATAATAAGAAACATAGAGATTTCTCGGGAACAGATGGGGAATCTCTTTTTCTTTTAGGTTTATCATCTTACGCATATTATGGAAAGATGGAAATTATCAATCATGGATTTGAAAAACCTAAATACATAGAGTCTCGTGGTGATTTTGTGGTTTTTTGGGTGTTGATTAAAGGGAATTCATTTCGATTTGATCTTTTTCATGATTACGATTTTGATGGAAAATGCAACTGTATCCATGGGGAACAAAGGAATGGGATAAGAGGAGCACCTCCTTTGGAGATGTGAGACGACCATAAAATTGAGGTGAAATGACAATGAAAAGATTTACGTTAGTATTGGTGATTATGTTATCTTTATTGTCGGCATGTAATACTATGTCGGCAAATAAAACAAATATAAGTGAAGAAGAATTGGAAAAGCTTGCGTTGTTTCCTGTTCGAAGTGGATTTAAGTGGGGATATATTGATGATAAAGGAAATATAATAATTAAACCCAGGTTTAAAGATGCTAGAGAATTTTATGAAGGTTTAGCCGCAGTAAAAATTGATGAGGGCAAATGGGGGTATATCAATAAAAAAGGTGAAGTAGTAATAAAGCCACAGTTTTATTATTCAGGTGGATTTCAGGGCGATATAGCTCCTTATGGAATACCGTCAAAAAATTCACGTAGGGGTATTGTTTCCGGTTACATTAATAAACACGGAGAAATAATACTTCAACCTAGTTATGTAAGTATTGGTCAATTCGATGAGGGCCTCAATCCTGTAGTACCTCTGGGTAGTTTCAAACATTTATATGGATACATCGATAAAAACTTTAAAATGGTAATACCACAGCAGTTTGAAGAGGCAATGTATTTTAGTGATGGACTTGCAGTTGTTAAGAAAAAAAATAGTGATAGATATCACAGTTACATAGACAAAACAGGAAATGTTGTAATTGAAGGTGAGTTTATTGGAGCTTTCAGTTTTAATGAAGGACTGGCAGCAGTTCAAGTTGACAGTTCGAAGGCTTATGGAGTCATAAATAAGAAGGGAGAGTTTGTGATTGAACCTAAATACGCTAGCTTCTATGAGTTTAATGAGGGGTTAATATCATTTGGAATAAAGGATAGCAATAATAAAATAAAATACGGTTTTATGGATAAAGATGAAAACATTGTTGTTCAACCAATTTATGAGAATGCCACTATTTTTAGTGAAGGACTAGCAGCAGTGTCAGTAAACATTAATGAGAATGCTTTGATGAATAATCCTCTTTATAAATGGGGTTATATTGACAAAACCGGTAAAATGGTTATTAAGCCAAGTTTTGATGGAGCTACAGCATTTAGAGATGGTGTTGCACTTGTTCGAGTTGGTAAGGAACTGAGGATAAAGGAAGGCTATATAGATAAGACAGGTAAGTATATTTGGAAGCCTCGATAATGGTATATTAAAACTATAGGGAAAGCGACTGTAATTGACCTGTACGATTACACTTATTTATGAAAAAACTGTGGCTATCACAGGCGGTGAACATAGCACTACTTTGGTAGGTACAATTGTATTTACTGCAATGGACAAAGCTTGGAGTTTAGAACCAGGAAAAGATGATATTCCTGATTCCCTTGGTTTAAATAGTGCATTTAATAAGAATGTATCTAGAGCTCTTGAAAAGTCAACATGTATTAATAATTCTGATTATAAATATCTAGTGTATTGTGGGAGGTTTTTATTTCAAGAAGGACCAAGGAAGAAATTTGTAGATAAAATTGATGCAAAGATTATTTCTTATATGAATAAAACAGAAAATCGCTATAATAAAATTGAAGATAATGAAAAATATAAGGACGCTGTACTAAATTATTGGATGGATATTATTAATATGAATAACAACTACGACAGATTTTATGACAATATGAAATCAGCTATAAAAGTAATTGATTTAAAGTATAAAAATTAAGGGGCATAAAGGACATGATTAATAATAAATTAGTAATTTTTTGTGTGATTGCACTCATTTCATTTATATTATTAGTGGGTTGTGAAAATAAGGAATTTGTAAAAGATTATGAGGATTACAAAAAATTATATGTGGAAGTAGTAGATGAATTTGTACCAAAAGATTCAGATTATGAACTGGAAAAATTAAAAGATCAGTTCATAGTGGAGAAACTTGATCAAATGGATAAAATTGCAGAAAAAATGAGCAATAATGCATCCACTAAAAGAGAAAAGCAGATGCTTTCTAATGTATTACAATTTAATGAGGGATTAAAGTTTTTAAAGTACGCTGCAAATAATAAAGATTATCTAACAGAAGATGAAAGAGGAAGGGTCACAGGTGAGGTGTTAGATGCTGATGTAGACAGGAAAGATATAGAAGAGGGCAATTTATGAGTTAAGGTTAACAGAGATATAGGGACAGGTACGTTGTTCCTTTATCTCTGTAAAGAATTAAGTGACAAGTCTAACCATTTGAATAAAAAATAATTCTGTTATTTACAATTATGACAGCTTGAACAGGTTGAGGGAGAAAAAAGACCCGTACGTAAAGAGCGTTGAGAAATTAAACTATTATAATGACAATACTCAATCAGAGGCCTTTGACGCATTAAACAACAGGACATTGTTTGTGTATGATAAGAATAACAAGCTTATTTCAACAACAGATGCAGAATATCATGTAATGTCAAATACTTATGATGTTACAGGAAATGTAAAAACCAAAGAAGATGGGAGAACAAACACAACATATTACGGTTATGATGAATTTGGAAGGCTGACAGAAGTAACAGCTGAGGTTGATGAAGTTTTGGAGACAACTGTATATACTTATGACTTAAATGGGAACATGACAAGCCAGAGGGATGCGAAGCTCAACAAAACGGTATATGAATACAACGCTGCCAACAAGCTGGATAAGAGATATGTTGACGGTCAGACCAGTTCAGAAAACTATATCTATAATCCAGATGGAAGTCTTTACAAAAAGGAAGATAAAAAGGGTATAGTTACTACATATACTTATTACGCCGATGGTAATGTAGAGTCTCAAACAGTTGGAATAGACGGAAAAGAAGGTTATGTAAAAATAGCTTACATCTATGATGGAAACGGAAACCAGACAAAGGCAACAGAAACAGCAATCAATAATGGTGATGAGTCTACAATAATTACAGATCGTGAGTATGACGAGCTCAACAGGGTTAAATCAAAGAGTGAATATGATTCGCTGGCGGCTGAAGCAAATAGGG
>JAEWSG010000096.1 GCA_023398495.1 Bacillota bacterium
ATTGGCAGATGAATTATGCTATCCGGAATTTTAGTTTATGCAGGTCATATGTACCTGCTTTTTTCTTTTTATTTTCCCTGCAATTTATCTTGTCCAAGTTACTGACAAATAGCCTGTCCGATAACAATAACGAAAAAACTTGATTTGATAATGTTTTAAAAATATGAGAATAGGCTGTTACCCCCAAAAAACATAATTACAAAACAAATAGTAATATTACAACCTATATTTTTAGTGCAAATCACATGAAAAAGTGTTATAATTAAAAAGCATAGAACAAAAAAACATCGAAGGAATTTTGGAGTTTGGAGACCTTTTTCTGCTGATTGTGTTTAAGTGCAAAACAGTAATATTACAGTATATATTTTCTTAGTGCAATTTGCATAAAAAAGCATTATAATTATATAAAGGTAACATTACAATTTACTCAAACTATGTTGTATTTATATCAGTAAACCTATCTGTATTCGATATACCAACCGCCATTTATTCTAAAGTATATATAATTATTATATATAAATATTTATTTAATTTTATAGGAGGAAATAGTTATGAAAAAGCTGTGCATTGTTTTGTCAGTTATTCTTATGCTGGCAGCTACGCTTCCGACGTTTGTTTTTGCGGAAGATAATTATCCTGGATTCAGGGTAAAGGGCCGATTCCTTTATGACAAGGATGGCGAAAAGGTTATTCTATATGGAGTAAATGAAATGTCCATATGGGGAGATATTGACGGGGATAAAAGTCTTCCGGAAATAAAAAAGACTGGTGCTAACACAGTAAGGCTAGTTTGGGGTCTTGACGGTCCTGCGAGAAAGCTGGATATTTTAATCTATAACTGCCGTGTGAATAATATGATACCTGTAATTGAACTTCATGATGCAACAGGTGATTTTAGCAAACTGCAGTCGCTTGTCGATTATTGGACAAGTCCTGATGTAGTTGAGGTAATAAAGAGACATCAGGAATATCTTATTGTAAACATTGGTAATGAAGTTGGACAGAACGTTTCCAAAACTGACTTTATTGCAGGCTATACAAAAGCAGTTACTAGAATGAGAGATGCAGGAATTCATGTACCTTTGATGATTGATGCATCCGGATATGGACAGGATATTAATATGCTTCAATCAGCAGGGCCTGATCTTATTGAGGCTGACCCCGATAAAAACCTTATGTTCTCTGTACATATGTGGTGGCCTTACATGTGGGGGAATTCTGATCAGAAAGTAGTTGATGAGATAAAAGAATCTGTAGATATGGAATTGCCATTGATAGTTGGTGAGTTTGGACATCAGTGGGATGAGACAGCAAATGGAGCAATTCCCTATAAGACTATTCTAGAACAGTGTGATTTAAATGATGTGGGATATATTGCCTGGTCATGGGGACCGGGAAACCAACCACAGACATTTCTGGATATGACAACTGATGGTACTTTTGACAAACTTGTAGAATGGGGAAAAGAGGTGTGTATAAATAATGCACACAGTATAAAAAACATTTCAGTAATACCGGCTTCAATGCTAAAAGACCCTACTACTGCACCACCTACTGTAAATATACCTGCAGGAAGTATTGCACAAAATAAGAAGGTTTTCGTTTCCTCAACCGAATCCGGCAATGGTAATGTAGGTGCAAATGCTGTAGATGGAAACATATCCACTAGATGGTCATCAGAGTACAGTGACCCTCAGTATATTTATGTTGATTTAGAGGATGAATATGATATAGAAAGAGTGTACATTGAATGGGAAACTGCATATGCAAGTCAGTATAAGATACAGGTATCCAATGATGCAAGCACTTGGACTGATGTTATCACACAGTATAACGGAGATGGGGATATAGATGACATTGCACTAAGTGCAAAAGGAAGGTATGTAAGGATCTACTGTATGCAAAGAAAGACGCAATACGGAAACTCAATATTTGAATTCGGAGTTTATCCAAAGGGTGGAGTTGCACCTACTCCTACTTCTGTTGTAACGCCTACTCCTACTGAGGATATTTTGATGGGAGATGTAAACTTCGATGGAAGTTTTAATTCAGTTGATTTTGCATTAGTAAGACAATATTTGCTTGGGATTATTAATTTCACCGAAAAGCAGAAAAAAGCAGCAGATGTAAATTTTGACTCTATAGTTACTTCTATAGATTTTGCTAAGATGAGACAGTATTTACTTGGTATCATTAAGAGTTTTTAAACTGCTTTTTGTAAGTATAAGAAGATCCGCTTTTTACGGGGTGTTAGTCCGTTATAAAGCGGATTTTTTTAATGTTTAGCAAATCCTGGTTTGTTTATTGCCTTTTTCCGATTACCATTGTTTGCACACCTGTTGCCAGCCTTCCTAGGCATATGCTTATTCACTACTATGGCTTCATCTGCATACTGCACCCTAATCTTATCTCTTACTCTTGCTTGTAGATAAGACCTACAGCTTCGAATACAGTACTTCCAAGGTTAAGTTGCTTCGCCTGTTATTAAAACGACCCTCCTAACGTATGTAGTTCAGCTAATTTTAGGACTTTCCCAACTGAAGCAGGGTTATCCACTACATCCGCCAACCTTGGTTCATTTGCATTCCGTTCCAATAACCACCATCGGCTTCCTTCAGACCATTTCGTCACACTTCATAAATAAACTACAAGCATAAGTTATAATATAATCTTTTCATAAATGAAATACGACAAAGCACCCTTACTTCTAAATCACAAATCTAAATTTATCTTATTAACAGAAACATTATAAATACGATCCCTGCAATTATAACTAAAAATGTTATCGCGGATGCTATTGCAAAAACCAGAAGGGAAAGAATTCTATAAAGTAATCCCCTTTTTTTCGCTTTATCAAAATAACCATAAAATCTTAGCTTAAATAAATTATTCGATAATGCTCCTTCTCCTTCACGTGCCTTTCTTAACATATCTTTTTCTACTTCATTCATTTGCTTCCTGAAGTCCCTCTGAAGTTTGTTTTTGAACATAGTTCATCCCCTTACAACAGTTTATGTATGATATACATTTTCTTTACATCAAAAAATATTTGATTCACTATTTAATAATATAAAAAATGCATATTATCTTATATATTGATAATGCCCATTTGTCATATGACATTGACTAAAAATTGGCAGTAAGATGCACCTGCTAATATTGTTTGAACTAATTCAACTTTTACATTACCTTCTCCCAGAATAGTTTCCCAATTATGTAATAAACTACTTTTTGAGCATTCACACAAATGTTGTGATTTTATGTATTTTTTCTTGACTAAATCACAAGCACAATACTTATATATTATATCATATTGTTGCCCTTTTTCAGTTACACTTACTTCAATTTCAGGAAATGACTTTCTTAATTCTTTAATAAATTCTTCTTCGTTGCTTGAATTGTTTTTTGCATTCAAATAAATCTGCTTTGTATATGAATTTGAACAGGCTTTTCCGCATTCTCTAAATATTTGTTTTCTACTAACATCGTCAATCATATCTAATGAACTTTCAAAACCGCTAAACCAATACTTAAAAAAATTGTCCATATTCGCTCTCCTAAATTATATGAATAAAACAAATGTGAACTAACTAAATCTTCATAGCCTTTCTTTCACAATGGGCACACGGATGTGCCCAATTCCTCCCATGTCGTAGAACGACTTAGGTATGCGACGACTCTGAGTCGGCCCTTAAACAAACTTCCCTCAGCCTTATTATTGCACTTTATATATATTATCCGAATATAACTCTTCCAATATCTTTAACTGTACTAACAATAAAATCCGCACCTGCTTCCTCAAGTTCGTCTCTACTACCGTATCCAAACAGAACACCTATCGAACTGATGCCCACGTCTTTTGCACCGATAATGTCATGCTCCCTGTCACCGATCATTATTGCTTTTGAAAAGTCTGTAATGTTGCAACTTTTTAATGCATATCTAATAACTTCACATTTTTTTACTCTTGTTCCATCAAGATTACTTCCAGCAATATAAGTAAAATATTTTGCAATATCAAAGTGCTCCAATATTTGTTTTGCAAACACTTCCGGTTTAGATGTTGCAACAATAAGCATCTTGTCATTGTTTTTTAATTCTTTAAGCAAGTCATCGAATCCATAATAAACTAAATTTTCAAACATGCCTTTATCTCCATAATACTCACGATAGTATTCTACTGCCGTTTTTGCTTCCTCTTTTGAAAATCCGTAATATTTTTCAAAAGAATCCAATAAAGGAGGTCCAATAAATTTATATAGTTCCTTTCTGACGCTGACGTCAATACCGTATTTTTTGAGAGCATACATAACAGAATTAGTTATGCCTATTGCAGGGTCTGTCAACGTTCCATCGAGGTCAAACAATATGTATTCAAATCTCATAAATAAATTCTCCTTATCAAACTACTGTAAACTAAATAAAACCTTCATAGCCCTGCCCTGATAAATCCGTGACAAGGATGTCACAGTAATTGCATCTGGCTTTCATATATCGTTGGCATGGCTGACGCCGTTCGAGCCGGACCCTTTAGAAAGACCCGTGAGTGGCAGCTTGTCTGCCCGGCGAAACGGTGTGGTGCGACTTGCTTCATGCACGATCTTCAGAGGCTTTACTCCGTGATCTTACTATTCCGCACCTTTACAGTCATGCATTGATATGTAAAGTCGCACGCCCTCTCGCTCAGAAGTCCTCAGGACGTGGACCCCTTGAAAACATACTTTTAATCATACCCTCCGTTAGCTTTAGGCATATTCTTGTATTCATCTGTACTATAAATGTAATCCCTTATATCTTTTACTAGCTTCAAAAAATTCACATTATCTTTAGGAAGATTAGTAGTCATATCAGTATAGAAACCTTCATTCCATATAATTACTTTTGTTTTCCCTTTTATAGTTACAGTCAATTTATAGTCACATGAAGGTGTAACACTCATTCCTTCTACTTTTAATGTGTCAGGAAATGACATTATATCAATGTCCATCATTGAATTATATATGTCTTTTTTTATATAGTTAGGTAATTTGAATTCGATAGTCTTAGTTCCATCCATAACCAAATCCTTGGTAAATGTTCCCTTATATGTATCAATTTGATCCTTTCCATAAGTATTAAAATTCAATTGAAAATTAAAGTCATCTAAATTCTTATCCTGTAAAGTATCAATTTTATTTAATTTGCTATTTGGTATTACCAAATAGGTAGTAGGTATCAAAATAACAAATAGAACTAAACAAATAATTAAAATAGTTCGTTTGCTGACGTGTGTAATTTTACTCAAGCAATACGCCTCCCTTTAATAAATTCTACTTAATAACAACTTGCAAAGCCTTTCCTAAAAACCCGACGCAGGACGCGTCGGCTTGCGTGCGATTTTATATATCGTCTCGCATGGAAGACGTTCCAGAGTCGGACCCGTAAGAAAGACCCGTAAGCGGCAGCTTGTCTGCCCGACGATGGAATGTGGTGCGGCATTCTTCATGCTCCTTCTCCAGAGAATTTACTTCATGCACTTCTTTACCGCACCTTCACTGCCATGCATTGTTATACGCTGTGTGGTGCCCTATTGTTATGAGTTTAAGATAAAAGTACCTGTATTCCTAATTCTATAGTCATATCAGCCTTATCACGATAATTAATGCTGAATGTACCCTTCTGAATTCAATCAAAATCCATCATGACTTAATTCTATTGCTTCCATAAGCAAGCCTTTGAAACTCTTTATTCAAAGAACCGAGGTAAAAGCCTATATTCACTATCATTTTAAGTTCATTTATCCCATAACATCAGATACTGTCACCCCTACATTCTCGAATCCAGAATCATTCATCTATTTCATATATCAAAAAATATCCATTAGACTTACTATTAACAACATGTTTTTTTACTCCATCTTTTTCGTATGTAAAGATCGCTCCCATCTGCAGGTCTTTCAAGTTTTTCCAGCCTTTACTTTCCATATACTTTTCAAATACATCATAGCCCTTTTCAGCATCTAATAAATCTACATAGTAAAATTTGTGATTAATAAAGCTAATAACCCTTACATTATTGTCTTTTGGATATAGATTTGCATACATTCTAAATACCTGAAACCTGTTGAACCAACCTAATCCCAAACATATTAGCAATATAACAAGAACACTAATTACAACATATCTCTTTTTCATAGCCCCCCCAAAATTCCAATAAAAATCCTATAAAATAATGAATTAATCTTACTTCGAAAGCTTTCTCTCAAATCAAAGCCGTGCATCACATGGCGTAGTCACGGTAGTAGCTGCCAGTTATCCAGCAACCCCCGCACAGATCCCGGCGTGCGGAATTACCGCACCGGGCTCTTCAACTACACTCGCTTCCGTAATCAAACAAAACTGTAATCTTCAATACTTAATTGCTTGTATGGACTTTTCTGTAT
>JAEWSG010000104.1 GCA_023398495.1 Bacillota bacterium
GGATTGGGGTGGTATGATTACGGAGCAAGGTTCTATGATGGAGTTGTGGGGAGATGGTGGAGTGTAGATCCGCTCGCGGAGCAATACAGAAAATGGTCTCCTTACAATTACTGTGTTGACAATCCGATGAGATATGTTGATCCGGATGGGATGTGGCCATGGGAAGCTAAGAATGTCCGAAATGCACGAAAAGAGTCAAGGATTTCCGGGGGTGAATTTCAGAAGTGGAAATCTGAATCAAGCGGCAGGACATATGCTTCTGTTGATTATCGTACAAGTAACATATCAAGACCTTCAAGTGCTATAGGTGGAGGGTACAGTAAAATATTTTCATCTGATGGTAAGAGTTGGGCTGAAGCTTATGATGAAAATATTGGACAATATGTTAAAGATGGTAGTAATGACATGACTAATTCTGGGGGTACAACAAAAGAAGGATGGGAAAAGACTAGTTTAATAATAAGCGCGATGGCAAGTGCGGGTGTTTTAGTTGAAGCAGGTACTATGTTAACAGGGGTAATCTCTGGCCTAGGCTTAATTAATTCAGTGGATGATATAGGGCAAAATAGAAATGGTGAAGGAATAATTTCACAAAATATAAAATCGCCAGAGGGGAAGAATATTGTTGAAGTCGCTAAAAAAACTGTTACAGTTGTAAATGCGACCACCTCTATTCAAAATGTCAATAAAACAGTCAAAAGTCCTTTTACGCTTGTATCCATGTTTACTGATTTAAAAGATATAATTAAAAATGGTAAAGAAAAATAGACCGATTGCCAGAAGTTTCATCAATTTCATTTGGGCAATACTTTTTTCACTCTTGAATTACATTACATTTTCAATAATTAAAATATACATATCTGATTACTATATCGACTTACTCTATTTAATGTTATATTATTTGATAATATCGTATACGGTTACATATCTTCAGTTGTGCGAGGATGGAATTAAAATTGTTTATATTTTCAAATTGTTTAGAAGGCTTAAACAATTCCGATATGAAGAAATCGAAAAAGTAAAATTGGTAAACTACATACATGCTTATGAATATCCCAGAATTAGGATAATATTTAAAGGGAAATCGAAAATTGAATGGCCATCTAATACTTTTCAAGTCTATACTTATAAACAAAGAAGAAAGATTTTAAAAATCTTCGATTCTAAGGGAGTCCAAATTGAAATTAAATCTGATATTCAGAAAGAAATAAATATGCTTTCTTGACCTGAATTTGCCTTTAATGATATGTTATCCCGGTAACAACAGGATCGTATATTCGTACGATGCCGCAGGCAACAAACGAAAACAGGAGGTCTATGATGAATTTCATGGCAAAAAGCCAACAACAACCACTTTTATTGGTAACTTCGTGTTTTTAAACGGTGCGCTGATGTGGCAGAACTATGATGAGGGAAGAGTGGTTTACAACAAAGGGTTGTCTGTCAGCCGTACGGAAGTATTTCTGAAGGATCATTTAGGAAATGTGAGAGTGGTTTATGATAATTCGACAGGCGAACCTGTGCAACATACCAATTTTTATCCTTTCGGGATGCAGATGTACACCCCTCCAACATTGTCAGCAACCATTAACATCAACGAATACCTCTACAACGGCAAAATGTATCAGGATGAACTGGGATTGGGGTGGTACGATTACGGTGCGAGGTTTTATGACGGAGTGATTGGGAGATGGTGGGTCGTTGATCCAATGGCGGAGAAATATTATTTATCTTCAAGCTATCATTACTCAAGTAACAATCCTATTAAGTATGTAGAAATTGATGGAAGGAATTTTGATGATTATAAGCTTCTTTTAAATGGAAATATTCAAAAGATGCGAACAACCAATAGTTCAACTGATAATCTTTACTCAAGTAAAGCTAATGGTGCAGTAGATTTATCTAAAAAAGTAACTGTTACAAAAGGAACCTTTGACAATAGTGTAGATGTTCAGCCTTTATCAAAATCAGGTGGAGGTTGTTCTCGATCCAAAGTTGATGGAGTAGGCGATGGATATTCAATATCAAATGCAAAAGATGCGGTTAATATGTTTGTTTTTGCTTCAGATAATTCAAATGTTGAATTCGGACTTATTGAAACCAATAGCGGTGAATCTGTTGTGATGACAAATCATTCTAGTAATAAAATAAGCGCAAGTAGAACTGCTAAAAAGATGGATGAATCAGGAATGCAAATAACAACAATAACTCATAGTCATCCTTCAAATTCTGACCCTTCAAGTACTGATATTAGCAATGTAAAAAACTTTAGCACTTCACAAGGTAGGGATGTAAATTATAACGTATATCAGCCAGATAAGAAAAGCATTGTTGGCTACAATAGTAAAGGGAATTTGTTTACAATATTATCTAAAACACTCTATGATCAATATTAGAAATTTAATATATGCAATTGCTTCTTGCTTTTTACTATTTAGTTGTAAACAGACAAATGTGAGGCCATCACCGTTTATAGAAGCGGTTCTAGATTATTATATAACTGATTCTATCAATACATATCTTAATGAAAATGATTATATTATCAAAGTCGTCACTGAAATTTACTCAGAGAAATATGTTATAGATATATTAGGTTATGAAAAAAAAGAGCTATCAGGCAATGATAGTAATTTTTATGGTATCTCCTATTATAAAAAATATAAAATCCTATATTATGGAGATCACATTCCTCAATTTACAAATATCTTAAACAAAAGAAGAAAAAATTTAATACTTAAAGACGAGAGTTACATTGAATATGATCCAATAGTATTTAGAATAGTTTTAAAAAGAAGGAATTTAGAATTTATTAATGAAGATAGTTATAAAATAAATTCACTAATGGATAATCATGGATTACAAGAAATAGTTGATAAATATCTATTCTTGTGAGTAATTCTGTTCATGAAAAAATGAAGTGAATAATAAATACTTAAACAAATAAGGCGCTTTTAAAAGACCGGCATACCAAACTTCGGGGATTAAGAATTTTTGGCCTAAAGCCAAGTGAACTCTTAGCAAACTTTTTGAAGACGCCTGCAGAAAGCTCTCATCTGTCCTCAAAGAACGTATTTGGAGACCTGATCATCCTGCAGGAAACAAACGAAAACAGGAGGTATATGATGAATTTCATGGCAAAAAGCCAACAACAACCACTTTTATTGGTAACTTCGTGTATCAAAACGGCGTTCTGATGTGGCATAACTTCGATGAGGGAAGAGTGG
>JAEWSG010000010.1 GCA_023398495.1 Bacillota bacterium
GCTCTCATTATTTCATTGTATTTATCAAGGCTAATGATGACAACATTCTTTTCATCTTTACGAGTAACGATAACCGTCTCATTCTCATCAGTTGCTTTATCACAATAATCCTTTAGCTTGCTACGAAGCGTTGAATAGTTTACAGCTAACATATTAGCACTCCTTTCACTATATTGATACATTTATCTGTACAATTTATTGTACCACTATATTATGCCACTGTAAAGCTTTTGGATACAAATTTACAAATTTCTAAAGAGACGGAGGGACAGGACAGGTACATTGTCCCGCTTGTTGTAAAACACATACTTTTTGATGTGAACAGGTATCGAGTATTTTTTTACTTTACCAGAAAACAGACTCTGAGCAGTTAAAAGAGAGACTGGTTAAACTGGCAGGAGTATTAAAAGGATTGACAGAAACTGCGTATGGAGATATTGTATAAAAAATTAATTTGTTTTGATTTCACACTTTTTTTTGGGGTATAATAGTGTTATGAGAGAACGATATTATAGGAGGTACAAGAATGGCAACATCATCTTTTAATAAAGATTTTACCCTAAATACTAAAGAAGCTGTGGAGTCATTCGAGAGAATAATTTCTACTTCTACTAAGAGTATAAAAATTAATAAAGATTTGCTTTCGCCTGAAAAAGAAAAGCGAGGTGAGAACAAATTAAAACAAATGTTATCTCGTTAAAGAAGCTGATAGAAATGAGTAATGAGAAAAAAGCTCAGGAACTCATTTATGTTTTTGTTTGTGAAAATAGTGTTGTCCACTTCAAAAATTCCATAGGTACATAAAAAGAGATTAAAACGTTCTCTTGCAGTGTTGTTCCATCATATCCCAAAATTTGAATAAAGTAGTATTTTAAGGTTCTGCGGATTATATTTAGGAGTGGAATAGCAGTTGATACTTTCCTTAATTCTGCCCATAATGCTGTATAGGAATTCTGTACTGGGTTGTAATTTACCTAGGAACAGGGACAGAGGGACAGGTAACAGGGACATGTATATTGTCCCGCTTGTAAAGAATCAAAAAAGGCTGGGAACAAATCCCAGCCTTTATGTCATGAAAAGATCCTAATTTACGAATTATCAATTACAATTATTTGCAGGTATTGAGTAACAACAATACCCTTACATTCTCAGTTTTTAATTCACCATTTTCTTTTTTATATTTATTATTGTTTCAATTGGCAATTCAGTTATGTCAACAACATCTTCTATACTGTCTCCTCGTTTCAACATTTTTTCTGCTACTTTTATTGCTTTTCTATCCTCACCTTTTTCTATTCCTTTTTCTATTCCTTTTTCTATTCCTATCTCTATTCCTATCTCTATTCCTTCTTCTCTTGCACCACTTATCATATTAGCCCTCTCATGAAGAGATCTTTCTCTTGCCTTATAAAGTTCTATCGTCTTTGGATCACTGCTTAGATATTCTATTTTTTCTTCTGCTTTCTTAATATCAATATCCATATCCATCAACTCCTTCAGTTCTTCTTTACTTATATCTTCTCTAAAGAATGACAACCATCTTTGAAGTTTATCTTCTTTTAGATTCTTATTCGCTAGCTTTCTAAACTTTTCCATTTCGATGAAATGTATCTCTACAACATCTGTCAACATATAGTCTTTTACTTCATCTTCCCATAGGTGAAAGGTTGTGTGAAATTTATCAGGTATATTTATATATTCAAAGTCTACTATGTTTATTGTAATTACCTTAGTTAGATTTCTGTAATCTTCCCCTTTTTTAATACCTTCAGAATATATTTCTCCCCAGTACCATAATGTTCTTTTATCCATATTATGCTGGTTTGTTAGCTGTACTTCTATCTCCAGCTGTGTACCATCTGCTGTTTTTGCTCTGACATCTATTATGCCGGTCTTATCTTCTATAAGTTCTGGTACTATCTCTTTATTTTTAACTATTTCTAGTGTTATTAGCTTATCTCTATCCTTTTTACTTAATATTGCATTAAGTAATGCTATTAGATTATCTTTTGTTTCTTCTTCTCCAAAAACTTTCTTGAAGATGAAATCATTTAGAGGCTTTAATCTATTCATGAAATCATTCCTTTCTTCTATATTTATTTTAACAGAAAAATTCAATAATTTCTATATTATATACAGAAGAAATAGGACAGAGGGACAAGTGGGACAGAGGGACAGGGACAGGTACATTGTCCCGCCTGTTTATGAAAAAATTTCGTGCACTAGAAATAGACAAATCTTTTTTGTATATTTTAGTCTTCGTAATGACCTTTCAGCGACACAATAAAGATGTTACCGTTTTCATCTAAATTATAAACTAACCTATGTTCCTGATTGATTCGCCTACTCCAAGCTTTTCGATACTTTAATGATTCCGGCTTACCGATACCTTCATATCCGTTTCTTTGTATATTCCTTTATCAGAGAATGTAAGATTACTCATTAGCCATTTCCTCTAATTCTTTCATTGTTTTTACAACAACTTTACCCTGCTTAATCTGTTCCATACTGCTATCAATCATATCCAAATACTCTGCATTGCGGGCAGCTCTCATTATTTCATTGTATTTATCAAGGCTAATGATGACAACATTCTTTTCATCTTTACGAGTAACGATAACCGTCTCATTCTCATCAGTTGCTTTATCACAATAATCCTTTAGCTTGCTACGA
>JAEWSG010000011.1 GCA_023398495.1 Bacillota bacterium
GTTACTGCTACTTCTCCATTTATAATAGTCTTTGTCTGATTGCCGTTGTTGTCATACTCGTAAGATGTTGTTTGTGTCTGGGTACCATTTAGAGTTGATATAATTCCTGTTAATCTGTTTTGTTCATCATATGAATATACATTTAATGTTGTATTCTCACCTTCTCTGATTGTTTCAGTTGCCCTGTTCCCGGATGCATCAAAAGTATATGCTGTTTCCCTTTGATCTGGTTCAACAACGGTTTCAAGCCGATTTAGAACATCATAGGTATACGCCGTAATCCCTTTATATACACCGTTTATTGTCTCTTCCTTGGTTATCTGGTTATGAGCGCTGTCATGGGTGTATTCATAGGTGTCCATTACAGAACCGTCGGCTTTTTTATTTGTTAATGTACTTAATAGACCATCAACATCATAAGTATAATCTTCTCTGGAGCCATCAGGATAAATTACGCTCTTTCTGCTTCCATTATCATAATACTCATAGGTTGTGGTTTTACCATCAGCCGTTACACTGCTTAGCCTTCCGGCTCTATCATATATCTTTACTGTTTTATTACCTTTGGGATCTGTAGAATTTTCTGCTGTGAAGCCTTCGCTTACACCTTCTATTATATCATAATTATATGTACTTGTACCTATATTTGGAACACTTTTGCTGGTCACCCTGTTAAAGTCGTCATATTCTCGTTCAGTTGTACCGGTGGCATCCTTCACTGTCAGATGGTTTCCGTTCTCATCGTATGAATAAGTTATCGATATACCGCCTACTGACTTTTTAACAAGCCTTCCGTGGATATCGTATGTATATGTTGTAGTATTTCCGTTCCTATCCACACTGGTTTTTAGTGTTCCATCCCCATTGTAATTAAAGCTCTCGGTATTTGAAGAATTCCCTTCACTAACAGGACTTACCTTCTCTATTAATTTGTTTAATACATTGTATCTGAATGAAATAGTATTGCCCTTTGCGTCCTGCTGTGTAAGCATGTTGCCGTTCATCACATTCGTGTTTCTCTCTTTCAAGGAAGTTTTCCATTTACTTTACGAGCATTTATTCCCAGGCATTTTTAATCATCTTTTGGTTTAACCCATCTTTTCCAGTTACATCTCCAAAAGATGTGCATTTTGCTAATTCATGTTCATAATAAAAATTACTGAGTTCTTTTTTATTTCCCATATTATATCCCTCCAAGAAAATTTTTTCACTAAGATTATTCCCATTTCCCTATCCTCTATTTCCTGTCAAAAAACAAAAGGGAATGTCCAGTTATTTCGACATTCCCACAGTGTTTTGCACATTCTAAAAACTTTTTAAAACGTCTTCCAATAACATTCTTAGTCGTTAATTATAACTATACATTCTGACGACTTTTTTTGAGGGTATACCTTGACAACCATAGATGATTTATCTACTTCAATTTTGAATCCATTATAACCATAATCATAAATTGATAAATTAAAATCCTTATTAAGGTATGGGCCATTTTTAACAGGTTCTTTTAGTTTTTGTAAAAGTATATCAGAATTCGTTTTACCTGATTCTACTCCAAGACTTTTAAGTTCAGCGTCACTATTTTTTAGTATGTATGCTACTAAAGCATATTCAATTATTCTACATCTTGCAGTTATATTATGTTCTGAGCCTAAACTATCTCTCGTTATATTTATATGATTCATATATATTAAATAAGTACCTATACTTAAACCAATTAAAAAACTAGAGAAGATGATAATAGTTTTTTTCGTGAACTTCATAATATCCCTCCATCAATAATCTTTAAATTTCTTCTAATTGCTAAATCTAAATATTTTTTTGTTAATGTTACTTTGGTTTACTTACAGCAAAATATACCCAGTGTTCATACGTATTTGTTGTTGGAAAATTTCGATCAGGTATATTTCCCTCAGGTTGCACACTGGATGTTCCTGGTTTTGATGACCAAGTTCCATCAGAATTTTGCCTAAAAAAGTGAAAATCGTTTTGATTTGTAATCCCCTTAAGGTTACCAAGGCGAAATTCGGCTTCACTTTCTGTGTTATACGCCAAACAAATTCTATACATATCTGATGGTATCTCATCATCAATCCCATTGAGCACAATAAACTTTCTACCTAATGTCTCTGCATCGGCCTGAATACAATCTAGGATATTTGAATAGTTTTTATCATCTAGCACAACACCATTATTAGCAATATTCATACAAGCCTCTACATAACTTTTCTTTTCTTCTTCTGGTATGTCACCTGGATTTCTACCTTTGGCAATGTCATCAAATTTCTTTTTTAAAGAATGATTATGAATATCGCCAGGATCTATTCCACAATTTCCAGTATCTCCTTTTGGCCTATAAAAAACCCAAGAACCCAAATGTCCTACCGAAGCGGTATCAAAACTATTCCCATCTGGATAGCACTTTAAATCCATTGAATAAGCATAGCAATTAGCTGAAAATTGCAAATCGGCCCATTCGTCAGGTTCATATGGCAACCCAATACCATCTTGTGCATTGCTGATACTATCTGTGTCTTTCTTTTCGAAAAATGTTGTGTTGAAATAACTATCTGTAACATCTATCTTACCTTCTAGCACTTCTCCAGCATAGTTACCAATCTTTTTAGTTTCTATTTCATATTCCCAAGCTTTTCCCTTATCCAATATATAATGCTTTGTCGTTCCATTAACTGTAACTTCTGCTGTTTTTGTTTTATTATCCCAAAATGCATTTCCGCTATTCCGACCTGCTAAATCACGAATTGGAATATGACCAGTAGGGTCAACATACATTATCGGTTCATTGTGACAATAAGTATACAGATTCAAACTCAATGGATCATCTGCACTACCCCTGTATGTATCCTCCTGCAAAAATCTCGCAATCTTAGGATCATACATTCTGGCATTAAGGTAATAAAGCCCAGTTTCCTTGTCATACTGATATCCTGCATAGGTTATGTTATTATTTACATCTCCAGTACTTTCAATTATGTTACCAAATGCATCATAATAGTAGGTAGCATCAACAGTTCCAG
>JAEWSG010000063.1 GCA_023398495.1 Bacillota bacterium
ATGAACAAAACAGATTAACAGGAATTATATCAACTCTAAATGGTACCCAGACACAAACAACATCTTACGAGTATGACAACAACGGCAATCAGACAAAGACTATTATAAATGGAGAAGTAGCAGTAACTAATGAGTATGACAAGCTTAATCAGTTAACTAGAACTGTATCAGAGGGGGCTATTGTAGAAAATAAATACAATGGTGAAGGATACAGAGTTGAAAAGACAGTAAACGGAGTAGTGACAAGGTATTTGTATGAGTATGACAAGGTTGTGCTTGAGGTGGATGGCAGCGGTAACCAAACTGGACGCAATATCTACGGAACAAACTTATTGATGCGTACTACAGATGGTCAGTCCTACTACTACATGTACAACGGTCACGCCGATGTTACAGCATTGATTAATATAGCTACTGGAACTGTTGATGCTACCTACTATTATGATGCATTTGGTAACATAATTGAAAGTACTGGAGATGTAAGTAATAACATAACTTATGCAGGTTACCAGTATGACAAGGAAACTGGGTTTTATTACCTCAATGCCAGAATGTATGACCCCAAGATTGCAAGGTTTTTGCAGGAGGATACATACAGGGGTGATGCAGGTGATCCGCTTAGTTTGAATCTTTATACGTATTGCTTGAATAACCCTTTGGTTTACTGGGATCCAACGGGAAACGTGGCAGCCAATGTGCAAATTGGGGATAAGATTATTCGTGATTCAAGCTATGAAGATGGTAGAACAAAAGGTAATATTTTTGACGTCGTCCAAGGGTTAGGACCAAATGCATATATTTCTTATTATGGCACAGATAAACTAGATGTATGTTTTATTAATGCTAATAATGGTGGAGTAACATATAGGTCATTTGATCCAACTAAAAAAAGTACCTTAAATATAGGCATTAGGGAAGCTGCCGAGCTTGCAGGGATCGAAGATACTTTAAGTTATTGGACAGATACTAGTGGTAAAATGAATGTTCAAGTAAATCCTGATATGAAAAATGCAGCAGTTCAAATGACTAGACAAGAAAAAAATGTGACAATTGATACTTATTTTGAATTTACGGGTGATTTAGCAACTAATAGCAATAAATCAGATGTAATTAAAGGACTTAATGCATGGGAAAAAGAATATGATCTCTTTGGGCAAAACGTCAATGTAAACGTAAATTTGTTTGAGTGTGATGGGAAGAATTACAAGGATGAAACTGGGAATGCAATCAACTCAAATGTTATACAGAAAAGTTTCAAGATAAAAATAACTGATAGAACAAATGAATATGATGGTAATTCACATATAGAACCCTCAGATATTAGCGTATTTGGTTTACATGCAGGGGCTAATATATTAAAGAAATATTGGTCGGCTTCAAATAATTCACATACTATGCATTTGCAATTTAGTGAATCATTAAGTTCTGAAGCAACACATGAATTTGGACATAAACTTGGTATAAATGATGAGGGGGATATTGAATTGGCTCCATCGTATTTGATTTATGGTAAGCAATACATAGTACCTGGTGGTGGTGAAAACAGGGATATTTGGTATGAATATAGAAGAAAAAAAGATAAAAATATGGAGGAACTATATTCTGAAGTAACAAGAAATAGTTCTGTTATGAGAGAAGGGCAAGGTTGTTATCCCAATTCAATTATTTCTGATTATGATCTAATGAGAGCTTGGTCTGCTTTTGAAAGAAATAAAGGTTATATACGTGAAATCGGACAACCGCTTCATATGGATGATATCATTCAGGATTAAAAAAATATGAAGAGTACAAAGATAAGGAGGTATAATATTGTGAAGTTTAAAAAAATGTATATAGCAATATTTTTAGTGTTTATAATGCTTTTTGTAATTCTTACATACAATTTATTTTTTCAATCCAATAGACCAAATCAGAAAACTTATGATAGAGCGAAGTCTGAATACTTAATGGGACAGCTTAATCAATATCTTTTGGATTCTAAAGATATATTATTAGAGAACATTTATACTGCTGACGGTAGAAAATTTAACTTTGAAAGCCATAAAAGTAAATGGTATGAATTGGTGGAGTTTCTGAGCCAAGAAGTATATACTTCTGATAAAAAAGTATATGGTCCATATTTTACTGTTAGGACTAACGCAAATGAGGTAATAGAGCATCTGACACCTAAAGCTTATGTTGGTTACAGTATAGTTATCTTATCTGATGATTATTCAAAAGAATCTCCCGTTTCTTTTGTTTATACATGTGAAACGGAGAGTGAAAATGTTATAAGGATTGTATATTCAGAAGATGAATTTTTGAGAATAACTAAAGAGAATAATGATACCATAAAATCAAACAGAAAAAACGGCAAAAATGAGTTGGAATAAGACTCTGGAAAAGAGACGAAATTTCACACCTAAAGAAAAGTAAAAATTATTACAGAGGTCTTAAAGGAAGATCATGGGCATGGGACAAGGGGATAGGGACAGGTGCATTGTCCCACTTGTTAAAAATCAATAAAAAGGCTAGGAGCAATCCCAATAGCATATAGCATTAAGTTAAGATAGATGTAATTAAACTGAAAAAAGAGTAGAGTGCAGAAATTGTACTTTGCTCTTTTTGCAAAAAAAAGGGGAAGACAAGGTTCACTTATGATGTGCTAAACTGAACCCAATGTAAGGAAAACAACTTATAGCTATGATTGCTGACAGTGAACGATGCTACAGGTATAACTGAACGTGAATATGATGATTTTAACAGGGTGACCTGCAAAAGTGTTCCAAATATAGGTACAAGTACATATAATTATGATATAATAGAAGGTGTAATCGAAGGCTTCACAGCAGAAAAATCTACAGATCCCAAAGGTAATAAAACAGTAAAGATATATGATAGAGCTGGAAGGTTAAGTAGTGTGACGGCTGATGGTAAAACCACCACCTATGAGTATTATGATAATGGAAGCAGGAAGAGACGATAAATGGTGTATATAAAGGGATTACAACGTATACCTATGATGTTCTAAATCGGCTCTAAACCGTTACTGAACCAGAACAAAGGGAAACAGCATATACTTTTGATGCCTCTGGGAACAGGGAAACAGAAACAATCACAGAAGGTCAGAATACAGAAATAAATGTATATTCATATAATGAACAAAACAGATTAACAGGAATTATATCAACTCTAAATGGTACCCAGACACAAACAACATCTTACGAGTATGACAACAACGGCAATCAGACAAAGACTATTATAAATGGAGAAGTAGCAGTAAC
>JAEWSG010000127.1 GCA_023398495.1 Bacillota bacterium
GTCGAAGGCAGGCTTAATCCAACTTTGAGGCTAACCACTTTGTGGGCGATTGCTCCTTTTATGTTTCCATTATAATATGCAATGCGCAAAGTTTCAAGAGGCAAATCCACATTTCATGTTTCATGGTCTCAAGGTTCTTTTACATGTCGGTGGTCCTGATGAACAGAAGCGAGTTTTGTTTAAATTGTATGAAATTGAAAAATTCAGTGGTGATATATTTTAATGGGTATACATGGAAATATACATAGTAGGCAATAAAAAATATAATATGTATAGAAATAGATAAATTAATTTAAAGCGGCGTAGAAAATGATAGAAACCGGACTCTATGGATTGTACAGGAAAAGAAGGTATGTTACGATTTTGAAACGGAGTAATCGTGTACAAGGTGGTAGCCTCCCGAACTTGAGAGAGGGGAGGTGGTGCGGATGGGAATGTTTTCGTTTCAGGACTTGATTCTGTTTGCGACATTTTTAATCACACTGCTTGCCTACATAGATAGGAAAAACAAGCGAAAATAAAAAAGCCTACCTTGTCACTTAGCCGTACGGGTAGGCTTTAAAACCACCGGGAGGCTAACCACTTTGTGGGCGGTTGCTCCTTTTATATGTTCATTATAATACGCAATGCGTAAAGTTTCAAGAGGATAATCCGCATTTATCAATTGATTCGGAAAGCATTTGAAAAAGCAGGTGATTGGGCGGCTTCTTGCTTGTTGAAAAGAAGCCGGATTTTTGATAAAATAAAAAAATGAAACGTCTATAAATTTAAGCGGATCAGCGTTTGCATCAAGGCATGGGCAGGTCCGCGTTTACGGAGGAGAAGCATGAAGCTGAATACGACCGGTTGTGCAAAGGAATTGCAGTTTATCGCAGGAGAACTCAATTCTTTTCTTTCTGTCAGGGAAAGAGAGGATGAGCTTGTTTTGACGGCGGAAAAAACGGTGGTGGCGGGGTACCGGATCGAGCGCACCTTAGAGGGTGTGACGGTCCATTTCCATGAGCTGACCGATTTTTCCCGCGCGCTGCTTACGATTGCCTCGATGGAGCGGCAGGGACAGTGCGCCTATAAAAAAAGTGAGGCCAGAAGCATTGAAGAATTCGGCATCATGCTCGATTTATCGAGAAATGCCGTGATGCGCCCCGATGCGGTGAAACGGTTTCTTTGTTACGCGGCGCTGATGGGCTATACGTTTGTCGGCTTTTATATGGAGGATACGATCGAGATTGAGGGCGAGCCGTATTTTGGTTATATGCGCGGCGCGATGACGCTTGAGGAGCTAAAGGAGCTGGATGCTTACGCGGCGCGCTTTGGCATTGAGCTGCGCGGCTATGTGCAGACGCTCGCGCACTTGAACCAGATCACGCGCTATGAGGAATATCAGGAAATCATCGATGTGGATGATATTTTGCTGTGCGGGGAAGAGAAGACCTATGCGTTCATCGAACGTCTGCTCAAGACGGTATCGGAGGCGTTTGCGAGCAGAAAAGTCAACATCGGCATGGACGAGGCTTATATGGTCGGGCTTGGAAAGTATTTGCAGAAAAACGGATATCACAACCGGGAAGAGGTTATTTTAAACCATCTGGGACGAGTGATGGAAATCTGTAAAAAATATGGCTTGGAGCCGGAGATGTGGAGCGATATGTTTTTCCGGCTGGCGTATGCGGGGGAATATTATGTAAACGATAAAGAGCCGGTTTCGATGCCGGATATCCCGGACGGACTGACGCTCGCTTATTGGGATTATTTTTCGACGGATGCGAAGCATTACGCGCAAATGCTTAAAAAACATCAAAAAATTGCGAAGGAGGTTTCGTTTGCCGGCACCGCCTGGCGGTTTACCGGTTTTACGCCGCACAACCGTTACAGCTTAAAGACGGGTCTTGCGGCGACGAAGGCGCTTCGGGAGGCTGGTATCAAACGGAACGTCATCACGTGCTGGGGCGATAACGGCGCGGAGGCGAGCAGCTTTTCTCTTCTGCCTGCGCTGTACATGAACGCGGAATATGTGTATGCCGCGGATGCGGCCTGCACCGATACGGAATGTGAAAAGTTTGCGGTGCTGACAGGGCTTTCCTTCGATGACTTTTTAAAAATCGATGACAGTAATATTTTTGATGAAAACAGCGAGGAGCATAACAATTCTTCTAAATTCCTGCTGTTTAACGACCCACTGATCGGAATTTTTGATTCGCTTGCGGCGCAGGAGGACGACCTGAGCGGGCATTATAAGAAGGTGATTGAAGAACTTACACCGCTGACAGCACATGAGCGGTTCGGTTATTTGTTTGAAACACAGCTTTGCCTGTGCGAGGTGCTTAAGGAAAAGGCCGCGCTCGGCATCCGGCTGCGCAGCGCTTATCAGGAAAATGACAGGGAAGCGCTGCATGCGCTTGCGGAAGAGACAATCCCGTCGGTTTTAAAAAATCTGGAGCGGTTTTTTAATGTGTTCGAAAAGCAGTGGATGGCCGATAACAAATCATTTGGTTTCGAGGTACAGTGCCTGCGTCTTGGAGGCCTCACGAAGCGCCTGGAATATACGAGGCGCGTGCTGGTTTCTTATTTGGCCGGCGAACAGGACCGGATCGAGGAGCTTAAACAGCCGCTTAAACCTTACCATTATTTTAACGAGTCGAGTCTCTATTCGCAGCGCTATCATATGTGGAGCGACATGGTGACGCCGGGAGTTATAGGATAGGATTGGATTATATGAATCCTCTTTTTTTAAAATTGGTTTATCACATTAAATTCAGCAGATAGAAGAAAAGGAAAACAAAATGGACGAAGCAGTTGTGACCCTGAAAAAGGGAGAAGGGCGTCTGCTCAAGGCGGGCGGCATGTGGATCTTTGATAATGAAATCGCTTCTATAGCGGGAAGTTTTGCGGACGGTGATATCGTTCTTATCCATGATTTTGACGGGTATCCAATGGGGAGAGGGTTTATTAACCGCGCTTCCAAAATCCGCATCCGCATGATGACGCGAAATAGTAACCAACAGATAGATGAAGCGTTTCTAAAAGAAAGGCTCCGCGCGGCATGGGAGTACCGAAAAAAGACGGTCGATACCACAAGCTGCCGTTTGATTTTTGGGGAGGCGGACTTTCTGCCCGGCATCGTCATCGATAAATTTGGGGATGTGCTTGTTGTGGAATCGCTCGCGCTTGGCATCGACCGGTTGAAGCCACAAATCATCAGGTTTTTGCAGGAACAGCTAAAAGAGGACGGGATTCAGATCCGCGGCGTTTATGAGAGAAGCGACGCGAAGGTGCGCGAGAATGAGGGAATGGAGCGCACAAAGGGCTTTCTGTCGCCGGAATTTGATACGGACGTTGAAATCGTTGAAAACGGCGTAAAATATATGGTAGATGTGAAGGACGGCCAAAAGACAGGCTTCTTTTTGGATCAGAAATACAACCGTCTCGCGGTACAGAGACTTTGTATGGGTGCAAGGGTATTGGATTGTTTTACCCATACAGGGTCGTTTGCGCTGAATGCGGCAAAGGGCGGCGCGAAAGAGGTTATTGGTGTCGATGCATCCGAGCTTGCACTAAAGCAGGCCGAAAAGAATGCGGCGCTCAACGCTTTTTCGGACAGGGTATCCTTCTTATGCGAGGATGTGTTCGAGCTGCTCCCGGCACTGGAAGAAAAGAAAGAGCGGTTTGACGTTATCATTTTAGACCCGCCGGCATTTGCGAAATCCCGCAGCTCCGTTAAAAATGCGGCAAAGGGCTACCGGGAAATCAACCTGCGCGCGATGAAGCTCGTGAAGGACGGCGGCTTTCTGGCGACCTGCTCCTGCTCGCATTTTATGACCTACGAGCTGTTTACGGAAACGATCCGCCAGGCGGCGCGAAGCGCCCACAAACGCCTGCGCCAGATCGAATACAGGACCCAATCCCCCGACCACCCGATCCTCTGGGCCGCCCAGGAGTCTTACTACTTAAAATTTTATATCTTCCAAGTCTGCGACGAACACTAGAATTCGATAGCCGATATCCTTTATATGTGATATACTGCACGTAGGCAATGAGCAGTGCACAAGAATACAAGGACAGTTTGTCCGTTGTGCTTGCACATAAGGCAAACTGTCCTTGTATTCTTGTCCAGGGCGAAGCCCGTGACCTCGACTCGCAAAGCGAGTCGAGGTGCACTGCGCGCCCCAACACCCCCTAACCTTGTGGCTCCCACTCCCAAAGCGGCGAGCGAAGCAAAGCCGCGCCGCCAACACCCAAAGAAATAAAACCACCCCCACCACTCCCGAAAGGAACTGATCCATGCAGCGAATCAACAAAAAAAGCCGTCTGCTTGAGACGTATTCAATGATCTTTATCGACATGCTGGGCATCCTGATCTCTTACGCAGGAACTCTTTGGCTACGCTTTAAGGGGCAGACCGGCGGTTATACCCAGCTTCATTATTCCATCGTCGCCTATACTCTCATTATCGCGCTGCTTTACAG
>JAEWSG010000160.1 GCA_023398495.1 Bacillota bacterium
TTGGAACGGCTATAGACTTACAGTTTTACGTTAATTTGGAGTATGTAGGTATTACGCTCTCTGATTAAAATATGAAATTCTAAGAAATCGTGAGATATTTGAAGAAAAAATAACTTTATAGAAGAAGTGATAAATATCCTCAAGGATTCTTTGACGAAGCGTATACATGGAGAAGCAGTAATAATAGTATTGTAGAAGTGGATAAAGGTGTTATAACAGCAAAATCAGAAGGTAAAGTCACGATTGCAGCGATTCAAACATATAATTCACTTTTAGATAATAACTTATTTGCAGTTGTGACAGTTGTACCTAATCAATCTGAGGGAAAAACACCTCAAGTATTATCAGAAAGCAATTTCGAAGGCTTTACTGAAAAAGGAGTTGCTCCAAGTATAAAAATTAATTCAGCAGATGTCATAAACAATAAATCAAAAGTAACTAATGCTAAATCTTTGCTTGAAGGGAAAGTTAGTTTTATTGGAGAGCCCATAGAGGTTAGTACAACAGCAGAGTTTGATTGGGCGGATATTAGTTTTACACTTAGTGAAGAGCAATTGAATGGTATTGACATCAATGATTTAACAATTTATTGGTACGATGTAGAATCAAATGCGATTGTTCCTCAGGTTACGAAAATCGATGAAGCATCAAGAAGACTGACTACTACAGTAACGCATTTTAGTCCATACTTTATAGGCATGAAGGACTATACTCCGATTGATATTGCTTTTGTAATTGATAACTACTATGGAGATAGTAATAGTATTAGTATTTTTCAAAGTAACATAGCCAAAACAATCATAGAATTAAGAAAACATACAGATGTAAGGGCTAGTTTTATTTTTCGTGACGAAAATAAGGAAGTAGACGTATGGGATAGAACTTATAAAAAAATTGAAAATCCTACAGACATAGATGATGATGCTGTTTGGTATACGCTTTATAATGTTTTTCTGTATATAAGAGCATTTGATAATGAGCTTACGAATGAAGATGATATTATTAGAATATGTTCAGAAGCTTCAACTAAAGGATATGAGATACTAACTTCAAAAGAACATTTTCCAACTTTGGCCAGGGAAGCTAAGAAGTATGTCTTAGTTTATACTCGACATAATGGATATTTTATAGAAAGTAATTCAATTTATTTAGCTATGCCAAAGGCATATGGGATAGTAATAGGTAATACTAAAGGATACTATCAGGATGCAGCATTTGCATATAACATAGACAATGTTATACCACTTGCGAGTTTCTTGATTGAACCAGTGTATAGTCAATTAACATTAACAAAAACAGGGAATTATGTGTGGGTTTTAAAAGAAGGTAATGCAAATGTTACAGAGGATGTAATTGTTTTGCAAAAAACTCTCGTGTCAAAGGGATACTTGGTAATGCCTTTAGATGAAAATGGTAACATGGTTCCGTTTGGATGCTACGCAAGCATAACTAAAAATGCGGTACATGATTTTTAAAAACAAAATGGCCTATCAAGTGATGGTATTGTAGGTAAAAATACATGGAGGAAACTAGGGTTACCATACGATTACTTAACTGGAGAACCCGATAGAACATCTTATGAATATAAAAAAATATTAGACAGAGAGTACAAGATCGAATTGCTTCCAAGCCTTACATTGGCATCTAGATACAATGGTGACAAATTTGAAGTTGGAGATATTGTTGAAATTATAGCAGTAGGTAGGAATTGTGACCATATTGCACTGGTAGTTAATGGTAAGTGGGTGGCAACTCAAAATGGTAATCGTTTTTCATATAATTATGTGGTAGAACAAGCTGGGGAAATTGAAATATATGTTGCAGCAAGAAATGTGCCTGGATTAAAAGGCGGCACATATATAGAAACAGAACCTGTTAAATTTGAAGGGATAGAAATTCCAAGAAAGAGCTCGCTTTTATATCCAAATGGAGGAGTAAGTGGCGATGTTATAATGTTTGACCAAACTACAGGAATACCGATTGAAAGAGGTTCATTAAAAGTCTACAAAGGTGGAAAAGTTTTTGCATCTTTGCAATCATTTTTAGCTGTTTATGAAGGGCAATACAGGGTTGTTAGGAGAACTGCTTACAATGTTAAATACGAATTTAATAACGGTGATGTTCTAGAATATGATGTTTATGAAACAAAGAATGAGGAGAAAGCGAAAAAACCCATTAAGATAACCTATGCTAATGGTTATGTAGAATATCCTGATTTTGAGTCCGAGAGGGATATATTTGATATCTGGTTACTAATGTTGGATGTTCAAATATTAGCTAGATTAGTAGGGTGTGAAGATTCTGTATGTATTATAGAATCAGCAGGAAATAATGTAACTTGCTTTGTTGGAGGTCCAGCAGTACAAGAGTTAATTGATCGATCAACAATGTCTTCTAAGTCAATAAATTTTTTACAAGGAATGTGGAATGGTGCAGTAGATAGTGGAAAAGGAACAGTTCAGTTAGTCACGGACTTCCCAGAAGTTGTCGAGAACATGGTTGCTTTAAGTAAAGATATTGCAATAGCTATAAAAGATCCAAATAGTGTGCAACGTAAAGAATACCGTGAAATAATTGATGTGATCATATTACAAGCACAATTAGCAAAAGATGATGACGCTGCAAAAATGCTAGGTTATATAACTGGTGGAGTTTTGTTTGAGATTGCTTTAGCCAAAGGTGCTGGGATTGCAGCAAAGAATCTTAAAACCCTAGTTAAAACAGAGGCCTTTTTAGATGCTCTTAACAAAACGAGAATTGGTTCAATGACTATAGAGCAAGTTATAAAAATAGCTAAAGCTATAAACAAGATAACATCTGCAGCAGATGATTTTCTAAACGATGTGGCCGGAAAAATTGTAAAGTTAAGAGATGGAATTGCAGTAAAATTAGCACTTTCCGTAATAGATGATCCAAGTGAAGCCTATGCCTTAATAAAGAATTCTCAACTAAGTGATATATCAAAGATTGAAAGTATCGCCAAAGAAGCAGGAAGATTTCTTGAAATTGATGAAATAGCTCCAGACATTGCTGATTCAGTTAAAAATGTAAGAAAGAATGGCGATGTTCTTGAACTGCTTGATGGTGATGGAAACGTGTTAAGGACTATGTCAGAGACGGTGGCTGAGGCTCTGGAGTCCCTGGGGAATATTGGTGTAAGATACTCAGATGACGCTATGAGATATGTTTATAAAGCAGGTACATATAAACCAACTGCAGTCACTGCAAGCAATTGGGAAGCGTTGGAGGGGATTGCTACTAACATGTATTCATCGTTTAGAACAAGGACAGATGATATTCTAAAAGTAGCTCAAAACACTGGTTGGGATATTAAAGATATTGAGCAAATCAAAAGACATATATTCCTTGACGAGTTAAGGCTAGATGATGGAGTAAGGCTATTAGATCCTGACTATGAAATGGCAGTTGCTTGGGAAAGACTTGTAAATGGTGAATTCTATCAGAACGATATACTACTACTAAAGCATGAGTTGTATGAGTCAACTTACTACAAAGCATTTGATACAATACAAAGAGTTGCTCACAACGAAGCTAACAAAATCTTTAACTGGCAAAACTTAATAGAAAGTCTAAGATAAGGAGTGAAATAATATGGGAATAAATGTATATGGAAAAAAAGAGTTTGAAAATAACGAGTATGTAATCTATAATTTTGGTTGCAAACATGATGGGCTGACTGGAAAGCTCAGATTTAATAAAGATTCTTTGGAACTTATTATTCTTAAATCTGAGGAAGGGAGTTTTTCTGATAGTGCACTATTCAAAATTGCAAGTAGAATAAAAAATAGGTATCAAGAAACAGGAGAGTTTCCAGATAACCCTGTTAGTGCATCATAAGTTATTTTAGTGTCTACAGTAAACAAAAAAGATAACATTAATTTTTTTATTGGTATAATTATCGTATTACAAATTATTTTGAGGTGTGGACTATGATAGTATTATTTTGTTGTAATCCATTAGATAGTAAGGAAGTTGATTTTGATTATTTAGGTGAGTACAATGCTGCTAAAAATCAAGGATTTGATGTAAGACTAATAAATTTTGAAGAATTGGTAAATAACAACAACCCTATTGCTGCAATAAGAAAAATACCGATGATGTCTGAGCCCCAAATAGCTGTTTTCCGTGGATGGATGATGAAACCTAATAAATATGAAGAATTATACAATGTGCTACTAACAAAAAATATTAAATTGATTAATTCACCTTATGCCTATAAGCATTGTCACTATTTGCCTGAAGCATATGAATTGGTAAGGGTATGTACACCAAAAACAGTTTGGGTTAGCAAAGAAACCCTTAATAAAGATTTTGAAAGTATTCACAGAGTTCTACAGGTATTCGGAGAAAGTCCAGTTATAGTAAAAGACTATGTGAAATCACGTAAGCATGAATGGTTTGAAGCTTGTTATATACAAAATGCATCAGATGTAGATAAGGTGAACAATGTAGTAAAGAAATTTATAGAGCTTCAAGGTGATGACCTCAATGAAGGAATTGTATTTAGGGAATTTATAAATTTAGAATTTTTAGATAATCACATAAAAAGTAATATGCCATTATCAAAGGAATTCAGAGTATTCTTTGTCGATGGGGAGCCAGCATATTTAGTAAATTATTGGGATGAGGGTGAATATGGTGATATAATGCCGGAATTAAAACCATTCCTTAATGTTGCTAAAAAAATTCAAAGCAAATTTTTTACTATGGATATTGCAAAAGTTGAAAATGGCGGATGGATAATTATGGAGTTAGGTGATGGTCAGGTTTCAGGGTTACCGAATTGTGCAGATTTGAAATGCTTTTTTAGTAATATAAAGAAGAGTATCGAGGGTATGCTAAAGTCTTAGAGTTGACAGATGTTATTCTTTACACATAGTGTTTTGGCAGTCTTACAATGTCATAGTTTTCCCTTATGTATTTGCTTTATAAAGCGATAAACCACTGATTAATACAGTAATAGTGTAACTTTGCCATGCAGTATAAATGACAGAATAAAACAAAGGCTGTGCAGTCTGCCACTAAAACAAACTGGAGGGAAACTTATAATAGCTGTGCCCATATTTTTTGCAAAAACTGTCCTTGTTCTTAATGGTATCAGAGAGTGGCAAGGTATTTTGTGATTCGGGCGAACTAGGGGACAATGCTTGGGAAGCATTTGAAACTCTATGCAACCCATTAGAAAAAAGGATAGTAGCGTGGCAATATCTATACTATTTAGAAGTAGAAGTATAAACCCCGACTGTAGCAATACAGCTTCGGGGTTTCTATTTGCCTTGAAACACAATGATATTTCTGAGTTTATAATTATAGAACTACACTTAATATTTTACCTCAAATTGCCGATAAATTTATATATTGTTAATATACTTTCTAAGGGCTTAAGATTATGGTCCTATAGGATGTTTGGACTAGGTACAAGCTGGCTGAAATTTGTTACAATAAAAATATAAAACGTTTAAATTTAATCGTCCAACTTGGGGGTTTTTTATGAAATCATTAAAAAACTTGCTTGCCGTAGTTTTGATAGTTGCACTCATATCGGGTCCTTTACCGCTATTTCAGCAAAGTGTTATGGCGGCTGTTATTCCTGTCAATATATATGTTGACAGTTATAGCAATGGAATCTTGACTATTCACTGGGATAAAATGTTGGGAGAAAAGTCCTTTTTGATAAGCTATCATACACCAGATGGTAGTGAGCAAACCATTCAAAGCAATTCCGTAGAAAATACATGTACAATTTCAGGCTTAATGAATGATTATATATACGATATAAGGGTTCGTATATACAGCGATAATGATTTGGGTGGAAATCTGATTGGTGAAGGTCTGATGTATTATCTCCCACGAGTTTCGTTTTATGCATCTAGAGCAGAACAAACAAGGGTGGCTATAGAAGGTGGTGGGTATGAAATTGGAAACATACCAAGGCTTAATCTGAAGTGGTCAATGCCAAAGGTTTGGGATGGTGATCAATTTTCTTATGCACATGAAGAAGCTGCAATGAATTATGTCAAGGACAACTTGCTTGCAGTATATAAAAACGTTATTGACGTTTCTACTCTCAATTTCAGGATAAATCTATCAAGTAGCTTGTCAACTCTAAACAGCGGATCTTCGCAGTCTTCCGTCCTTGTTAACTATGCAGGTACAGGTTATACTGCACATGTAGCAGGTAATCAGGCCACTACTTCTAAAGTTTTTGGTCCGGATGAGAACGGTTTATTGAGCGTAGATCTAATCGGAAGAAAGGATGTTACTACGTCTTTGCCAGTACCTGAAGAATATGGGCTACCCGACGGAGACATACTTCCGGGAACAGTTTATTATATGAATATCAAACTTTCATACCAGAATAACGACGGAATTAGCAAGTATGTTACAACTGTCGGAGATCCAGACGACTTAAACGGAAGCAATTTGATGGGGGTATTTCCTTATACGTATACTCCAATAAGGTTTCAGCTTTCCAAGGATTCGGCTGACAATGTATATATAAAAATATATAAGGTAAATCAGGGAAGCCTTGACCTTCCAAGATTGTATTATGAAGTGCAGTGCAGTGATGATGAGACTATAAAGGGCGACTGGAGTATCAAAAAGACAATAGATGACAGTTTTTTTGCTTCGGGGTCCGATAGTGCGCTGACTCTGATATCTGGCGTAGGAGCAAACAATAAAATTTTTTACAGGATAGTTGTTAAGACTGACACGACAAATGACAGGCTAGAGTCAATGCCTATGCATTACACTTTATCAGAGGATACAAGTAAATCACCTGTACCTACAGGAATAACTATAATTGGGCGCACGCTTGTATCAAGAACAGTTGAAATTAACGGTTTACCTGTACTGCAAAAGTCATCTGACATTACTATTTCCTGGGAAAAACCTGCTAATTGGGATGAGATAAGGGCAAATACAAATAAAGACGATGATGTTGTATACCATGTTTTATTGAATATGAGTGAAGAGGAAAACAAATCTATGCCCTATCCTGAACTTAAATCCGGGGACACTTTATATGGTTACTTTCCTATGATATACAGGAGGGTTTTGTACTTTTCATCAAAGGAAGTTACAGAGAATGGAAATCGTCTTGAATATACTATTAAAGGATTTAACCTTTTTAAAGGCACATATTATAATGGGCTGGATGAAAACGGAACACCGGTGATTCTGGAAAAAAACATAGATAATAGTGAAAGTTATCCTGATTTTCTCATTCCAAACAAGGTCTACTTTATGCAGATGTATACCACAAATAATATTAAGCGGGACTCAAATGAGAATGAGGATATGTCCGATAAGTCGGTAATAGTAAGTTTTACTTCAAGAGCAGGAGAT
The DNA here is from genome assembly GCA_023398495.1 of Bacillota bacterium. Lineage (GTDB taxonomy): Bacteria > Bacillota > Clostridia > Acetivibrionales > Acetivibrionaceae > Acetivibrio. The sequence goes on from JAEWSG010000160.1 coordinate 7,372, forward strand.
GAAATAGATGTACCTCTTCCGAAAAGATTAAGATTGAATATAAATGATGCGGATGTGACTATTGGAGATACAACCAAAGTCTCAAATTATATTGAGCTTCAGTTTGACAAGGTTGATATAAATTGGAATAACTATATACCTGACACTACTGTATCTAAAGATGTATACTATGACTTATATATGAGTAACAGGCCTGATTTGAATTCATTCAAACTGATTGGGACAACTGAGGATCTTAATGGAGATGTTGTATTTATTGGAGCAGAGGATGTGCAAAGCACGTCGGTAAGGCTGGTAATACGGGACTTTTCCAAAGGAACAGAGGCCTACACTATTTTTGGTCCTAACCTCAGATCCAATACTACTTACTACTTTGTTGCCCGGACAAGATTGAGTGCAGTTGGACTTGAGACGGATAAGGAATCCACTTTTACCACACTTCTCCCTGTTACAACAGTTAAGGCAGTAATCGGAGAACCTGATGAGACATCAAAAAAGCCATACGCTCCAGTTGACTATAAAATTGCTGTGGATAGTGAAGGTAATCAGATTCTGTCAAGTTCGAGGGTTACTTTCAGTTGGACAAGGGACGAAACCGATGTGGTTTACAATATTATTTGTTCATCAAGAAGGCTTGATGCAAACGAAGGGCCGTATGAAGGAGCAAACGATGCTATATACCAAAGTTTCATAGACAATTTTGGCAATATAACACTTGACCCTTCTCTTGAAAATTTACCGGAGAATTTTGAATACAACCAAGTTTCAAAAGAATGCAGATTTACTTTTGATGAGTGGCTTTTTCCAAATAAGCTTTACTATTTCAGTATAAGGGCTATCAAGAAAGACAACGAAAAATTGTACAGCTCTTGGGTTTCTATACCTGTTACTACAAAGCTTATCGAGCAACCGGCATATCTGGAGGCTGTCACTGATGTTCAACTGGGGTTTTTCTTCGATGATGATGAGCTGGGAACTGTTGCAGAGGACTATAATGTATACTTAAAAGCTGAAAAGGACTTGAAATTTAATCTTATTAATAAAAATAAATACACTTTTGTAAAATTTGGTACAACTTGCTATGTAAGGATGATAAATTTAGAAGCCGATACCTATTATGATGTAAAGGTATATAAGGATAATGACAGTATACTGGTGTATACAAAGGAAGAGTTGAAAACCCGTGATTCCTGCCATCAGATTGAGATCAAATGGAGAGGTCTTCCTGAATATAAATATGAGATTTCTGTTATGACAAGCACAGATGACAGCTACATTTTGCTTGACGATGGAAATCTTCAGGAGTACACGAGTGCACAAGGGAATATTCTGCCTTACTATGCTGAAAAAAACTTCAAAACCAGCGGTATGGTTTATGAATACTACTATGCCAGGATAAAAACCATTCCTGTAAGGTTGGAGGATGGCACATTTGAGGATCGGCCTTTAAAATCAAATACAAAATACCATATAAAGGTAAGAGCTATAAAGATAGATCCTGTAGATGCATCAATAATTACATATTCCAAGTATTTAGGCCCTGTGTATATCAGAACGGATTTTAATCAGGACGATTATGACGAAGAGGATAACAATACAAAGACTGAAGCTACTTTTTTGGACAAAATAAACAAACTTGAACAAGCTTTATTCTGGAGAATAAATATTGGAAATGCGGAAGAAAACAAGTTGCTGCTAAAAGGAGACAGGATGATAAATGCACTGGAAAACAGTGGCCCACAGCCTTTTTTGCTAGATGTATCGTACTATGCCAGACGTGCTTCGACTGACACAATTTTCATACCTGTTGATGTAATAGCTGCGATGGACACAGAAAACAGAAGCCTTGTTATAAGAACCAACGGTGCGGAATACAGCATAAGACCAAATACCTTTGAGCTGGGCTCAAGATCTGAAATTGAAGAGCTTGAAAAAAATGATAACATTAATGAAATATACTTTATGCTGAATATAGGACGTAATAAAAGCCAACAAGTGAGTATTCCTAAAGGATTTAAACCGGTTTCGGATATAAATGATCTGGAAATTAAAGCTGTTGGCACTTCCATTACCCACAAGCAGTTAAAGAGTCAGATTGACGACCGTATATACAACAAAAACTCCGGACTTGTTCAGGAAAAGCTGGGTGAGCTTCTAAAAAAAGTGCCTGCGGTTGATTCAAATGCTTTGGATGATATAATAACCGATGCTATTGATGAAATTGAGCTTGAACTTTCAAAATTTATATATTACAAGCTGGAGGGTGGCAACGGAATAACTCCTGTAGTTGTAGACAGTGCTCCCGTTAAGGTTTTTGACAACCCTATTCTTGTGAAAATTAATTATTTAGAGGAGCCGGGATTGAAGCAGCCTTATACCAGATATGACGATGCGCAGTGGCAGAAGTTATATAGTAGTGCTGTTACAGCTTCAAACAATATGGTGTTTAACGTTGTTAAAACCGGGGAATATGCAATACTTCTGAAGGAAGATAACGTAGAAGATTTGACTGACAGCTATAAACAAGCACCGGATATAAAGTTGCTTCTTTCAAAATATGACTTAAGTGAAGTTTTTGGAGATTTGAGCTCCTTCTATCCTGAAGATAATGTAAAAGTTAAGGAAGTAATACTTCTGTACGAATTAGTATCAGGTGTTGAGAGAGGCAGTCCAGGCCTTTCAATAAATCAGAAAGCTCAAAAGTATGGACTTGAAGGTCTGATTGGCTTTGGAGGAGTTGTCAGGGATGTAAGCAGGCAGGAGACTGCCAAAGTAGTAATGCTGGTGTACTCTTCAAAGACAGGCGTAAATGTAAATAGCCTGATTCCTAACAGGAGTATTACCGCCAAAGATTTGGCACAGACAGACAGCATATATTATAAAGATGTATTGATCTGTGCCGATTTAGGTTTGCTTGGCCTTAATGAAGAAGGCCGGTTTAACCCTAAAGGTACAATAACAAGGGGTGAACTGGCAAGTGCATTTGTGAAAGTTTTAAAGCTTACCGGTGATATTTAAAGAATAGACGAACCATAGGAGAAATGATTATGGCAAGGATTTGTAAAGTATGTGTCTTTACAATACTAATATCGATAATTATGCAGGCAACTACAGGTATATTTGTTTTTGCCTATACTGACCTGCCTCAGCTGCCACCTACCCAATTAAGGGTTGAGGCGGCAGAAGAGGACAAACCTCCTATCGGCTATAATGAGTTTGATAAATATTACGTAGATTTAAAGTGGAATGTAGAATTTACAGATGCCAATATAGTGGGAAAATATCTTAACCTATATCTTCAAGAGGTGCCAAAGGCCTACAAGCCTTCGACTTCGCGTATATTAAAGGAACGTGATATATCAGGAAATGTTAACTCTTTAAGGCTAAAAGAATTAAACTCCGGAACAATGTATTACCTTGATATGACTGCATACCACACTCATGCAGATGAAAAAACTATATATTCAAGCCCGGAATCGGTACCGTCAAATAAAGTTAAGGTACTTACCGATATAAACATTAGTGCCAATTCTTATGGAACAAATAAAATCAAAATAGAGTGGGATGATGTATGGGATACCAGCGGCAGAATAGATTATAAACTATATGTCTCTGAAAATGAATCCTTCACAAACACCAGACCGATTTATATAGGAAAACCTCAGATAGGCGAAGGGAAGTCCGTCACCATAAATGAAACAAGTGGGAAGCTTGAATATATTCATACTGTCAGAGATGCGGGCAGGGTTTATTACATCAGAATAGAGCCGGATCTTGGAGATGCTGAAATAAAGAGGACAACTTATACAAAAACAGTAACAGCTTGCAGTTATATACTTGTAAAAACATCAAAGATATCAACTTCTGATACCGGAATAATATGGAAATTGGAATGGAGCCCTGTTGTTACAGGTTTAAGTGACAGCAGCATAAAAACTGCTTACCATGTATACAGAGGTACCATAGGAACAAATGAGCTGGCTCAGTATATGGCAGCTGTAGATGGAACCAACTTTTTTGTCACGCTTCCACCAGGAGAAGTTCAGTACTACTTTATAATCAGGGCTATAGTGACAAAAGACGGGGAAGATTTGTATAGAGGAATAAGAATTGAATCGGATCGTATAATTGTAGGTGAGCAGGAAGTGGCATCAAGACCTGTTGCTCCTGAGATGGCAGATCAATTTGATAGGGTAGAGGGAGATACTATAATAAGCTATGAAGGAGAACTATCATCAAATAGTGCTACTATTTTGTGGAGACTACCTTTAAAGGGCAACGGAGAAATTGACAATGATGTTTCTTATGATATATGGCTGGTTACAGACCCTGATATGCTTGATAACCCTCCTGAAGGTGAAAAAATTGAGTCTGACTTCAGAGTTGGCAACGAGAACTATGTATTAAACGGAAATAAATTGGTGGGATATAAATATGTAATTGATAACCTTACACCAAATTCAACCTATTACTTTAAAATAGTTGCAAAGAAAGTATTTATTGAGTATGTGGATGACGTATTAAAAACAGTCACATATAATTCCGATGCCGCATTAAAGGTAATAATAACACCTGCCGACGGTCCGATAGAACAACCGGTTGTTCCGGCAAGACCTCCACTTAAATTAAAAGAATCTGCTGATAATGGAGTTTTAGTAACAAATGACTCAGTTACAATACAGCTCAAAAACCTTTGGTATGAGAAATATAATTTTCAGACTTCTACATGGGAATATATAAGGAGCGAGAAGAAAAGCGAAAGCGATGTTCCGCCTTTTAACCCTGCTGTTACGGTAGCAGATGATGTTTATTACAGAAAAGTATCCTATGACTCAGGTGTTACTCTCGATGTAGGCTGTATAAAGTATGTTGAAGGAATGTCTTATGACCAGTTAAAGACAATACAGCCAAACCAAATAATAAATTATCCTGTAACTGCCAATGACCCTACAGAAAACCCCAAATTCAACCCTGATGGGAAGAAGCACAATATTGATATTAAACTTACAGGTCTTGAAGATAATACAATATATGTAATTTGGGTCAGAGCGGTACGTCAAAGTGTCAATCTTGCTTCCGAGCCATCCGACCCTATTATTGTTACTACAGTTCCGGTTATTGCAGTCCCTGTGGAGAAGCCTGTAGTGCCTTCCTTTAATTATAGTCTGGCAAGTGATAACTATATTGATGTGGGCTGGAACCTGTCACCCGGCTACAATTATTATCTGAGATATGGATTGGAGGATAATCCTGACGCTTATTTGGAACAAATAACTGTAACTTCGGAAGATCTGAAAGAATCGGTATATTATCGGGTAAAGGACCTTGATCCGGATACTTTGTATTATTTTTGGGTTCAAGCCGAGGCGATAAACGGAGCAGGGGTGAGCAGCACATCGGAGTGGAGCGATTCCTATTCTGTAAGAACTTCACCATATGTTCCGCCTGAAACACCTAAAGGTTTTGGGATAAAGAATTCGGAGGATGCAATAACAAAAAACAGTATAACTTTTGAATGGATGATGTCAGAGGATGCTGAATATATACTTGAGCTTGCTGATAATATAGATTATTCAAAATCGGCTGAGTATGAAATTGGCGTAGGTTCGGAATTTAAAGCGGATGGATTGCTTTCAAATCACAGGTATTATGCAAGATTATATGCGTACGATCCTCTTAAAGATTTGAGATCCGAAGCTACTCAAAGCATAACTGTAAGGACGAAGAGGAGTAGTGATGACTATGACGCAGATCAGGATATTGAAGATGTTATAACGGGTGAATTTATTGAAAAGGATTCAGAAATAATAAATGACACCTGGAATATTGAAATTACAGGTATAAATGCAGACCGTTTTGCACAACACGTTATGACCGATAAAAGGCTTGATTACAGGATAGATGTTACAAACCCTCCTTCAGCTTGCAATACGGTGAGAGTATTGATATCAGATAAGGTTTTTAAAGCACTGACCTCAATTGGTGAGAATTTGATAATTGAAACCGGCCAGATTTCTTTAATTATGCGTCCGGGTATTTTAACAACCAATTTAAATAATCCGTTGGTTAAAAAAACTTCAGGAGTAGACTATGAAATAGAAGTTTCAGCCTCTAAGGTCAATAAAGATAACATCAGGAATATGATTGTTAAGGAAGATACGGGAAGATTTGCAATAAGTGCCCTTGAAGGTGCCAACAGAATTCCGGTTGACGAGGTGCTGAAACCTTTGGTGTTTGTATTATCGTATAATGCTGAAAACTGGTACAATGAAGGGAAAACCTCAGGGTTTGTATATGATACCAAGAACTCCCTGTGGAATCGTGTCAGTACTTCGGCGTCCTATAACCGTGATACCGGAGAGGGAAAATTGATTTTTGAAACTTTAAAGACCGGAGATACTATGGTCGCGGAATCAGGGAAGGACTATTATGATGATATATATTATCATAAATATGAGACTGCTATTAATAATGTTGCCTCCCTCCACGAAATTAAAAGTGTTACGGGCAGATTATTTGGGCCTGATTTGAATGCTACAATTGGGGATGTTGTCAAACTGATGTTTGATGCACTAGACTATCAATACGGAAGTAACTATATGAATCAGGCATCAAAAACAGGCTTGATAAGCAATGATGAGATTTATTCGGCAAGCAGCAATTGTACTGTAGCTAAGGCATATTCCATGGTAGTTAGAGTATTTGAGCTTAAATCAGGTACTGATCTTAGCAGAGAGCAGGAATCGAATTTTATAAGCCAGAATGGGTTTGCCATTATCAGGGATGGCAACATCCTTTCAGGCGATACATCTGTACGCAGAGGAGAAGTAATGTATCTGTTAGAAAAACTAATGGTATACCTTGGCGAAATTGAGTAATAAAAACATTCAAAATAAATTAAAATTTATCCTGAATAAGAAGGATTTGAGGTATCCAATGGTGAATATAAACAAAGTATTGGTATACATAATATTATTAATGTGCATCATTGTTTCAAATACAAATTTTTCATTTTCTCATGGCTTGAATTATGAGATAAAGCCAATTGATGATAATCAGGAAAGAGTTTTTTTGAAATGGAGCAACACAGAAGAACAAAAGGGTTTTGTTGTTTCGTACCATTACTTAACGAATGGCAAGACTTTGCATATTGGCTTTGAATTGAAAGAAGGTTATCCTGCTTCCGCGTATGTTGACTATGATTCAGGTAGTGTGATTGCTCCAATCAGAGTTAATTTGCATGAAGCGGGGAATAGGGATTATGCTCCTTTTAAGGATATAAAAGGTATAGAAGCTGAAGAATATATTACTCATCTGCATGATGCAGGTATTATAAATGGAAGGCCGGATGGAACATATGCTCCTGAAAGTCTCATCAGCCGGGCAGAATTTATGGTTATAATGGTGAATGCTTTAGGACTTAAAGATAAGGGCGGGAACATAAAGAGCTTCAAAGACCTTGACAATCATTGGGCAAAAGAGTATATTATTCTGGCAGCGAACAATGGACTGATTTCAGGCTATGAGGATGGAACTATAAGGCCGGATAATACAATTACGCTTGCGGAAGTAAGCTCAATTATATCGAGATCGTTTATTTTTCGAACTACAAACAATGGAATATATTCAAAAATCCAACAGGGTAAATGGTATAGCAGTTCTGTAAAAAAAATGTTTGATGTTGGAATATTGAATTCAAAGGATAGTATTTATAGTTCTTTTAAAGAAGAGAACACAATAAACAGGGCAAATTGTGCCATGATGATAAGCAGAGCTATGTCAACGTATTAATTACGGAATTAATCCCCTTGCAAGTACTACTACTTTTTGCAGAAAATGCCGCATAACGTTACAGTTTAATTGCCTGAAATTTACATTTTAAAAGGAGGGGTATTTAAAACTCTTAATAATTCATTTTGCTTCTTATTCTAAAAATTCAGAAAAGTCCTATAGCATAAAAATATTGTATGTATATCCCATAATCGATAGGGTAATAATTTAAATATGCTAAGGGATAATGAAAAAATGACTTCCTATTTTTTAACATTAGAATGCCATTAAATCTATTTTTTTCATTATTCAAAGCAGGAACTTATATATTTTAGTCTTGCTTAAATGTTTATCGGGGGGATATACATGAATGTTAAATTGAAAAAATATTTCTTTTTGTTAATGTTTTTCACAATGCTATTTACAATATCCTATGCAGGATTATATTATAGAGAAGGAGCAAAAAAGTCAGCTCTCCAAAGTTCGCTTGTTAAAGCTGGTGTAAATTTTGTAAATAGTGAGGTTTATGTATGGTGCAATACCGATGAACTGCAATATGACACTGATAGTATTGTAAAAGTTACCGAACGGTTGTCAGATAGTATTGGAATAGTTAAAAATGTTGATTATTCAATAAATACTTTAAATAATGATTTTATTCGGAAGACTGAAATAAGAGGTTCCACCTCAGATGGGAAAACAGTATGCATAAATTCACAATTAAACAAAAATAAAAGCCAAGAAAATAATAGCTTTATTTCAGTTGATATAATAAATGAACTGGAACAAACTGATATAAATGATACTGCTCAGGTACTTAAAGAAAAATTCAAAAGTTTTGGCTTAAATCCAAAGGTTAACACTTGTATTACAGGTTACTTTGATGGTAAGCTAGACTATGTGGAAATGAACAAGATAAGCAGCCGTATTTTGAAGGATGCAAAAGCAAAAAAAATAAACGGAATATCGGATAAAAACTTGATTAGTGTGTCGGCATATTCTCCCCTTATTGATAACAATATTGAAATAAAGGGAAGAGAGACAAATATAAATCTTGCTTTAAGGTATAATGCTTATGAGGACAAGACATACATATGGGTTGCGACACCTGTAATAACAATAGAATATTGAATTTTTAGATGTGCCTTGATCGTATACAAAAGATAAAATTTATTATGAAAGGAAGAATTATCGTGCCCAAATTGATTGTAACCGAAGCAAATCCATTGAAAGGGATTGTAAGAGTCAGTGGTGCAAAAAATTCTGTTTTACCTATTATCGCTGCATCTTTATTAGGTGACAGAGAAAGTGTAATTGAAGAAATTCCTTATCTGTCAGATGTAAAAGTGATGTGCGACCTCCTTGAATCATTTGGTGCAAGTGTTGAATTTTCGGATAATAAAACGAGGCTGAGAATAAATTCCAACTTGATTGACAACACCACAGCCCCCTATGAACTTGTGAATAAAATGAGGGCATCAGTTTTGGTTATGGGGCCGCTACTTGCGAGAATGGGAGTTGCAAAGATTTCTCTTCCCGGAGGATGTGCAATAGGATCAAGGCCTGTTGACCTTCATCTTAAGGGTTTTGCGGCAATGGGTGCTGAGATTAGTCAGGGGCATGGTTATATAGAGGCAAGGGTCAACGGACGTCTTAGAGGAAGCAAAATTTATCTAGACTTCCCTAGTGTTGGAGCTACTGAAAATATAATGATGGCAGCAGCACTTGCTGATGGACAAACAATTATTGAGAATGCAGCTATAGAACCGGAAATAGTTGATTTGGCAACATATTTGACAACAATGGGTGCCGATATAAAAGGTGCAGGTACCGATACAATCAAAATAAATGGAGTAACTAACCTGACAGGAGCAACGCATGCAGTTATTCCCGACAGGATTGAAGCAGGTACATTTATGGTCGCAGCGGCTATCACCGGCGGGGATGTCAGAATTGAAAACATTGTTGCAGATCATTTAAAGCCTATAACTGCAAAACTTAGGGAAGCAGGAGTTGAAGTTTCCGAAGAACTCTCAAGCCTGCATATCAAATCGCACGGCAATATAAAACCTATTGATATAAAGACACACCCATATCCGGGTTTCCCTACAGACATGCAGGCACAAATGACTTCGCTTATGACCAGGGCAGAAGGTACAAGCATGGTTATTGAGACCATATTTGAGAATAGGTTTATGCATCTGGCGGAATTAAAAAGAATGGGAGCAAACATTAAGATTGAAGGAAGAAGTGCTATTATAGAAGGAAAGCCAAAATTGACAGGTGCAAAAGTCAGAGCAACAGATTTAAGAGCAGGAGCCGCGTTAATTTTAGCAGGTCTTACTGCCGAAGGAATTACAGAGATTGTAGATATTGAACATATTGAAAGAGGGTATGTTAATATTCACGAGAAGCTAAAAGGACTTGGAGCCAATATTGAGAGAGTTGAAGAAAAAGATGACCAGGAATGTTGAAAATACAGCTTCATTTTAATTTGAAAGCAGGTTTTATTTGTTGAAGGAAGGCAGTATAAACTAACTAAGAATTAGTTTATACTGCCTTTGCTTTTCTATAGTATTGTTAAACTTCAATAATTACATTTATGTCACTCTCATATCCCAACCCAAAAAAGTGTGGTTCTTCGAACTATAAATAGGGAGTGATTAACTTGCTTATACCTGATTTTTATAATGAGGGAAAAATAGAAACTACAGATGCTATAACCGAAATAATTAGCAGAATCCGTACTGGGGAAAAAGAACTTAAGGAGCACCTCATCAGAGAGAATATTCCTTACATAGTAAGAGTAGTTTCAAATATTGTTGGAAGTTATATTGATGACAGGAATAGTGAAGAGTACAGCGTTGGACTTACTGCTTTTAATGAAGCCATAGATACATATGATGAAAAAAGGAACAGAAGTTTTTTTAAGTATTCCAAAATGGTTATACGGCATAGGGTTATTGACATTATAAGGAAGAACAAGCATCATAACAGTGTCATACTTTTTTCTACCCTTGATAATGATTGTGATTTTTACTATAGTTCTAGTACTTCAAATACTAATAATCAATTTGAGAAAATTGAACTCAAAGAAGAAGTTATGAGTTTTGAGAAAAGCTTAAATGAGTATGGTATATCTGTTAAGGATTTAATTTCAAGCTCACCAAAACACATTGACTCGAGAGTTCAATGTATTGAAATTGCAAGGATTATTGCTGAAAATGAAAATCTGTTTTTTGATCTGAACAGAAAGAAATGTATTCCGATTTCTCGTTTGCTGAAAGTTGTGAAGGTAAGTCAAAAAACAATAGTCAGAAATAGAAAGTTTATAATTGCAATAAGTTTGATATTGAGAAGTAATCTGGACGATTTAAAGACAATTGTCAGTGGCATAGAGCGGAGATATAGATAATGTACACTAAAGTTAAATTTATATAGCATCCAAACGTTATCTAATTTAGATGAAAAACGTCCTTTAATTTTAGTTTTAGAGTTTTTCATTTATAAGATGATTCCTAAAAAATAACACTTCATTCCTATATTCTGAAAACATTATCAATTAAAGAATAAATCAGATACACACAATCATATTTATAAAGATAAACCGTGCTAGTGCCTCGTAACAGAATTAATTTTTGAGCGTGCGAGGCTTAGAACAGATGAAGTGCATTTTAACATTATGAAATGTTAAAAAGCACTGTATTTTGTTTTAGTAGCAAGAGAGAATGGGGATATTTATGAAAAAAGTACTTTATTACATTTTAATAATGGTTATAGTTACAATAGTCCTTCCCATGCTTATTGTAAGGGGGTGTAGTACAGTAATTGAAGATGTAAAGCCAGACGGAAAAGAGAAAATACCACAAACAACAATAAAGGTTTACATAAAATCAGAGGATAGGGTAGAGGAAATGTCTCTAGAAACTTATATAAAAGGTGTTGTTGCAGCTGAGATGCCTGTAGCTTATGAAATTGAAGCTTTAAAGGCTCAGGCAGTGGCTGCCAGGACTTATGCGTATGGAAGGTTGCTTAACTTATACCCGGCTAAAGAGGATACACACAAAGGAGCACACGTATGTACAGACTATAGTCACTGCCAGTCATGGATAAAGCAGGATGAGATTATGAAAAAGTGGGGAACTATTAACTCGTTTATAAATTGGAAAAAAATTGACACCGCAGTCAGGGAGACTGAAAATACAATTATACTTTATGAAAACAAACCTATAAACCCGCTATTCCACGCTAATAGCGGGGGAAGAACTGAAAATATCGAAGAGGTTTGGGGAGGGGTCGGAGTTCCATATTTAAAAAGTGTCAAAAGTGATGGAGAGGATGAAGATAAAGGATGCAAAGTTGTTACGGCATATAAGGAAAAGGAGATAATAGAGAAGTTAAAGGGTCAGTATCCTGAAATAAGACTTAATGAAGACGACCTTATCAGTAACTTTAGCGTTCTGGAACTTTCACAAGGTGGCAGGGTAAAAACGATAAAAGTTGGAGATGTGGAAATAAACGGTACAGACTTTAGAAGTATTCTTTCACTCAGGTCTACAAATTTTAAAATCGAGAAGGGAAACGAAGGAGAACTTAATATAACTACAATCGGATATGGCCATGGTGTTGGTATGAGCCAGTGTGGAGCTAATTACTTGGCAAAGAACGGCGGAACCTGTGAAGAGATTTTAAAGCATTATTACAGAGGTGTTTCTATAGGGAAAATTAAAGAGGATTAAAAAGTTTAGCCTTTATGTATATTGTTGCCAAACTCGGTAACAATAATATATGGAGGTGGAAAAAGTGAATTTTAAAAAGTTATTTCCAGAAAAGAAAGAGTCGCAGAAAAGAGTTTTGGATTTTTTTGATAAAAAGGGCTTCTATATTGTCTTGACACTGTGTATTGCAATAGTAGGGGTAACAACAGCACTGATAACTGCAAGGAATATGTCATCAAGAGATTACAATCAGGATGATATTATTACCGATGAAATGGCAAGCAATATTTCAACGGATGATGAAAGTAGTATCAGTATTGCATCGGTGCCTTCAGCTGATGATAAGACACCTAAGACGTCAACAGAAGCTCCTAAGGCAATAGTCAAGGCAACACCTGCTAAAATGGATTCAAAGGTAACTGGTGAACCAAAAAAGACAGGTACCGGTAAAGAAACAAAAAAGACAACTGAACCTTCTAAAAATGATGTCAGCACTAAAAAATCATCAGCAGGAACTGAACAAGGTGGAACGGGAAATGCAAGTAAAAGTTTTGCAATGCCTGTGTTTGGTGAAATATCATTTGAATACGCACAGGACAAACTTGTATATTCAAAAACTCTTGATGAATGGAGATCTCATTCAGGTGTAGATATTAAAGCAGCTAGAGGGACACCAGTAAAAGTAGTAGCTGATGGTGTGGTTACAGAAATTAAAAACGATCCAAGACTTGGCGTTACAATAATTGTTGACCATTTCAATGGGTTGAAGACAGTTTATGCAAATCTTGCCAACGGCGATATGGTTACACCTAATCAAAAAGTCAAACAGGGTGAAGTGATAGGATCGGTTGGTAACACTGCAGTTTTTGAATCCGCTGAACCAGCACATCTCCACTTTGAAGTACTTAAAAACAATAAAAACGTAAATCCGTCTGACTATCTGCCAAACAAAGCTAATTGAATTTAAATTAAGTTAAGTAAATAATATATGTTCCTGAACAATGCAAAACCTTTTCTTGTCAAACCATGATAAGAAAAGGTTTTTGTATATTTTATGTTTTAGGGAAATATAATTTAAATAGCAGTTAATCATTGACAATGCTAATCTGTTTATATAGAATTATGTATATAATGCACAAAAACATTTGAGGAATTTTTCTTGTTTTTGTAGGGTATGTACATATAATGCGGATGATGAATGGAGTTTTTTTAAATATATAATATATTTGTTTGTTGCTATTTTTCACAATTGAAAGTTGCTTAATTCAGAGTTTTTAATAATTAACTACGCGTAAACATACCGTTTTTTTTGATTATTCTTCGTACTAAGGCATAATGAAAAAATAACTTCCTATTTTCTTAACATGGAAATACTACTAAATTTATTTTTTTCATTATCCAAAGCAGATACTTATATTTTAGTCATGCCTAAAATGCATAGACATAATCTGTAGTGTTATCTCTATAAAAAAAAGGGGGTAATAAAAGAATGAAAAAGAAAAAGTGTATTACGCTGGTAAGTCAATTAGCAATATTCCTACTGGTTACGGCTTCAACTGTATTTAACCCTTATGGGGTTGGAAAGGTGGAAGCTGCACTTTTGTGTGATGCAAGCGTTTGTTCAACAAAACAGGCAGAACACCTAGTGTACGGAAACAGCAATGTTCTACAGATGCAGTCAGGGTCAAATACATCAGATGACGGCTCTAAAGTGGTTCAGGGCGATGTTAATATTGATGGTAGTGTTAATAGTATTGACTTTGCACATATGAGAATGTATTTGTTAGGAATGCCAAATAGTATACTTTCTAAAGAAAAAATTTCAATTGCAGATCTTAATATGGACAGAGAATTTAACAGTATTGATTTGGGTATTATGAGAGGGTACTTACTTGGCAAAATAAGTGGATTTCCCGGAGATGCTCCGGCAACACCTGCACCTTCTGCAACACCAACACCTAAACCATCAGCTACCGCCATACCAAGTCCGGTTTCAACTTCCGACGATTTTACCAGTTCTATTTCAAAAGCATCGTACTCAGTGCAGGTCGGGGAAGAAGTCAAGGGAAGAATAAACTATGAAGGTGATAAAGACTACATGATTTTTAGACCTTCTGTTGATGGAAAATACAGGTTAGATGTAACCACAAATCCCGATTCAACCAGAGGATATTTATATACATTGAAAATAGAAGGTCTGGATTGTTATTACAGCAGTTTTAAAACTTATAGCACAAATAACGGTTGTTATGTTCAGGAGGATCTACTGAGTAATACCGAATATTACATTGGAATCAAAAATGTTAACGGTTCTACTGCTTTAGACTCATATACAATAAAAATAACCAAATTGGATTAACTGTTTGTAAAGATAAAAATGTTAAATTGAAGTTAAAAGGATGGACAGTAAATGCCCGTCCTTTTTTATTCTAACTCCTTCCACCTCAAAATTTTAGAAGGAGTTTTGTACCAACTATTGTTGTCATTCGGTGCTTTTTCAATAATTACCTTGTGCTCTGACGGATCAGCCTGTATCCAATTTCCGTTGCCTATATAAGCCATGGTATGAACTCCGTTTTCTGTTACCATTATATCGCCTTCTCTTATCTTTTCATGGTCTATGTTGTTCAAAATCTGGTTTGATAAGATTTTAACAGTAAGGTTGTTATACTCATTTCCTATTGCTTCTGCCGATAAATCATTGTACCACAAATAAATACCTTTCCTTATGTACTGTGGACTTGCATTTAAGAAGCCCAAACGTATATATGTATCTATAAGCCCCCGTCTTACAAGGCCTGAACAGTCTATGCCAAGTGATGTTTCCCCACCCCAGACATATTTTGTTCCATCATATTTAACTAATGATTTTATATATTCTGAGCGTATTACTTCCTTATCTATCTCACGACCATTAAGATTTAAGAGAGAAAAAAGTATAACAGGAAGTATAAACAGGATGAGCCTGAGCATTTTATTTTTCCAGGAGAGGATGATACTGCAAGCCCACAGGGCAAGTATTGTCGCTATGAACAAAAGGTTTGTAGATCTTCGGTTTATTGGGTTTATAGCCAGTAATACTGCCGCTATAGTTAAAGCAGCTGTAAATATATAAAAGGTTTTTGATTGCTTTTTCAAAGTAGTTACCTCCTAAAATTTAGCTTAAAATAATTATATATCATTTTTTGAAATTTGGATATATGGATCAACTTTTCTATGTATACCCCCCAATAAACCGTGAATTCATTTGAAAATATACAATCATAAGGGCACTCTTAAAAGCATATATATTATTGTGAATTGGATAATAGGGTTAAGATACAAAATTACCGAGGGTAATAGATAAAGCTTTTTTAATGGGCTATAAATCATCACATTACAATAAGGGGGCATGGTCATTGAAAGGTTGTATGGAAGAAAAGGCTGTGAGGGGGGAATAGGTATATGAAGGAGTATATTACGGAACGAGTACTAATGTTAGCGGAATATACTATAGATAAAAAAGCTACTGTCAGAGAAGCAGCAAAACAATATGGGGTTAGCAAGTCCACTGTTCATAAGGATTTGGTTGAGCGGCTTCCGGAAATTAATTCAGATCTGGCTCAGGAGGTTAAGGCAATATTGGAGGTAAATAAGCAGGAAAGACACATAAGGGGTGGAAATGCAACAAGAATGAAGTACAAGAACGCTTAATTCAATAAAAAAGTAATAGGCAAAAGTCTGCCCCTTGCCTATTACTTAAGATAATTATTTTACTTCAACTGTCCAGTTGAGCTCATCTTTCACCTTGCCTAACTGTATTCCTGTAATTGAATCATATAATTTTTGGCTGTATTCACCAATGCCACCGTCTTTTACTTGCATTATATGATCTTTCCATCTTAACTGACCAACCGGTGAAATTACGGCTGCCGTACCTGTACCGAATACCTCTTCCAATTTGCCGCTTTTATGAGCCTCATATATATCATCAATTGAAATCTTTCTTTCTTCCACGGGTACTTTCCAGAGTTTTAGCAGATTTATAACAGAATCCCTAGTAATTCCCGGCAGGATACTTCCGTTTAATTCTGGTGTAACGACTTTTCCGTCGATTTTGAAGAAAATATTCATAGCACCTACTTCTTCAATATATTTACGTTCAACGCCATCGAGCCATAGCACTTGTGAGTAGCCTTCATCATGAGCCTTAACCTGTGCTTTCATTGAAGCGATATAATTGGCTCCTGCTTTAGCCTCACCAAGTCCACCTTTTACAGCCCTTACATACTCATCTTCGATCCATATTTTAACAGGTGCAAGCCCCTCAGGATAATAGGCTCCTACCGGTGATAAAATTATCATAAATAAATAAGTATCCGACGGTCTAACTCCTAAGAAAGGGTCTGTAGCAATGATAAACGGCCTTACATAAAGGGAAGTTCCCGGTTTTGTGGGAATCCAGGCTTCGTCTGTCTTTACCAATGTTTTAATTGCCTGGACATAATCCTCTTCAGGTATCTCTGGGATACAAAGCCTTATATTTGTTTTATTTGATCTTTCAGCGTTTTTCTCAGGACGGAACAATAAAGTTCTGCCATCATCAGTTTTATAAGCTTTCAAACCTTCAAACATTTCCTGCCCATAGTGGAATACCATTGCCGAAGGATCTATGCTTAGCGGTCCGTAAGGGACTATTCTAGCGTCGTGCCAGCCTTTGTCGGTTCCATAGTTCATTATAAACATATGATCTGTAAATATTGTCCCAAATTTTAATGGATTATCTGCTGTCGGGAGTGCTTTTGGAGTTGTAGTTTTTTCAATTCTTATATCTAACATTGTCCTCATCCTTCTTTCTAAAAATTCATATATTTTTATGTTAGCTTTTATACGGTCATTTTTCAAGTAATTTTTATCTTTTGGGTGCAACAAAAATTTGGCGATTAAAATGTAAAAATGTAAAAATATTAAGTTGCAATATTAAAATAATATGATAATATAGTTATGAAATGTAGTTCTTTTATAATAAAAGAATATGTTTGAGTGCATAGTAGGTATAATATTCAGTAAATTCAATTATTTAAATCACGAAAATGATTAGACATTGGAAAATTTGATTTAGTGATATTGTATTAAGGAAATTGAAGCGCGATGTAAAATCTTTATCGCGTTCAATATGGTAATAATGTTCAAAAGAACTAGTGGCCTGTAAAGTCTAAAAGTTTAAGATAGCAGGCCATAAACAGAGGAAGTGCATTTTTAACATTATGAAAGACTAGAAATTAGTAATGTTAAAAAGCACCAGTATAGTTAATCGAAAGGGAGATGCACTTTGTTTGGTATTGGACAAGATATAGGTATTGATCTTGGAACTGCTTCCGTTCTTGTTTATATAAAAGGAAGAGGAATAGTTTTAAGAGAGCCGTCAGTTGTGGCTATAGATAAAAACTCAAATAAACTCCTTGCAGTAGGTGAAGAGGCAAGGAGAATGCTTGGAAGGACACCGGGTAACATCGTTGCCATCAGGCCTCTTAGAGAAGGTGTTATTTCCGATTATGACATTACAGAGAGAATGCTCAAACATTTTATCAATAAAGTATGTGGAAACAGGGTTCTTAAACTTGTAAGGCCGAGGATTATTGTATGTGTGCCAAGCGGTGTTACAGAAGTAGAGAAGAGAGCAGTTAAAGAGGCAGCAATGCAGGCAGGTGCGAGAAAGACTTACCTGATTGAAGAACCTATAGCCGCAGCAATAGGAGCGGGAATTGATATTGCAAAAGCTTGCGGAAGCATGGTTATTGATATTGGCGGCGGAACTAGTGATATTGCAGTAATTTCTCTTGGCGGAACAGTTGTCAGTAATTCAATAAAAATAGCCGGTGATAAGTTTGATGAAGCAATTGTAAGGTATATGAGGAAAAAACATAACATAATGATAGGTGAACGTACAGCTGAAGAGTTGAAGATAAATATCGGAACTGTATATCCTAGAGTGCAGGAAGTATCAATGGATATAAGGGGTAGAAACCTCATATCAGGGTTGCCGAAAACCATTACAGTGACATCCACGGAGATTATGGAGGCACTTGAGGAGCCTATTTTAAGTATTGTTGAAGCTGTCCATTCCGTTCTTGAAAAGACACCTCCGGAACTTGCGTCAGATATAAGTGACAGAGGTATTGTTATGACTGGCGGGGGAAGTTTGATTTATGGTTTAGACAAGCTGATTCAGGAAAAGACAGGTATAAATGTAATAGTTGCCGATGATGCAGTATCATGTGTGGCACTTGGTACAGGAAAAGCTCTTGATAACATTGAAGCTATAGAGCAAAGTGAAGCGGCAGAAGGAAGAATCTCGCAAAGATAGGTATTTGTGCAAATAAAAGGATTGGGTTATATGCCCAGTCCTTTATTTTTTTCTAAATCTATTTTTTTATTATTCAAAGCAGGTATTTATATTTAGTCATGCCTAATTATAGTGGTTTTATATTTCTTATTAAGCCGTGTACCTTAAAGACCGATAAGTATTATAGAAATACATTCCGAAGCTATATTTAGGAGATGTAATATGATAAGAGGATTATATACCTCCGGCTGGAGCATGCGTGCGAACAGCAAACAAATGGATATAATATCAAACAATCTTGCCAATGTAAGTACCAACGGCTACAAGAAGGACACTGTTGTCTATGAAAGCTTCCCAGCGGCTATGGTTAGAAGAATTAACGATAGCGGCAGCACTTCAAATCCTTCAGGAAAGGTTGGAAATATACAACTTGGGGATGATGTCGGTGAAGTTTTTACATACTACACCAATGGACAGATGATGAAAACAGACAATAATCTGGATATGGCAATTGGAGAATCGGAATCAGCGTTTTTTACCATTGGTGTCCCGGAGCAAAATGGAGAATTGACAGAGTATTTTACCCGAAATGGTAGTTTCTCCCTGAACACAGATAATCAACTGGTAACAAGAGAAGGGTATTTGGTTATGGGCACTGACGGTCCAATAACATTAGACAGTGAAAACTTCAGTGTCTTAGATAATGGCTCGATAGTTCAGAATGGACAAATTGTAAACACACTTGATATAAGGGATTTTGTTGATACCACTACACTGAGAAAAGTTGGAGAAAATCTGGTGCAAATCACTGAAGAAACTCAGGAGCAAGAGTTCCAAGGCTCTATTAAGCAGGGGTATTTGGAACAGTCAAATGTTAATGCCATTAATGAAATGATAAACATGATAGCTGTAATGCGAGCGTATGAAGCAAATCAAAAGATTTTGCAGGCTCAGGACGGAACTCTGGAAAAGGCAGTAAACGAAGTGGGAGCCGTAAGGTAGTATATTAATAATTAATATTGGATTTTATAATCCGGAGATTGTATAAGACAGGGGGACTGAAAGTTATGATGAGAGCACTTTGGACGGCAGGTTCGGGTATGACGGCACAGCAACTTAATGTAGATGTGATTTCAAATAATCTTTCTAATGTAAATACGACTGCATATAAAAAGGATAGGGCAGAGTTTAAAGATATGCTTTATGAGACTTTGAACAGGGCATCGGTATTGGATGGTGAGGGAAAGCCTGTCAACCTTCAGGTGGGCCATGGAACTTCCATTGTAGCCACTGCAAAAAGTTTTCAAACCGGAAACTTGGAAAAAACAGATAACCCCCTTGATTTTGCAATTGACGGGGATGGTTTTTTTACGGTATTAGGGCCAAAAGGAGAGCCGTCATATACCCGTGACGGAAATTTTAAATTAAGTGTCTCTGAAGACGGCAACAAACTTACTACATCCAATGGTTATGCTGTTTTGGATGAAGCAGGTTCGGAAATATATATAGATGTCGATGTCTCAAAACTAATTGTATCTGATTACGGAGAACTGTCTTATGCCGATGAAACAGGCGTCATAGTTCCTTTAGGCCAGAAAATCGGTATTGTAAAATTTTCTAACAGACAGGGACTTGAAAGTATGGGAAGCAACCTTTATGCCAGTAACTCGGCTTCAGGTGAAGCAATTCCAGACGCGGAGATGGGAACCATAAGCAATATAAAACAGTATTACATTGAATCCTCCAATGTTCAGGTAGTTGAAGAAATGGTTAAGCTTATAGTGGCTCAAAGAGCATATGAAATAAATTCCAAGGCTATTCAGACGGCAGATGACATGCTTGGGATAGCAAACAATCTTAAGAGGTAAAATTATACTGGCAATAGATTGAGGATGTGATTATAATATGGATATAAGCAAAATAAACAATAATTATATTGATAATTCAATAAGCAGTACCAAAAATACAATTAATGACAAGGAATTTGAAAAAAATCTTAAAAGTGCCATGGAGAATAAGGATGAAGCAGAACTGAGAAAAGTGTGCAGTGAGTTTGAAGGAATTTTACTTAATATGCTGTATAAAAACATGAAAGCGACGGTATCTAAGTCAACGTTTATACCTAAAGATAACGGAACAGAAATTTTTGAAGGAATGTTTGATGATCAGATAGTGGAGGAAGCTTCAAGAAAAAATAGTCTGGGTTTGGCCCAGCAGCTTTATAAGCAACTTTCACGACAGCTTAAGTCTGACGGCTAAAAGGCAAATAGCTTCATTTGTTTCAAGCCATGTACGCTGTGAGAATTAATTCCGCTATGGCACTGGTAAGAAGGAGACGATCAGGTGAATAACCGGAAAAAGATTATTATTGTGATAGCATTAATTGTGTCCCTGATATGCTTGTGTTCGGGGCACTTTTTATTTGATTGGCAAGTACTGGAAAAAAATATTGATACAGTGCATGAGGAAAGCGGGAAGAGTACCACTGATTTACCTGTTAAATATAGCCACATAAACACTGTTATTAACAATAACAGGCAGGAAATTGACGTGCTTGAGGTTGACTTAAGTACCCGAAAAGCAGATATTAGTCCGGTATTATCCCATGGAAGGTTGTTTGGTTTTGAGGAGTTAAGCAGAATTATATCTCGCAGTAACGCCTATGCAGCAATTAATGCCGGTTTTTTTTATGAATATGGAGATCCTTCTGGCATGGTTGTGTCAGATGGCAGACTGATAACCAAATCCAGCGGAAAGTTCCCTGTTTTTGCTATAAAAGGCGGTAAGGCAGAATTAACTGAGATAAATAACGAAATATATATGCTTCATAATGGAGCTAGAATAGACATTACAGATATAAATCGGATTGGTAAAGCTGGAAATGTAGTTTTATATACGCCTGATTTCGGAATTGACAACAGGACTGCAATTTCAAATACATCAATAATTATTAAGAATAATAAAGTCATAGGGGTTAATAAAAACAAAGCACCAACGGCGATACCCAAAGGTGGATCGGTTATGACTTTTTTTGAACCGTATCAGTACGATTTTGAAGCCTTACCCATTAAAGAGGGCGATAGTATTAATTTTGTTTGTGAGCCTGGAATTTCACCCGATATGCAGGCTTATGAGTGTGGAAGCTGGATTGTAAAGGACGGAAAATCGGTTGCACCTCAAAAGGATGACTGGGTTGGGCTTCTGACTAATCGTGATCCAAGGACGATTGTAGGAATCAAGGGTGACGGAATTGTCGTGCTTATGACTGTTGATGGCAGGCAGCCCGGTTATAGTGTAGGGGTATCAGCGAAGGAACTGGCACACTTCCTTATAGACTACGGAATTAGAGACGCTGCAATGCTTGATGGGGGTGCTTCCACAGAGATGATAGTACAGGGTAAAATAGTCAATAAACCGTCTTATAAAGGAAAAGAGAGGCCTCTAGGAGGGGCATTGGTGGTTAGGGTTAAAGATTAGTCTATTACATATAGCTCGTATGTTTTCTATTTATAATGATAACAGTGATAAAAGTAGATTCGATAGGTTGGCAGAAGAAATAAATTTTCTTTTAGATACACAGGCACGTAAAGCTTGGGAAGAGGACGCTACTTAATGGGAAAATAGTAATTGATTGAGGTGCTTAAATGGGAACAACTTTTGCAAATATGCATATTCACAAACTTCCAATTACAGATTTAGAACGCTTGTTACCTGATTATTGTGTTTTACTCAAGTCAGAGAGTTGGATATCAGTATTGAATCTTGATTTTGATTTGAAAGAAGTGGGAAAGTTAGCAAGAAAACTATCCAAACAGATTGAACAAACAATATTTACGGTAGAATACTTTGATGATGAGGTTCTTTTTTTTACTGTTTATAGAAGAGGGAAAAAAGTAATATCACATATTTGGAATGATTACAGGTATGTTAAAAGGACTGGAGATGTTTCCTTAATTAGGAATGAGCTAGAATTATTTGATTGTGATATTGAGTTGATGAAGCAGGTATTAAAGTGTGAAAAACTTGGAGATAAGGTTATATTATTGGAAAAGTTAATTGGAATACCCTTATGGATAGATATGCAAATGTATAATGAATCTGAAAAAGAGAAATTTACAAGAAATAAAGATATTGAATATGTTAAGGAATATTTTAAGGATTCTACGAATACAAAAAAAATAGTAAATAAAACAAAGATGAAACTTTCTATGGAACTTGAAGGGAAATATCTTAAAGGATTTGAATATGGGTACTATTTAATTAATACACCAAATACACAAGGGAAATGTATTAGAGGAAAGCAGAATTATTTAATCAGATTGGACAAGGGTGGAATTTTAACAAAAGTTTGCGATTTAAGTCCATATTATTATGATGCATATTATGCAGATATAATTGCTGATGAAAATAATCTTGTAGTGAGTAGGAGGTTCAGCATTGGAGCGGACAATACTGAAATTCTTCTAATTGATTACAAAGGCAATTTGTTATCAAATAGTATATGTGTTGCTGAACAGGTGTATGCAATGCTTATGCTGGAGGATCATGGTGTTATTTGCTCAAGCAATTGGGAAAATAAGAAAATAAAAAAATATAGCAAAGTAGGAACAGTAGAGTGGGAATTTGAAGTTGGTAATATGTATACAGGTATAGAGTACTATAAGAATAATTTGTTTTTTTGCTATGAAAGTAAAAAAGCCAACAAATATGAAATTGTAAAACTAAACAGTTCTGGGAATATTGAAGCAAGTTTTATGTTTGAAGGATTTACAGGCTGGAATAAGCTACAAATAGACAAAAACGGAAGACTTTATTACTACTACACGAGTAATGAAGATAATTGCAGAACCAACAAATTATTGTGTTTGAATGAAGACTTTGAACTATTATTTGAAATGGAGTTTCCGGACAAATATACAAGTTGGCATGGTTTACTGGACGAGAATAATGACAAACTCTATATTGATATTACTGATCAAGAGCTAATTGCTGTGGACCTCAAGAAAAGAGAAGTTTATGCAAAAAGAAAAAATAATGATGATATATATATGATGTGTATCGATATAAAAGGAAATATTGTTGCAAAAAAAGGTTTTAGTGGAGTAGAAGTATTGGATTCCAATTTGAATACCATATCATCTCATAGGCTTAAAGGCTATATTTATGACCAATACACAATTAATGAAGGAAAGGTTTCTTTTGTTACAGGTAAAGCTATAGAGTATGATCAGTTTGGGCAAGAGACAAAAGAACTTTTAAGGGTATATGAACTTCTATACTAAAAAAGTTATAGCAATAAAACAGCTAAAAACAAACCTAATTAAAGTGATAACTTGTTTTGGTGTCAAGTGACGCAATTACTTGACCTGAGCATTAGAATCTGTTACCGAAGGCTTGATAATTTGAAGTAAAAATGCCATGGATGGCATTTTTAGCGTCTTGGGACAGGAGGTCCCATAGACGCGGGCGAAAATTATCAAGCCGAGGTACGATTTTTGCACAGCAAAATATCGTTCATCTGTCTGCCGAATGGCATCTTACAGATTCTATGCGAAGGTCACGTAATGGAGTTGTTTGACACCAAAACAGGAGGCATTCCCTTCATACAGATTCCAAAATCGCAGTACCACAAAATCATACCCACAACTTAAGGATTTTAAGTCATGAGCCAAGCGAATTTTCTTGACAAATTGATGGTAATAATAGAGAATTAATTTACAGAAATAAGTAAAGATCAATGAGAGGTGTTGACGGCATGTTGACAAATGTAGATATACAGAATATTATTCCTCACAGATATCCATTCCTGCTGGTGGATAAAATATTAGAGGTTGAACCGGGAAAGAGGGCAGTTGGCATAAAGAACGTAACAGCAAATGAACCTTTTTTTCAGGGACATTTTCCTGGGAATCCAATAATGCCTGGTGTCCTGATTGTTGAAGCACTTGCACAGACAGCATGTGTGGCAGGATTGTTGCTCGAAGAAAATAAGGGAAAGCTTGGAGTGTTTACCGGTATTGACGGTGTCAAAATCAGAAGGCAGGTAGTTCCTGGAGATACCCTGAAGCTTGAGGCGGAATTCCTTGTCTTTAAGATGGGTATGGGCAAGGTAAAGGTAAAAGCCACTGTTGATGGCGAACTGGCTTGTGAGGGTGAAATCAAGTTTGCAATGGTTGATCCGAATAAAAAATAAGATAATGGACTGCTACAAAAGGGGTGCCTAAAAATCTGCTTTATGGTGAGTAAGAGGCATTCCTTCTTTGTAAAGAATAAAAATGTAAATGCGGGTCATAGAGAACCCGCATTTATTAAACACTTCTGGAATTTTATGTTACTACTTAGCTGACCTGGGCGATGTCCTTTTCTTTTAAAAACATTTCTCCGACCTTATACACGTCCCCGGCACCCATTGTGATAACCAAATCTCCCGGTGAGACCTTTTCTTTAAGATATTCCACTATATTTTCAAAATCAGGCTTATAAACTGCATTATCGCTTTTTTCATTTATTTTTTGTGATAGAACTTTTGAATGAATCTCACCGGTATCAATTTCACGGGCAGAATAAATATCTGCTACTATTACTTCATCAGCATCAGAAAATGCCTCTGAGAAATCTTCCAGTAAAAGCTTTGTTCTGGTATACGTATGAGGCTGGAATACACACCATATTTTTGAATGATTTGTGCTTTTGGCAGCCTTTAATGTTGCTTTGATTTCAGATGGATGGTGAGCATAATCATCAACCACCTTTATGTCCTCGACTATGCCTTTGATTTCAAACCGTCTGTGAGTACCTGTAAAGGCTTCCAATCCCTTCTGGATATCTTTGATGTCACAACCTAAGGTATAGCAGGCAACAGCGGCTGCTATTGAATTGCTTACGTTGTGAATTCCAGGTACTTTAAGTTGTATCGAGGTGATTTTTTCATTATTCTTTATAAGATCATAGGAAGCACAGCCAGAATGGTCAAAACTTATATTTTGTGCAGTCCAGGTTGCATCGACGGAATTGATTCCGTAAGTCACTATGTTACAAGAAAGATTGTTTAAAAGGGAGGAAACATTTTCGTCATCGACACATGCAACTATGTAACCCTCCTTTGGTACTAATGCCATAAATTTCAAGAAAGCTTTCTTTATATGGTCAATATCTTTGAAATAATCCAGATGATCTGCATCAATGTTTAAAACAATGGCAAGATATGGGAAAAATTTCAAAAAGCTTTCCACATATTCGCACGCTTCAGTTACAAAATATTTATTGCTTCCAATTCTCGTATTACCACCTATGGCATCAAGTTCACCACCTATATGTATTGTAGGGTCCAGATTTGCCTCAAGCATAATCATTGACACCATTGAAGTAGTTGTTGTTTTGCCGTGAGTTCCTGAAATGGCAAGACTAAAAGGATACTTTTTCATGATCTGGCCAAGAAGAACCGCTCTTTCTATTGTAGTTATACCAAGCTGTCTTGCTTTTACAAGTTCAGGATTGTTATCTTTTACAGCAGCCGTATAAACTACCAGATCGCAATTTCCAATATTGTTTTCATTGTGACCGATGTATATCTTTATGCCGTCTTTTTCCAGTTTTTCAGTTATGTTTGAGGATTTCATATCCGAGCCCGATAGTTTGTAGCCAAGGTTTTTAAGTATTTCAGCCAGTCCACTCATGCTTATTCCTCCGATGCCTATAAAGTGGACACTTTTTATATTCTTTGAATCCAGCAGATTTATATGTTCCAATATTAACACTCCTTATCCTATGATAGAATTCATATTTTCGATTCATATCATAATGAATTATATTATAATATACATGAAGTATAAAGCGAAACATATTTTATTAAGGAATAACGAAAAATTACTTTTTATTTTGATATTACAAGAAGGTCATTAATCAAATTTTTTCGTTATTCAGTCTTAATATGTTTTCCAGCTATACTTTATTTGTATTGGAATTAATTTTATCGAAATAATTCTCAACATATTTTAGTTGCTTTTAATATTATATGAAATTATTGACAATATTATAAGTGTTAAACACGATAATATAATTTAAACATATTGCAAAAACCCTTAATTTATTTTCTCTTCTATAGTATAATATATTCCAATAAGCTGATAGGTATATTTTTATATGGGGGTTTGGGATGGAAAAAATTAATAGGAATGAAAGAATTGCATTATTACTGAAACGGTTGACAGATTCGCCCGGAGAAATTCTGACTTTGGGAAGCTTCACAGAAATGCTTAATTCTGCGAAGTCTACTATCAGCGAAGATATAGATATTGTGCAAAATTTGCTGGCAAAGCTTGATATAGGAAGTATTGAGACTATTCCGGGTGCACAGGGTGGTGTGAGATTTATTCCTGGATTTGGCAGGGCGAAAACGCTTAATATACTTGAAAATCTTTGCAATAATCTGTCCAATAGTCAAAGGGTATTGCCCGGCGGGTACCTATATATGCTGGATATAATCTATGATCCAAAGATAGTGCAGGATATTGCATATATATTTGCAGGACACTTTTTTCAAAGAGGTATAGATTATGTTGTAACTGTTGAAACAAAAGGGATACCCTTAGCTTATGCTGTTGCAAAAAACCTTAATGTACCTCTTGTTATAGTCAGACACAACAGTGAAGCCACTGATGGGGCATCTGTCAACACAAATTATATTTCAGGGTCTGCAAAAAAAATACAGACCATGATACTTTCGTTAAGGGCTTTGAAGAAAAATTCAAGACTATTGTTTATCGATGACTTTATGAAAGGCGGAGGAACTGCAAAAGGAATAATTGAGCTTACTAAAGAGTTTGATTGTGAAGTTGCCGGAATTGGAGTTCTCATAGAAACTATTGAACCGAAAAAGAAATTGGTGGAAAACTACACATCTCTTTTAACACTTAAGGTTGTTGATGATGAAGAAAAAATCATAGATATAAAACCAAGTAAAGAAAGGTTATAAAACAAAATTTGCTAAAACGCTATTTTTATTGGCAGACAAACGAAAATTAGTAATGTTTTATCATGAATAATAAGAATTATATATGCAAATTCTATAGACGTAGCAATAACGAAAAAATAACATCAAATTTTCATATTTTGAAAATACTATTAAATCAAGTTTTTTCGTTATTTAGTGTGAAAACGTGTATTTTAGCTGTACTATTATTTAAGAATGAATAATAAATGAAATGTTTTCTAAGAAAAATTAAAAATGATTTAAAATAAGAAGGAAAATAAAAAAAAACGGCGAATATTTATATTATATCATTCAATCAGATGTACTTTAATTTGTTACTTTTTAAGAAAGCGGAAATTTTAAGCGTCTAATTAAGCAATATCTTAAAGTCCATTCACAAGTAAAACACAATTAAACGGAAGGTGGTAACATCTTATGGAAATTACCGATGTTCGTGTAAGAAAAATTGACTCCGAAGGCAAGATGAAAGCAGTTGTTTCAGTGACTTTTGATAACGAATTTGTTGTACATGACATTAAGATTATCGAAAGCCAGAATGGTTTGTTTATTGCTATGCCTAGCAGGAAGGCTCCAGACGGTGAATTTAGAGATATTGCCCATCCAATAAACGCTGAAACCAGGGGCAAAATCCAAAACGCTATTCTGGACAAGTATGAGTTTGTATCAAATAACGGTGATGCTGAAGAAAGCGAACCAAGCGAAGAGATATAATTAAGTGTTTTTTAAATTAAGGATATTTTGTTTTAAAAATCGTGAAAAACAGCGCATTATATTATTTCAAATTATTAATAATTTGAAATGGTTGTGATGATTTACTGATAATTCCTTTATATAGGCTATTATTGGTAATTATTTAACCTTAATGCGTGTTTTTGACGGTTTTTTATTGTTTTTTGCATATATCTTTTATGCATTTTGCTGTTGAAAAGTAAGATGAAACGTGAGAAAATATATTTGGTTTGAAATCTTTATATTTCCTATAAGGATGTGTGAATGTAAAGTTTTTATCGATGATACCTTAAAGGAGGAAGCAATAAATGGAACACTTGATGGCAGTGATACTTGCCGCTGGTGAAGGTAAAAGGATGAAGTCAAAGAAGTCGAAAGTTTTGCACAAAGCATGCGGTTTGACTTTGATTGATTGGGTATACCGGTCAGTTAAGGATGCGGGTGTAGCTGAGACTGTAGTTGTAGTAGGGCATAAGGCTGAAGATGTAAAAGAAAGTATGGGAAACAACGTTCATTATGCGTATCAGGATAAACAATTAGGAACCGGCCATGCTGTTATGCAGGCTGAAGAATATTTAAAGGGTAAGGCAGGACACGTTTTAGTCTTATGTGGTGATACACCTCTTATTACATCTGAAACAATTTCTAACACATTTAAAATTCACAGGCAAAACAATAATTCAGCTACAGTTATTACTGCAGAGCTTTTGAATCCGGCCGGGTATGGCAGGATAGTCAGAGACGCTAGTGATAATGTACTGAAGATCGTTGAAGACAGGGATGCCTCTGAGGGAGAAAAAAACATTAAGGAAATTAATTCCGGAATGTACTGCTTCAATATCAAGGATTTGGAGGAGGCATTAGGAGAGCTTGGTAACAACAACAGCCAAGGGGAATACTATTTGACTGACACTATTGAAATATTGATAAGTAAAGGTCTTAAGGTTGGAGCTGTAAAAGTTGATGACAGCAATGAAATCCTTGGAATAAATGATAGAGTGCAACTTTCAATGGCTGGTGAGATATTAAGGAAGAGAATTCTTACAAACCACATGAAAAATGGTGTTACAATAATAGATTCCAATTCCACCTACATTGATTGTGATGTACAAATTGGCATGGATACTGTAATATATCCTTCAAGCATAATTGAGGGGGACACAAAAATCGGAGAAGAATGCATAATTGGTCCGGCAAGCCGTATTGTGGCATCAAAAATATCCGATGGTGTTGAAATAAAAAATTCTGTTGTGCTGGAGAGTTCAATAGATGATGGTACAAGTGTCGGTCCTTTTGCTTATATTAGACCGGGAAGTGTAATAGGTAAGAAGGTAAAAATAGGGGATTTCGTAGAGGTAAAAAAATCTGTTATAGGCGACAGGACAAAATTGTCACACCTGACTTATGTCGGTGATGCTGAGGTTGGGGAAAATGTTAATCTTGGCTGCGGTGTGGTAGTAGTAAATTATGACGGCAAAAAGAAGAATAAGACCGTAATTGGGGATAATTCTTTTGTAGGATGTAATGTAAACCTCATTTCGCCTGTTCAGGTTAAAAGTAATGCATATGTTGCTGCAGGTTCTACAATTACAGATGAAGTGCCCGAAAATTCGCTGGCAATAGCGAGAGCACGTCAGGTAGTAAAAGAGGACTGGGTTATTAAAAAGGATATGTCACGGAAGGACAAAAATTAAAATTAACATACAGCAGCGTAAAGCTGCAATCAAAGTAGTAGCAACCGCCGCTGCAAACAGCGGTACAATATCTTCTAAAAAGTTTGTTAAATAACTTTTTAAAAGAATTGTATATAAAATTATTTATGAGAAGGGGAACATAGGATGAATTTGCATGGAAAGGATATCAAAATTTTTGCTGGTAACTCCAATAGTGAACTGGCAGAGGAGATCGCAGAAAAAATAGGACTTCCGTTGGGACTTGCAAAGGTAGGCAAATTTAGTGATGGAGAATCAGCTATTCACATCGAGGAGGTTGTAAGGGGGTCTGATGTATTTATTATTCAATCTACTTGTCCGCCTACGAACGACAACCTTGTAGAACTGCTGATTATGATAGATGCTTTGAAAAGGGCTTCAGCAGGAAGAATAACTGCTGTTATGCCTTATTTCGGATATGCAAGGCAGGATAGAAAAGCTAAGGCAAGAGACCCGATATCGGCAAAACTGGTTGCAAATCTTTTGACAACAGCTGGTGCTGACAGAGTGTTGACTATGGACTTGCATGCACCTCAGTTGCAAGGATTTTTTGACATACCTGTTGATCACTTGATAGGTGTGCCTATTCTGGCAAACTACTTTAAGGATAAATTCAAGGATACAAGTGATGTAGTTGTTGTATCACCGGATGTAGGCAGCGTTTCGAGATCAAGGAAGTTTGCAGAGAGATTGGAAGTTCCTCTGGCTATTATAGACAAAAGACGGCCAAAGGCAAATGTTTCTGAGATTATGAATATAATTGGAGATGTAAATAATAAAAGAGTTGTATTGGTTGATGACCTTATTGATACAGGTGGGACTATAGTTAATGCCGTAAATGCTCTTGTAGAAATAGGTGCCAAGGAAGTATATGCCTGCTGTACACATGGTGTATTGTCAGGGCCGGCGATTGACAGGATTAACAACTCTCAAATGAAGGAACTGGTAATGCTTAATACTATTCCTGTTTCAGGAGATAGAAAGATACCAAAGCTTGTATCTCTTTCAGTTGCTCCTGTGTTTGCTGAGGCCATCGAGAGAATTTATGGGGATATATCTATAAGTACTTTGTTTACCCAGCAGGACCTATAGTTTTTCATATGTTTTATATGTATTTGTGTTGAATATATCGCAGCAAAAAGCTGCAAGCAAAGTATATAAATGCCTCCTTTAAGCTTCACAGACTTTAGGGAGGCAATTATTTTAAGATAAGAGGTGCGATGTTTTGGAAGATTTGTTTGTAGTAATCGGCCTTGGCAATCCGGGAACAAAATATGAAAATACCAGACACAATGTAGGATTTGACACCCTTGACAGGATTTCAAAAAAGCATAATATCCCAATTGCAAAGGTTAAACATAAAGCGGTTATTGGTGATGGTATTATAGAAGGCAGAAGAGTTGTATTGGCTAAACCCCAGACTTATATGAACCTCAGCGGTGAAAGCGTCAGGGAAATAATAGAGTGGTATAAAATACCGGTAAAAAATATTATAATAATATACGATGACATTGATCTGGCTTCAGGGAAACTAAGGGTCAGGCCGAAAGGAAGTGCCGGAACACATAACGGAATGAGGTCTGTGATATATCAGCTTCAGTCTGATGATTTCTCACGTATAAGGATTGGCATAGACAAGCCACCACAAGGGTGGGATTTGGCTGATTTTGTTTTAAGCAGGTTTTCCAAAGAAGAGAGAAGTAATGTTGAAGAGGCTATTGATAATGCTGTTGGCGCTGTTGAGGCAATTATAAAGTTCGGTGTTGATAGTGCCATGAACAGGTTTAACAGATAGTTTTTTGTGATACTAATGCTGATTAACAAAATAAAATTCTAGAATTTTATTTTGTTAATCAGCAAGAAACATAGGATGTGCATTTTGTATAATTCATTTCTAGAAATGAATTATGTTCAAAAGCACTAATATATAACAAATTCCATGCACATAGATGTTAAAGGAAAATATATTTAAACGTTGTAAGGATGAGCTATGAATAATATTAAAACGAAGGATTATTTGATTGACCCATTGCTTGAGATACTAGAGTATAGCAATGTACTTGATAATATTAAGAAGGGAAAATTTAAAACATCCCTGAATGGGCCTTCTGAAAGCCAGAAAGCCCATTTGGCTTTCGCTATTTGCAGTCATTTGGGCGACAAAGGCATAATGATAGCCTATAATGAGCTTCAGGCAAGAAAGATGTATGAAGATCTTTCATATTTCTTTGATAAGGATGTAATCCTTTTTTCTTCAAAGGAAATAATGCTTCATGATATTGAAGCAAAAAGTTATGATTTGGTTTATGATAGAATATCAGCTTTAGACAGAATTTTACGGCATGACTACAGGTTTATTGTTACGAGTGCAGAGGCTCTGTGCCAGAAGTTAATAAATAAAGAGCTTTTCTTGTCGGGTTGTTTGCACTTTAGTTATGAAGATACAATTGATCTTACGTTGCTAATTCAAAAGCTTGTGTCAATTGGATATGAAAGAGTTACTACAGTTGAAGGCAAGGGTCAGTTTGCAATAAGAGGGGGGATAATTGATATTTTTCCTGTTAACTATGAAACTGCCTTGCGTATTGAACTGTTTGATGATGAGATTGATTCTATAAGAAGCTTTGACGTAATGTCCCAGAGATCGGTTGAAAAAGTTGAAAGTGCGGATGTATTGCCGGCAAGAGAGATGTTGTATGAGGCTTCAGAGCTCGAGGGTATAGTTTCTCGGATTCGTAATGATTTGATTTCACATACTGAAAGCATTACTTCCAAAAGCAGTCAGGAATATAAAGTAAAGATTGAAGAAAGAATAAGCCACGATATTGACAGGTTTAAGGAATATTATTACTTTCCTGGAATGGATAAATATATCTCGTATATTATTGAGAAGCCTTCTTTAATTACTGATTATATAGATGAAGATATACTTGTTTTCTTTGACGAGCCCAAAAGGTTTGAGCAGCGGATTGAGAACGTTTTGATAGAGAACAGTGAAATGTGCAAGAGCTTACTTGAGAAAGGCCACCTTCTTCCGGGTTGTTTTGAAATTTACTTTGAGTTTGACTATATTTGGGATAGGCTAAATAAATATAGATCAGTATATTTCAATACAATTATGACAGACGAGACTTTGACTTCAAACAGTAATAAATACAGTATAGCATCGAAGCTCCAAAATTCCTATCAAGGCAATTTTGATATTCTGGTCGAGGATCTTTCGTACTGGAAGGAAAAAAAGAACAGGGTTTTGGTATTGGCAGGGACTAAAAGCAGGGGAGAGATGCTTGGCGAAACATTGCGGAGTAAAGCTGTTGAGACAGTATATGTGGATGAGATAAGCGAACAGCTTTTGCCAGGTCAGGTTATTATAACTCATGGCAGCCTTAACAGAGGATTTGAATACCTGGATACCGGGTTTGTTGTGGTCAGCGGAAAGGATCTTTTTGGTCAGGACAGGAAGCTTAAAAAGCATGGTGCAAACAAGAACAAGGGTAAGAAAATAAATGTTTTTACAGACCTGAATTTAGGGGATTTTGTTGTCCATCAATCCCATGGTATCGGAAAATATATCGGGATTGAACAGCTGTCTGTAGAGAATATCAAGAAGGATTATTTGAAGATACAATATCAGGATGGTGCTTTTCTCTACGTCCCTACAAATCAGCTTGACCTTATCCAGAAATATATAGGCTCGGAAGGAAAATCACCTAAGCTAAGTAAGTTAGGTGGCACTGATTGGACAAAGATCAAGACAAAGGCAAAAGAATCTCTCAGGGAATTAGCTGAAGAACTCATCAAACTATACGCATTAAGAGAGTCTTCAAAAGGTCATGCTTTTGCAAGTGATACAATATGGCAGAAGCAGTTTGAAGAACAGTTTCCCTATCAGGAAACCGAGGATCAGCTTAGATGTATTGAAGAGATAAAAATGGATATGGAATCCGATAAACCTATGGATAGGTTGTTGTGTGGAGATGTAGGTTATGGCAAGACAGAGGTGGCTATAAGAGCTATATTCAAAGCGGTTATGGAGGGTAAACAGATTGCTTATCTTGTTCCAACGACAGTTTTGGCACAGCAGCAGTATAACAATTTCAAGGAGCGTATGAAGGATTTTCCTGTTACAGTGGAGATGGTAAGTCGCTTCAGGACACAAGCGGAGCAAAAGCATATTCTCAAAGATGTCAAAGCAGGCCTTGTGGATGTATTGATCGGAACTCACAGACTTTTGCAGAAAGACATAGAATTTAAAAATCTAGGTCTTCTGGTAATTGATGAGGAGCAGCGCTTTGGAGTTATGCATAAGGAAAAAATCAAGAATATGCGTGCTAATGTTGATGTTCTTACACTGACAGCAACTCCTATTCCAAGGACACTTCATATGTCTATGGTAGGGATAAAGGATATAAGCACTATTGAAGACCCTCCCGAAGAGAGGTTTCCGGTACAGACCTATGTGATGGAATACAATGGTGAGGTAATAAAAGAGGCAATTAACAGGGAAATCGCCCGGAACGGTCAGGTGTTCTACCTTTATAACAGGGTAAGAAGCATTAATATAAAAGCATCAGAGATTAAAAACATGGTTCCTGATGCGAGAGTTGCAGTGGCACATGGACAGATGAACGAGTCGGAGCTTGAAGATATTATGTTCAGATTTATTAATGGCGAATATGATGTTCTTGTGTGTACCGTAATTATTGAATCCGGTCTTGATATGCCTAACGTTAATACCATTATAGTCGAGGATTCGGATAAAATGGGGCTTGCACAGCTTTATCAGCTCAGGGGCAGAGTCGGCAGATCAAACAGAATGGCATACGCCTATATTACTTACAAAAAGGATAAGGTTCTTTCGGAAATTGCAGAGAAAAGGCTTCAGGCTATTAAGGAGTTTACCGAGTTTGGATCGGGTTTTAAAATAGCCATGAGGGATTTGCAGATAAGGGGAGCAGGAAACCTGCTTGGTGCTCAGCAGCACGGACACATTGATCTGGTTGGATACGATATGTATTGCAGGCTGTTGTCTGAAGCTGTGAATGAATTAAGGGGTAAATCCATTGAGGAAGAGGTTGAAATTTCAATTGATGTAAACTTAAGTGCGTACATTGATGACAATTACATAGATTCCGAGAATGAAAAAATTGAGATGTACAAGAAGATTGCTTCAATTCAGGATGAAAATGATGTTCTGGATGTTGAGGACGAACTTATTGACCGATACGGCAATATTCCTGTGCCGGTGTCGAATCTGATAAAGATAGCATATGTTAAGGCATTGGCATTGAGCTGTGGTTTTTCATCCGTTCAGGAAAAGAATGATTCTGTAATTTTTCAATTTGCAGAAAATAGGAACATTAATTTTGAAGTGCTTGGAAACCTTATGGAAAAGTATAAAAGGAAGCTTTTATTTTCAGCCAGTAATAAACCGTATATTGCGTATAAGGCGGCGGGTGTTAAAAGGGAAGATATTCTGGACAATATTAAGATTTTGTTACAAGACATTATTAAATTGAAGAAGTGACGGCAATTTATTATAATATATATAGCTAGCAATATATATTATCTTATATCAGAAACAGTTAGCTATTCTAAAACGTAAGGAGAGAGTACGTTGAAAAAAAACAAGAAAAATAAAAAGTCAATTATTATTATTGCTTCAATACTGGTTGTATTACTCGCAGCAATTGGTGGGTTGTATTATATTAATGCAACTAATTATGTTGCCACAATAAAAGGTGAAAAGATTACAACTAGTGAATTTAAATTCTTCCTGGGATCTACAAAGACTGAGATGGAAACTAGTGCGAATGTGGACAGAAATAGCGAAACTGCACTTAAAGAATTCTGGAACACTAAAGTTGAGGGAATGGATGCAAGAGAGTATGCAAAGCAAAAAGCACTCGACAGTGCGAAGGAATTTAAGGTACAGCTTATAAAAGCAAAAGAAAAGAGTTTGGAATTGGATCCTGGTGATCTTGAGGATGTAAAAGCTACACTTAATGATATTAAGAACGGCATGTCGAGTAATTATGGTGGAGCTGAAGCTGGGGAAAAAGAATTCAAAAAAACATATGGTATAAGCTACAAGCAGTACGAGAGGATACTTAAGGATCTTATGCTGGTATATAAATACGTTGAAGGAGAGTTGCCCACTTTTGATGTAGTAGAAACTGAAATGGAGGACTACTATAAAGAAAGCCCGAAGTCTGTTGATACAGTTTCGGTAAGGCGTATATTATTTGCTACAATGGATCTTACATCACCTGACGCAAAAGAATTCACAGAGCAAGAGAAAAAAGAAAAAAAAGCACAGGCTGAGGATATTTTGAAAAAGATTAAAGCCGGTGAAGATGCTGAAAAACTTGCAGTTGACTTATCCGATGATACAACGGTGAAGGAAAACAAGGGCTTGTTTAAGATCACCAGCAATACCAGCTCTAATGTACCTGGGTTTCAGGAATGGGCACTTGATCATAAACCTGGAGATGCAGAAATACTTGAATCACCGTATGGATATTTTGTTGTAAAGGTTGAAGAAAGAACAAACTACGATGAGGTTAAAGATAAGGTTAAGGAAGCTGTTCAGACCAAGAAATACTTAGAGAGGTTGGAGAATTGGACTAAAGAGTCACAATATGATGTTATAAAAAATGAAGGAATTTATAATAAAATAAATATAGATTAAGGGATAATGAAAAAAATAATGTTTTATATTTTCTGCATTTACAAGACTATAAATGACCGGGTTTTTCCGGTCTTTTTTTGTGCATAATTTATTTTTAGTTATCATAATTCACCTGTTATGTATAAAAAAACAATAAATAATTAATAATAAAATTGTACTATAAATTAACTGTTAAAAGGAGGTAAAACACATTGAAGGCTACCGGAATAGTTAGAAGAATAGACGATCTGGGCAGAGTTGTTATTCCAAAAGAGATTAGAAGGACTTTAAGAATAAGAGAAGGAGATCCTCTGGAAATATTTACAGATAGAGAAGGGGAAGTTATATTAAAGAAGTATTCACCTATTGGTGAATTAAGCGATTTTGCGTCTCAGTATGCAGAGTCACTTCACAAGACAAGCGGCCACATTACATGTATTTCCGATAGAGATACTATAATTGCAGTTTCAGGTGCGGCCAAGAAAGAATTTCTTGAAAAGTCATTAAGTTCAGATGTGGAAAAGATAATTGAAGAAAAGACAACTTTGGTCGTAAAAGCTCCTGAAGAAAAAACAATTACAATTCTAGCTGAAGAAAACGGAGAAAGAAGATATTCGTCACAGGTAGTTTCACCAATAATATCTGAAGGAGATCCTATTGGTGCAGTAATGTTCCTGTCAACAGATCCGAATGTGCGTATGGGAGAAATTGAAGCTAAGTTGGCCCAAACCGCAGCAGGGTTCCTCGGCAAACAAATGGAACAGTAAAATACAATGAAACTTTGTATTGTAAAAATAACAGGTAACCAAATGGATTGCCTGTTATTTTTATTTAACCTCTTTCGAACGGAGTGAAAGAGGTTAAGGTTTAAATAATCTGGACAGTAGTTCCAACGGGTACTAAATTGTACAATGTAATAACATCCCTGTTGTACATTCTGATACAGCCGTTAGATACTGCCTTTCCTATTGAAGAGGGATTATTTGTTCCGTGTATGCCGTAGCCGCCTGTTGTTATGCTAAGCCCAAGCCATCTTGCTCCAAAGGGTCCTCCCGGGTTTGCAGCTTTGTTTTTTATACGGTAGGTTCCTTTAGGGGTGGGTGTAGAGGGTTTGCCTACAGCTATGGGAAAGGACTTATACCATTTTCCGTCCTTGTAGAGGGTCAGGGTTCGGGCACTTGTATTGACAACAATTTTATACAAGGCTCTTAACATAGAGAGATCAATATACGGGTACATGAAGGGCACCTCCTGATTTAAGTCTACTATAGATGAAAAACTCTAAAACTAAAGAATGTTTTCCATCTGATCTATATATATACTATTAAAAATTTTATAAAATGTAGTCAAAAATGTGGTATTTTATAATGAAATCTTATAATTAGTGGTATAATTATTTATCATAAGGTATTATAAAATGGGAGTTGAATTTATGTTAAAAGATAAATACACATTTTCAGACCTCGTAGATATTATGAAATTGCTAAGAAGTGAAAACGGGTGTCCGTGGGATAGGGAACAGACCCATGAAAGCATAAAAAAGTATATGATCGAAGAGACCTATGAGGTTCTTGAAGTAATTGATCTAAAAGATAAAAAAAGGATTTGTGAAGAGCTTGGAGATCTTTTGCTTCAAATTGTGTTCCATGCTCAGATAGCTCAGGAAGATGGGAATTTTACAATTGATGATGTGATTACAGGAATATGCAATAAGATGATTTTGAGGCATACTCAT
Source organism: Bacillota bacterium (assembly GCA_023398495.1). Taxonomy (GTDB): domain Bacteria; phylum Bacillota; class Clostridia; order Acetivibrionales; family Acetivibrionaceae; genus Acetivibrio. The sequence continues at coordinate 46,023 of JAEWSG010000160.1, forward strand.
GTCTTTGGTGAAGCTAAAGCTGATACTGCTGATGAGGTTTTGACAAACTGGGAAGAGATAAAAAAGAAGGAGAAAGGGCTTGAAAGCCAGACGGGGGTACTTAAGGACGTACCGTCCAACCTCCCGGCATTAATGAGAAGCTACAAGGTACAACAAAAGGCAGCTCAGGTTGGGTTTGACTGGAACAATATTGAAGATGTTGTAAAAAAGGTAGATGAAGAAATAGGCGAGCTAAAAGATGTATATAAAAGTAAAGATGTGGAAAGAATAAATGATGAAGTAGGGGATGTATTATTTTCCATAGTAAATCTGTCCAGGTTTTTGAAAGTACAGCCTGAACTTGCCTTAACAGGTTCAATAAATAAGTTTATAAAAAGGTTTGAGTACATTGAGACGGAAAGCAAAAAGCAAGGCAAAAACTTAAATGACATGTCTTTAAAAGAGATGGATGAATTATGGGAGAAGTCAAAAATACATATTTAGAAAAATTTTAAATAATTATTGAATAAAAGGAGGAGATTTGAGCAATACGTAGAATATAAATGATTTGTTTGCAAAAGTTATTCGCAAATTCATAAATTACAGCTGAAACTTATTGTTTCAAAAAAAGACAATATAAATTATAGGAGGATTTCACAATGAATAAGACTGATTTAGTTGCAAGTATGGCAGAAAAAGGTGATTTGTCAAAAAAGGATGCAGAAAAGGCACTTAATGCTTTTATAGAAAGTGTGGAAGAAGCTCTTTCCAACGGAGATAAAATTCAGTTGGTGGGCTTTGGATCATTTGAAGTAAGAGAAAGAGCCGCAAGAAAGGGTAGAAACCCACAAACAAAAGAAGAAATCAATATCCCTGCAACAAAAGCTCCAATCTTTAAGGTAGGTAAGGGATTAAAAGATTTAGTCAATAAATAATTCAGTATATAAAGACTAAAAGGCTTCTTTCTTAAGAGGCCTTTTATAGTATAAAAGTAATGCCATAAAAGAAATCGTGTGCAATGGGGGAATAATTTATGAGGATAGACAAATATCTTAAGGTATCCAGACTTATCAAAAGGCGTACTTTGGCAAATGAGGCATGTGAACAGGGCCGGGTGAAAATTAACGATAAAATTGCAAAGCCCGGGTCGGAAATCGAAATAGGAGATATTATTGAGATTCAGTTTGGAAGCGGTAATACCAAGGTTGAAGTAACATCTATAAGTGAGCACGTCCTCAAAGCTGACTCAAAAGAAATGTTCAAAATATTATAATTTCACTTTACGACTTTATTTGTTCCAAATGATTTTACATTCAATATAAGTAGACTATGCTAAAGAATATTCTAATGGTTAGTGCTTTTGAACAAAATTCATTTCTAGAAATGAATTTTGCAAAATGCACATCCTATGTTTTTGCTGATTAACAAAATTAAAATCTAGAAATTAATTTTGTTAATCAGCACTAGAATGTTCTTTTTTTTGTAAACAGGTATTTTTGCTTTGGTACATGCATAAATATTATAAGCAAACTAAATTTCAGTAACATAACGTTAAATAGCACTAATGCTATGATAAGGCACATATATTTTCAAATGCCGGAGGAGATAGAAATGAATGAAGACAAGAAATTGGCAAGACAAACGGTACAAAATCTTGTAATGGAGAACAGGGAGAAACTAAGCATATCAGGAGTACTTAAAGTAAGAAGTTTTGATGATGAGACTGTTGAGGTAGAAACAGAGTTGGGGGTGCTGATTGTATGCGGAGAGGAGCTTCATATTAATAAGTTGAATATAGAAAATTCAGAACTTAGTATTGAGGGGTATATTATCAGCTGTGAATATAATGACAATGAGAATTCAAGATCTAAAGGTGCTGGCTTCTTTTCCAAAATGTTCAGATAGAGGATAAGTGATCAAATTGTTTGTTACTATTAGCAATCAAGCGTATGTTTTTTTGTGTTGTGTACTTGGGGGAATGATTATAGCCTTTATATATGATGTTTTCAGAATAAGAAGGAAGGCTATAAAATCAAGCAATATAATTGTATACTTTGAGGACTTTATTTACTGGATACTGGTAGCACTTGTGCTTTTTGCTGTTGTCTATATAAGTAATGAAGGTGAACTCAGAGGTTATTTAATTGTCGGAGCTATAATAGGCATTATTCTATACTCACTGCTGCTTAGCAAAATTGTAATGACGGTATTTTTGTTTGCCTTAAAGTTAATATACAAATTTTTTGTTACAGTGTTCGGTATCATACTATATCCCTTTAAAATTATCTTTAAGCTATTGAAATTTCCTGCCGGAATTATCTATAATGGTATGAGAAAAGTTTTTGGGAAAGCATGCAGGGCTAGTAGGAATAATGTGGGTAAATTCAAGGTGTGGAGAAAAAGGTTTAGAAATATAAGAAAAAAGATTTAGATATAAAACATAATGTTTCAAAAATATAGGAGGATTTTTCTCAATCATGTAGAATAAATGTATATATACCTATTATATCGGTATTTATTGAAGACAAATTCCGATGTAATATTAGACGACAAAAGTTAATTCTAAAAAGTCTTTTGTTATATATTTTAGAATTGATATAAAATGGTAAACTTTGGTTTTGCATTAAAGGGAGAGTAACTTTATGAACAAAAGAAAAAAGTCTAAATTAGGAACAGTGCTTTTTTTGGCTGCTATTGCATATCTGGCTTATTTGTTGATAAATCAACAGGGTGTATTATATGCAAAACAGGCTCAATTAGACGGAATTGATGCGAAAATTCAGGCAGAAATGGAAAGCAATGAGAAGCTTAACAAACAGCGAGAAGAAATCAACTCTGATGAAAGCATTGAAAAGATAGCAAGAGAAATGCTTGGCATGGTTAAAAATGGTGAGCGTGTTTTTGATGACATTAACAATTAATTAATATACGGTAAGGGTTTTGGCTTTTTGTGCAAAATTATAAATATTGGAATTTTGCAATTCGGTTGGCACTTGACTTGAAATGGCATATGTTATATAATCATATTACTTTATATAATCAGGAGGATTATTAAATTTATGCTCGTTGAGGTAGGTAAAATCGTTGAGGGAAAGGTTTCTGGCATTACCAATTTTGGAGCTTTCGTTCAACTTTCTAATGGCCAGACCGGATTGGTTCACATCTCAGAAGTTGCCGAAGAGTATGTTAAGGACATTAAAGCACATCTTAATGATAACCAAATTGTAAAAGTTAAAATCATTTCGGTGGATAAAAATGGTAAAATTAGCTTGTCCATTAAGAAGGCTTTAGATCCAAAACCTGTTGTAAAATCAAGTAGACCTGTAGAGATTGACTGGAATAACAGTGGGTCTAACAATCTGTCCTTTGAAGAACGCCTTTCAAAATTTATGAAGGACAGTGATGAGAAGCTTCATGACTTGAAAAAGAATTTCGAATCAAAAAGGGGTGGAGGCGGATATAAGAGATCTGCTCAATATTAATCTTTTGATTCCGTTGGTTTTTCAGGTTATTGGAATTTAAAAGAATTTCTTTTAGATGAAGCAGGTTCGATGAGAATAATAATTGAGATTAATATGCAAATTTTTATTTATATATAGAAAATGGTTTTTGTCTCTTGACAGAAGCCATTTTTTCCTTTAATATGTGTTTTGTTAAAAAATGTGCAATAATTGTGCTATTGTATCATATAATATTATAGAAGCAATATTTACTTGAAATTACCATTAAAAAAATGTTGACACATAAAGCATCATGTATTATAATGAGTAAGTCGCTTGATTGAGTGACGTATGAATGCCGAAGTGGCGGAACTGGCAGACGCACAGGACTTAAAATCCTGCGGGACTTACCTCCCGTACCGGTTCGATTCCGGTCTTCGGCACCATTATATCGCGGGGTGGAGCAGTATGGTAGCTCGTCGGGCTCATAACCCGAAGGTCAGTGGTTCAAATCCGCTCCCCGCAACCAAGATTAAAGTCGCTTACCCGTAAGGGTGAGCGTTTTTTGCGTTGTGCGGAATTTTGGGGTAAAGGTATGAGATGATGATGGCTGGCTCAAAAGGTATAGTAGCTTCCACTGTAGTGTGGTATAATTTAAACATATAAAAAACGCTTTATAACGGAGGTTGAGATTCATAATGTCAGCAAAAAAGTTTATAAGTATTTTGATTATGACACTTTTGACATCAGCTAATCTTAATGTATTTGGACTTTCTAATGAACTTGAAAATGATTTAAAGGATGCAGTAGTATTATTAGTAAATAGCAACAGGGCATATGCTAAAAACATTCCTACATATATTGATACGTCCAATACGGAGGTTAAAGCAATTGTTAAGAACGGAAGAACCCTTGTACCTTTAAGGTTTATCTCTGAAAATTTTGGTGCGGATGTAAGCTTTGATAATGCTACAAAAACTGCGATAATAAACTTTAATAATAGCAGCGTAAGACTTACTTCAAACGATAAAACGATGCTTATTGATGAAAAAAAGGTTATTATGGATGAGCCAGCCCAAATAATAAACGATAGAATGCTGGTTCCCTTAAGGGCTTTAGCAGAAAATGCATTGGGCAAAGAAGTTTTCTATAATAAAGGGTTGATAGTTATAAGTAAATCTAAAATGAACCTTGATTTGAAAAGAACCGAAGAGCTTATTTCGAAGTTTAATTCATCGGAATCGCCTGTTAGCTACCAGCTTTCAGAACCAGTAAAGGGTGATATGGTCGCCGTGATGAAGACTAACCAAGGTGACATAAAAATAAAACTTTTTTATGGGGATGCACCACTTGCGGTTGAAAATTTCGTAAGACTTTCTCAAAAAGGATACTATGACGGACTTATATTCCATAGAGTTATCAATAATTTTATGATTCAGGGTGGAGATCCACAAGGAAATGGTAAAGGTGGTGAAAGCATCTGGGGCAAACCCTTTAAAGATGAATTCAGTAGCAAGCTCTATAATATACGCGGTGCTCTCTCTATGGCAAATAGAGGCATTAATACCAACGGAAGTCAATTCTTCATAGTCCAGAATCCTATTTTAGGTTATCAAACAAAGGAGTACTGTAAATCAATCGGTATGGATCAACAGCTTATTGAATCGTACTCCCAAATAGGAGGTACTCCTTGGTTGGATGGCAGTCACACAGTTTTTGGGCAAGTATATGAAGGTTTGGATGTAGTGGACAAGATAGCTAATGTAGAGGTTGGAATTAATGATAAACCCCTTGAGGACGTAAAGATTCTGTCGGTTCAGACTTATAAATTGGGCAACGAAAATGAGCCGATTGTCTTTGAAGATAGTTCAGATGCAAATAATTGATAGATAATTTCGAGAAGGGTGAATGATTTGAAAAGGTACAACTGCATCATTTGGGACTGGAATGGTACATTGCTTGATGATTTGGAAGTTTGTATAAATGTTATGAACAGAGTACTTGGGCATCGTAATCTGCCGTTATTAGATATCAAAAGATATAAAGAAATATTTGGCTTCCCGGTAAAACACTATTACAATCAGCTTGGGTTTGATTTTGTTATAGAGCCATTTGAAAAAATTTCTACAGAATTTATTACAGAATATCAAAAAGAGAGCTTATCCGCGAGACTAAAGGAAAATTGTATTCCTGTATTGGAGCACATTAGGAATAATGATATTAATCAGGTGATATTGTCTGCTTCACAGCAAAAGAATCTGGAGGAGCAGGTAAGGCACTTTGAAATTATTGATTACTTTGACAGGCTGCTGGGGCTTGACCATTGTCACGCTACAAGCAAGGTTGATATCGGGAAAATGTGGCTTGAGGAATCCGGATTTGATAAAAAAGAAGTTTTGCTTGTAGGTGACACATTGCATGATTATGAAACTGCCTGCGAGATAGGTTGTGATTGTATATTGTTAACCAGTGGTCACCAAAGCAAAGAAAGAGTATCATGCCTTGGTGTTCCAGTTTTTGAATCTTTGTTGGAAGTAAAGCAGTATTTAATAACAGGGAGTTGAAAAACCAGTGAAAAAATTCTGTGGGCTTTTATTTTGACAGAGAAAGAAGGGGAATGAATGGACTTTTTGAGTGAACGGTTAAAAACAGAATTAACAGTAGCAGGAGCTTCACTGGTAGGATTTGCAGACCTGGGTGAACTTCCAACCAATCAAAGACAAGGCTTTAACATTGGAATTGCCATTGCAGTGGCAATTGACCCTGCTGTAATAAATGGGATAGGAAACGGTCCTACAAAAGAATATTATGATGAATATTTCAGATTGAATAAGCTTCTTGATGACTTAGACTTAAAGGCATCAGAAATAATCAAAGATGCCGGATTTAATGCTTTCCCACAGACAAGAGCAAAGGTCAGTATAAATTATAAGGACCATTCTACGATTCTTCCTCACAAAACTGTTGCAACAAGAGCAGAGATTGGCTGGATAGGCAAATGTGCATTACTGGTTACTGAAAAATATGGTTCTGCCATAAGGATTTCAACTGTGCTAACCGATGCTCCACTGGATGTGAATAAACCAATCAATGAGTCGGGTTGTGGAGTATGTAATAATTGTGTAAGCAATTGTCCTGCTGAAGCTCTTAGTGGAGATTTGTGGTATGCCGGTATGGAGCGGGAGATATTTTATAATTCATTGGCTTGCAGAAATAAAGCAATCGAAAGAACCTGGAAAGTCTCACCAGGTGAAACGCATTGTGGATTATGCGTTCTTGTTTGTCCAAAAACCAGAAATTATATAAAGGCGTCTGGAATTGAATATGGTTTCCCGAGTGTTGATATAGCTACAAAAATTGACCTTGAAGATATCCTGGATCTTCAAAAGCTTGCATATCAGGAAAATGCAATAAGATACAATGATTTTACAATTCTACCACTTAATCAGACTTTGGAAGAGCTAAAGAAAGAATTGGAAGGCTCGATTATTCTGAAAGTTGTGGAAGACAGGAGGATTGTAGGTTCTGTTAGAGCTTTTGAGAAAGATGGAAGCTGCTATATAGGAAGACTTATTGTGCATCCTGATTATCAGAATAAAGGTATAGGCAAAAAACTGATGAAGGCTGTTGAAAAGTGCTTTAAGGGAGCCAGATTTGAGTTGTTTACGGGACATTTGGATGAAAAGAATCTCGCCTTTTATGGAAAGTTGGGATATAAAAGATTCAAGGATGAAAAGATAAATGATGCTTTGCGGTTTATATATTTTGAGAAAGGTAGGGAATGAGGGTGGAAGCTTGTTATTCCTAAAGGAGTGGATCATAAGCCAATACGTGAAGAAGAATGCTGTGTTATGTTATTGAGCCGAAAGTACTGAGATTAAAGGAGGATGACAACTTATGATAATCAATAAAGTTAACGAAAATTACAATGATAAGGACATAGTCAACACTTATGATGAACTGCCACTATGGGCAGCTCCTTTTGGCCTGAAGCTTCTTGAGAAAATTGAATACAAAAAGAATATCAAGCTGCTGGATATTGGCTGTGGTACTGGATTTCCATCAATTGAATTAGCTCAGAGGTTAGGCAATTCATCAAAGGTGTACAGTATTGATTTGTGGGAAGAGGCATTAAAACAAGCAGCTTATAAAGCGTCTGTATATGAAGTTCCAAATATTGAGTTTATCAGCGGAGATGCTAATAAAATGCTATTTGAGGATTCTATGTTTGATACTGTGGTATCAAATAACGGCATAAACAATACTGGGAATGAAGCGAGGACAATTGCTGAATCATACAGGGTTCTTAAAGCTGGAGGCCAGTTTGTTTTCACAGTAAACCTTCCGGGGACTATGAAAGAGTTTTATGATGTATACAGAGAAGTCCTTGCGGAAATGAAACTTGATACATGCATCGCTGGAATAGATGAACATATTTATAAACACCGTAAGCCTTTGGAATTGCTCCGACAGTACATTGAGACAGCTGGGTTTGAAATACTAGAAGCTGATGAGGGAAGTTTTTGTATGTGCTTTTCAGATGCTTCGGCAATGTTCAGTTATCATTTTATCAGACTATGTTTCCTGAAACCCTGGATAGAAATCGTTGGGGAGGAACTTTCAAATACAGTCCTTGATGAAGTAAAAAGAAGATTGAACGATATTGCACACAGTGGGTTTAGGTTAACAATTCCTTATGTTTGCTTTAGTTGCAGGAAGCCTTGTTAAAGATATGATTTAATGGCGGTGAGATTGGTTTTTAAGGTTAAAGTATGTAGATTTTAGGGATTATACAAAATTATTTAGAGTGCAATGGTAAAGGGGATTTGGAGGGTGTGTGAAATGTTTGTAAAAAGGAAATTTAGATTGTTATTAACCTTTGTGGTGCTTTTGCTGCTAGTATCATTAATTTTATTAAGATTAATTAATTCTGAAACAGTTGTTGATCAAAAAAACAGAAGTTTTTTTGAAAAATATGGTTGGACTGTTGATTCACTTGGATCTGTTCACGAACTTCCTAAAATGGAATTAGACGAAGAAAGAATTCAGGTAAAAAAGAAGATAGAAGTTTCAGAAAAGTTGGGACTAAGACCTAATGATTATTACGGCAAACCAGTTACTGAGTATTTCTATAAGTTATCTAAGATGGGGAATAAAAACAATTTATTTGGAGGGGTGATAGTATATAAAGGAAAAGTAATATATGCTTACATAACACATGGAGAAGATAATTTAAGACTGGAATTCTGGTCTTTGGATACACCTTATACACAAATCGTAAATGAAATTCAAGATTTGTATAATAGAGATGAAAGCCTTGAATAAAAGACAAGTAATTCTATAATTTTACTTATATCAATGTTTATTCTTGTTTTTTTTATTGGTCAGATTAGCGATGAAGTTGATAGGATGTGGGTATTGGCACTCTCTACTATTGAGATGTTTATTACACATAATAGCAACGCTGTGGAGGTGTCTAAATGAAAAGAATTGGGAAGAAATTTCTTGCTATATTTAGTATAAGTTTGATTGTGATAATTATACTAGGAGTTGTATTGGCATATATTCCAGGAAGAATGACAGAAGGACACACAAATGATATTGTTGGAATGTATTTTGATGATATGAATTACAGCAAAGAGCAGTTTGAAAACACATGGGTTTCAAAAGTTGAAGAAGATGAGATACTAGCTTATGTTGGTCATAAAATACCAATATACTATTATAAATCTGAAAACAGTTATGATAATAAAACGATGGTGTTAGTACACTGGCACGAGTCCAATCATAAAGCAATGTATCCTATAGCAGAGTTTTTTTTGGAACAGAACTTTAATGTTGTATTGTATGATGCACCAGCACATGGGGCTAATACAGCGAAGAGAGTTAGTTTTGGATACTATGAAAAGGATGATCTGAAAAGTGTTATTACATATATAAAGAGTAAAATGTCAAAAGAAAATATTATTGGTGCATTAGGGCAATCTATGGGAGGAACAACAGTTGCATATTATTCAGGGACTGATCATGCAAAACAAAATTTGGATTTCGCAATAATTGATAGTGCTTATACTAGTATGGATGCTATAATAGCGACTGAGATAGATAAAAACTTCTTACCGTTACCCACTAAATTAATTATTAGGTTAGGGAGTATATCAAATAAATTCATGTACTCCTTTTCATATGAAGATGTGAATGCAGTAAAGTCAATTAGGAGCAGTAAAATTCCAATGTTGATTATGCACAGTAAAGCCGATAAAAAATGTCCTTTCTTTATGGGTAAAGAGTTATTTGACGCTATACCTCATAAAAATAAGAACTTTATCATATTTGATAACTCATCCCATCTGGAAGCTTTTTGGGATGAAAATCAAAAATACAAAAGTGCAATAAGTGAATTTATAGAAGATTATTCATTGAGTGTAAAGTAATTGAAAATGTAAAAAATTGATTTTACAATTCTACCACTTAATCAGACTTTGGAAGAGCTAAAGAAAGAATCAGAAGGTTCGATTATTCTGAAAATTGTTGAAGACAGGAGGATTGAAGGTTCTGTTAGAGCTTTTGAGAAAGGTGGGGAATGAGGGTGGAATGCTTGTTATTCCTAAAGGAGTAGATCATAAGTCAATACGTGAAGAAGAATGCTGTGTTATGTTATTGAGCCGAAAGAAACAATCAACACAGGAAATGTTGGGGGAAGTCTTACAGATAAGGAGTTGGAGTGGATATGAAAATATATCAGGTAGATGTAAAAGATGCGGTGGAGTTGCTGGAAGCCGTAATTGCAGAATACGGATTGATTGGAGTTTGATACAAATATAATTTATTCTGAGGCAGGAGGATATACATGATGCTTGAATTCAAAAATGAACTTCCAACCCTTGAAGAATATAAATATCTTCGATCGGCAGTAGGGTGGAAGCTTGTTGACGACAAATCGATATTAAAAGGGCTCGATTCTTCTACATATTCGATATTGGCCAAAGAAAGAGATAAGATCATTGGTTTGGGGCGCATAGTTGGAGATGGGGGTATATTTTCACTAATTGTTGATATTATCGTGATTCCTGAATATCAAGGTCAAGGCATTGGCAAAACAATTGTTCAAAATATTATGGATTGGATAAAGACGAATTGTGCTGAAGAAAGCACAGTGTGGCTTTTCGCTGCTGAAGGACGTGAAGGTTTCTATGAAAAATTCGGATTTGAAAAACGTCCTATGGATGGTTATGGTGCTGGAATGCAGTGGTTTTGGAGGAGGCTTACAGATTCTATGTGAAGGTCAAGCAATTCCGTCATTTGGCACTAAAACAAGTTTTCTCCTTAATTAGGTTTGTTTTTAGCTGCTTTATTGATATAACTTTTCATTATAAAATTTACATATTCTAGATTTACATAAATTCCTATACCTCCTATGCACCCCATACCAA
>JAEWSG010000007.1 GCA_023398495.1 Bacillota bacterium
AAGACTTCATGGATTTTTTCATTTAATACGGCTATAACCAGATCAGAGGCTTCTATCATGAACTTCTTATTCTGAGTATGTGCTTTGAGATCATTTCCGATTTCTGATGCTCTTCCGACAACTGTTCTGAAATCACGGTTTTTCTTAAGAGTGCGGAATAATGGTGTTCGTCCATAAATATAACCCCTAACGTTTGACAGTTTAACTCCTTCGTTCCTGACTACTTCCCTGGCACGCAGATATGCAATAGCTTCTTCACATGAAGCGAGCAAGTTAAGTTGTTCATTAATATCTTCCATTAAACGAAGATAAACTTTCTTGAATTTCTTTATTTCATCCGTTTCTGCAATGTTTAATCTGTGATCCAGATTCAGAAACTTTTCAGGTGTTTTACCGATCACCAGTTCCATGAAGACATTTTCGATCAAATAATTAAAATTTTCCATTTTGTTATTTTATTTGGTTTACTACTCACTACAAATCAGAACAAAGGATCTGTCTAACCAGAGTTGACATAATCAATCTGATATAAACAGATCCTGTCAATCCACCTTAAAACCTATCAACCTTACAAACCATATTTTCATTGATATATTGAACTTGATGGGTAGATCAGGATTTCTTTATAGGTTCCTGATTCCAACAATTTTACATAACTTCTGAACCGACTTATCCCGTTACCGTTAATTTGTCCACAGAATAATCTACGGGTTTGATCATTCGAGTACTTCACTTCAATATTTGTAATGTCACCAGAATAGGTGACACCTTTCACCACGAAACCACCTTTGAATTTTGGAATTGAACCAGTGATTACTTCATAAAAATGACTACTTGTTTTCTGTTCATTGTAAAGAACCGTCAATGTCTGATCGTCCACATTCCTTCTTTTATCTTTTAATGTAAAAGAAAGTACCCTGTTTTCATCAATTGAAATTTTCATTGATTATATTTTTAATGATGGCACAAAAATATGTAATTTTATGATACGCCCGACAAAATCATCAAAATATTTCTTTATTGCAAATGTTATCCGGCAAATTTCTTTATAGCTAATATTATTTAAATATCAGCATAATCAGGCATTATACTCTATATTAAATTTTAAAACTATGCCATTTTCAAGCTAAATTTAAGTTCGGGTTAGCATGGATATGCTAGCGCTTCTCTAATTCAGAGGGAAATTTGCAATAGAATTTCATGCTTTTAATAATTTAGCACTGTAAAAAAGCAACGCACAAAGGATGAGAATCCAATCTATTATCTTTCTGGTATTGATTTTGACAATTATTATACTGGATATATTCAAGTATCCGTCAGTTGTTTACCTACCCTTCCGGATACCCGGAAAACAGATGGCTATCACCATTCCTCCATTTGGCATGTTTATCGAAAAACAATTCAGGGATGAAGACAGAAGCGATCCCTGTACCGTTTACCGGCATGAAATGGAGCACTGGAAACAATATAAAAGAATGGGACTGACAAGCTTTTATTACAACTACCTGAAGGTTTATTTTAAATATGGCAGGTTCAATAACTGGATGGAAAGAGAGGCACGCAGGCCGTGTATAAAGCATAGAAGGAAGTAAGGTCTATGCACTTAGCAATCCGTGGCTACATAGTAATACCAACAATTATAAAATCACCATTGAACCATCTTTTTACCACATATTCTTATGTTAAGTTTCAATCCTCTTACCTCCACGCTCTTCAATTCGCATCAGCGAAGAAAAACTCCGGCTATACATCTGATGTGATTTGCCACGTATCAGATAATAAGATTTACAGGGGGGCAAGCGACTATTCTTCAGATGTTATTTACACAGTATGGGACGGGAAGGTTTTTAAGGAAATTCAGGCTATACCAGCGACATACTTTTCACCATTCGTAGGTATCAGCTCAAATTGAATTTGCTTTCAGCACATCAACAAAAGACTTTGGCAAACATACATTTTCAAGATCCTGTGCATTTTTAAAAAGCGGAGCTATTTGTTCATCCCTGAAACCTGCAATACCGCATCCAATCCGGGTAACATAAAAGAACATTTCAGGATTATTATTTCAAATGAGATAAACTCATCTACATAAGGAGCAATGGTTTCAACTCCGCCATGCATTGTAGGTATGGCATAACTCTGACCTTGCAAACCTGTGCCCTGACCATATACTGCCCCGAATTTTGAAACTGACATTGCAGCTGCACCGCCAGCATGATTGCCTTGAAGATTACTACCGAAAACAAATACCTCATCAGGTTGAAGAGAATTTACCTGATCAGGTGTAAACTCACATCGTTTCATAATACAATGTTTTGGAAGTCAAATTTAATCATTTATTGAATGTCACTCCACGGGCATGGCTGGTATTCAATGTAGGACATATGTCGAGAGCACCTTGTAAACCTCATAAACATCCACCGACCGGTTAAATTGTTTAGTTAGGGATGGTTGTTGCTCGCTCGATATCCATATTTTAAGTTCAGCATCCAGATCAAAAGTGCCGGCTGTTTCAACGCTGAAACGCGAGATATTTTTGTATGGAATTGATTTATACTCAATTTTATTACCCAACATTCCCTGCTTGTCAATCAGAATGAGTCTCTTATTGGTGAAGATAAACAAGTCTCTGACTAACTTAAATCCCAGGTGAATCTCTTCAGTATCAGTTAATAATCTGCCATATTGCAATTTAAGTTTTTCAGTATCTACAGCACCGGCATTACCAATTAAGGCTGAAAATAGTCCCATATTTTCTAAAATTAAAGTTCACTCAAATTTAGGAATTACATTTACTGATTTTAAATTTGCTTATAAATATCCTACTTTATGTTCTCACCCCATCCAAGCATCCAACTGACAAAGTTGTTTTCGCTGAAACCTTATCAGGGTGCTGCGCCTGAAAATGCACTTTCTTTTCAATGGTGGTGTCACTTTGCTGAAGGCGGTGGTTTATTTTTATCGATTATCGATCAGTGAAAATACAGACATTCTCTGTATTTTACATACATTTTCTGCAATTTGCTTCTTTAGCCCCTTCAAAAAAAAATTTATTTAACAGTGATTCAACATATTACAAAATTGTTCTTTTTTATTTGGATAATCTGATATACTTTTCCGCAAAAATTAACAAAAAAGGTAAGTAAAGAGGATTTATAAACACCCAGTTA